>JAEWSG010000247.1 GCA_023398495.1 Bacillota bacterium
TCCTCGAAGACCTTCATGACCGCAGGCCGGCCCGTGCCGATCCCGGTCGCCTTGTACTCGAGCAGCGTGCCGCTCGGATCGGTCTCAAAGAGCCGGGCTTCCCCGTCGCTGATACCCGCGATCAGGAGAGCGGTCCCGTAGGGGCGTGCACCGCCGAACTGAGTATAGGTCTGCATGTGGTCGCAGAGTTTCTTTGCAAGGATCTCGACATTGATCGGCTCGTTATACGAGACTCGGTTGATCTGGGACTCGACCCGCGCCCTGTCGACGAGGGACCGCGCATCGCCGACGAGGCCGGAGGACGCTACGCCGATGTGCGAATCGATCTTGAAGATCTTCTCGATGGAGACCGGCTCGAGGAGACGGGAGGTCACCCTCTTGTCGACGATCAGCACGACGCCTTCGCTGCATTTTATCCCTACGGCCGTCGTGCCCCGTTTCACCGCTTCTCTGGCGTATTCAACCTGATAGAGCCTTCCGTCCGGGCTGAACACCGTGATCGCCCGGTCATATCCCATTTGATATTGTGGTTGCATTAGCGTTCCTCCAAATCAGCTTCGGTGAAAAACAATAACTTCTGATGCTTAATACCCTTTTCAACCAAATCAACTTTTTGACGGGGATAGCGGTACACCGTGAAACAATCGTCCCCGACCGCCGTCTCCCCCGGATCGGGGGCGGGCCGGATCGGTTTCATGCGCCGGCGCAGTGCATGGATGGTCCCGGAGACGGCGACCGTCCTGAGCGCTGCCCGCCTATCGGCGATCGTGGTGACCGTTGCAAGGGCGGTGGCAACGTCAGCCTCGCTCCCCCGCCGGCACCGCACAACGGCATATCCCCCGTCGCAGAAGACCACCGCAGGCTGTGCAAGCCCGACAGCGGCGTCCCCGAGAAGGGATGTCGCGGCCTCGATGACCGAGAGGTAGACCTGCTTCTGGTCGGCGACCATCCCGTAGGGGTGGATCCGCACCAGGATGTAGCGCCGCTTCGTCCGCATCGCGGGGGGTCTCGGCTTCATTCGACCACCCTCACCAGCTGGTCGGGCGTAACGAGCCTCCCCACGGACGCGAGAGCTTCGCTCACTTCCGCCCCGGTCATCCCGAAGAGCGCGCAGAGGCCCCGGACGTCGCGGACCGACCGCTGATCGAGGATCGAGCGGGCGTCAGAGGAGATCGTCAGCGGAAAGCCGTAGCGCCGCTGGAGCGAGAGGATGTCCGCGTAGCGCTGGAGCGCTCTCTGCCGCCTCGTCCCGCGGAGCATGACGATAGGGGCGAGCGAGATATCGACCGCCACACCGCGCTCCGCCGCTGTGCGTGCGGCGACATGATCGAAGGCGTTCCGCTGGGTGGCGTGGATGCCCCGGACGATCCGGATCTCCTTTATCGAGACGACGGCCCGGTTGAAGGCGATCTCCCGTGCGTTGACGGAGACCACGTCGGCCCGCCGGACAGCGGGGTCGCGCACCTGTTTGAGGACATCTTTTATCGACGCTGCACCGATCACGGCGCCCCGGAGAACCTCCGGCCCGGCAGACGGGCGCACGCCGCCGCCGGCGACGACGATGCTGTCAAACCCGAGATCGCGAGCCTCGAACGCCATCCGTGCCGGAGTAGAGTCGCCGGCAGGATAGGGATACACACAGGCGTCTGTGATCTTCATCGTGGGTAGCCGTAAGAAAAAAAGGAATATTTATTTCCCGCGGTTCGCGTTGGAGCGGATGCTCGGGCGGGTCTTCTCGGTCCCGCGTCCGCGCGTCCGCATCCCGCGCCCCTTCATGCCGGCAGAGGTCTTGCCGCGCTCTGCCCTGCCCCGGTGGACCGGGTTGGCGATCCACGCGAGGTTGCGGTCGCTCCGGATCGAGGGGTGGTGCCCGTCGACCAAGATGACCTCATACCACTTGGACCGTCCGTCCTCGCCGACCCAGTAGGAGTTTAAGACCTCCATGTTCGGGAACTTGCGGGATGCACGCTCCTCGGCCATCCGCTGCAGGCTCTTGCCCGGGGTCGTCCGGCGCATGCCCATGCGTGCGGACCTGCGGCCGCGGATGTACCGGGGCTTCCTGCGACCGCCGCGGCGGATCTTGACCCGCGCAACGGCGATACCCTGCTTTGCCTTGTAGCCGAGCGAGCGGGCCCGGTCGATCCGGGTCGGGTGCTCCACGCGCACGATGCTCCCCTCGCGCCGCCATACCTGGAGACGCTCCCAGAGGAGGCCCTTTACCTCGGACCTGTCGGGCCGCTTCCATGCCTCACGAACGTAGGCATACATTGACTTTGCCATGCTTTTAATCACCTCAGGTTCAGCGTTTCCGCCACATTCCTTTTCCGGGACGTATCCCGTGGTTCCTAACAGGTCGACGAGAGTCCAGATAAAGGATTCCCCCCGTGGCCCTCGTGACCGCCGGAAGTTCTAGACCCCTTTGCGCTTCTCGACGACGTGGATGGCATCCATCCGGGTGACGGGATACTGCCCGTTCTCGTCCTTCTCGGCCGATTTGACCATATCCCAGACGGTGAGGAGGGCGACCGAGACGCCGGTGAGCGCCTCCATCTCGACGCCCGTCCTCCCGTAGGACTTGACGCGGGCGGTCGCCTCGATATAGCCCTCGCCTTCCTCAAAGTCGATGGTGATGCCGGCAAGCGGTATGGGGTGGCACATGGGGATGAGGCGCGGGGTATCCTTCACCGCAAGGGTGGCGGCCACGCGTGCGGTGGCTAAAACGTTGCCCTTGACCGTGGTTCCTTCCCGGATGGCCCGGAGGGTCTCGCCGCGGAGGTAGATCCGCCCGCTCGCGACCGCTTCGCGGGTGACCTCGGTCTTTCCCGATATATCCACCATCTGTGCCCGGTCGTTCTCGATGTGGGTGAAGACCGGGGTCCTGTCGTGTTCGCCGGACTCGCTCATGGTATCAGGAGATCTTTTTCCTCGCGGGATAAAAGAGGGCGTATCGAGGGTGGTCACTCCGGGGGGTCCCGGCCGAAGAGTTCGCCGGGGATGCAGTCGAGGATGTCGGTCGCGATCATACCATTCCCCCGCCCTTCTGCCGCCCGCATCCCGGCCCTGCCGCAGACGTACGCGGCGACGCAGGCGGCGTCAAACGCCGGGAGGTGGCAGAAGAGCGCACCGGCGACGCCGGCTAAGAGGTCGCCCGTCCCTCCGACGGTCATCGCGGGGGTCCCGGTCCGGTTGAAC
>JAEWSG010000248.1 GCA_023398495.1 Bacillota bacterium
GGTGGATCCTGTTACAAATTCGTTACCGCAGTTGCAAACAACCTTAGCCTGATGATATTTGGGATGGATTCCTTCTTTCATGATTTCACCTCTTTACAATCATTTCGTTATCTATTGGTCAGAATACTTCCAATCTAATAAACAGCTTAATAAGTATAGCATAGGAATGTTTAATATGCAATACCCAAAAGACAAATTTGAATTCTTTACTTAACTCTTAATTCGTCTTCCTTAAATCTATACTTCTTACCTTATCTCTTAAAGCTAGGATCTGATTAGGTGAGACTGATACTTCATCCAATCCCATTCTAAGAAATTCCTCAATTAGCGTAGCATCAGAGCCTAACTCACCGCAAATACCTACCCAGCACCCACTCTTATGGCCATTCTCAATTACCATCCGTATCATTCTAAGAATCGCTGGATGATGAGCATCATAGATGTCATCTAATTTCGGATTCTGCCTGTCAATGGCTAATGTATACTGAGTCAAATCATTGGTTCCTATACTAAAGAAGTCCACTTCCGCTGCTAAAAGATCACGGGTCTTTGACAGTTGCATAATCAAAAAATCTCCTCAAGCCTTGAAAAGGCTTATTTTTTTTGTCAATTCTTCCACTTTACACTAGCGTACTTTATCGTACTGTGGTATAATATGAGGAGAAGGAGGGATATTTAATGAGACTCAAGGTAACCAAATCTAAAAACGCAGCATCACTTTACGTAATCAAATCTGTTTATAATAGTAAGACACAATCAAATACGTCCAAGATTGTTGAAAAGCTTGGTACAGAAGCAGAACTTAGAGAAAAACTTAATGGTGCAGATCCCTATGTATGGGCTAATAATTATATAAAACAGTTGAATGAAAAAGAAAAGGAAGAAGTGCGTAAGGTGCTTGTACCTTTCAAACAGACGGAATTAATTGCAAAGAATGAAATACATTCATTTAATGGAGGCTATCTCTTTCTCCAGCAGTTGTATCATCAGCTGAAACTGAACCAGATTTGCAAAGATATATCCGCTAAGCATAAGTTTACTTTCAACCTTGATTCCATTCTTTCTAGACTGATTTACGGAAGAATCCTTTTCCCTTCATCCAAGCTCAATACCTTCCAACTCTCCAGAACCCTTCTGGAACAGCCTGATTTTGAGCTTCAGCACATTTACCGTGCTTTAGAAGTCATTTCCAATGAATCTGATTTTATTCAGTCTGAGCTCTACAAAAATAGTCTTACTATTTCTAGACGTAATGATAAGATTCTTTACTACGACTGCACCAACTACTTTTTCGAGATTGAGGAAGAAGACGGAATTAAGCAGTATGGACCATCCAAAGAGCACAGACCTAATCCTATCGTGGAAATGGGCTTATTCATGGATGGCGATGGAATCCCTCTTGCTTTCAGCATCCATGAAGGTAACACAAATGAACAGCAAACTCTACAACCTCTAGAGAAAAAGATAATTGAAGACTTCTCTCTTGCTAAATTTGTTGTATGTACCGATGCAGGACTTTCTTCTACGGATAACCGCAAATTCAACAACCTTGGAGAACGTGCATTTATTACCACTCAGTCTGTTAAAAAACTGAAAAAGCATCTAAAGGAATGGGCACTAGCGACTAACGGATGGCATCTAGAAGGGTTCTCTGGGACATTTGATATCCGTGATATTGAAAAATCAGAAGAAACAGCGGAAAAATACAGAAATTGCACGTTTTATAAAGAACGATGGATCACCGAAGATGGCCTGGAGCAGAAGTTAATCGTTACTTATTCCCTTAAATACAAGGAATATCAGCGACACATCCGCAATAGACAGATTGAACGTGCTACGAAGCTTCTAGAAACAAACTCTTCCAACCTAAAAAAGAACCGTTCGAACGATTATAAGAGATTCATTTCCAAGACTAACGTAACGAAGGATGGGGAAATAGCTAAAAAAGAAGTGTACAGTCTTGATGAAGACGTGATTTCGAAAGAAGAAGCTTTCGATGGTTTTTATGCCGTTTGCACCAACCTTGAAGATGAGGCTCCGGCTATTACAAAGATAAATCATAAACGTTGGGAAATCGAAGAATGCTTCCGTTTACTGAAGACAGATTTTAAAGCAAGACCGGTATACTTAAGTCGTGATGATAGGATTAAAGCACATTTTACAACCTGTTTCCTGTCATTAACCATCTATAGATACTTGGAAAAACGCCTAAAAGAAAAGTTTACAAGTTCCGAAATCATTAGACAGCTCAGGGACATGAACTTCTACTCTATCCCAGGGGAGGGATACATTCCTACCTACACAAGAACAGATTTTACAGATGCACTGCATGAAGCATTTGGTTTTAGAACGGATTATCAGATAGTAACTACCAAACAGATGAAAAAAATTTTTAAGGATACAAAAAAATAAAAAAAAGTACGCACTTTTTTCAACAAAAGAAAAGTCTGGAACGCACTGTTTATGCGGCTTCCCAGACTTTTTTGCTCGTTCAACTGTCAAACGTGAGTTATAAATATTCAAGAGCTATCTTTCATGTTGTCCCATGCCATTCTACCTAAAAAAGGTGCATCTGATAAACATCCGTGTTCATCAATCATGCACCTTTTGGTGTCTCCATTAACTAATATTTATGCTAATTTCGTATTCATTTCAGCTGTCTGCTCAAAAGCCCGCTCCACTTGAATTACTTTAACAGGACATACGGCTGCACATTTACCACAATTAGTACATTTACTGTAGTCAATGTACGCCAAATTATTATCAACATGGATTGCATCAAACTCACAGGCCTTTACACAGAGCTTACAGCCAATGCAGCCTGCAGCACATGCTGCCTTTACATCCTTTCCTTTGTCCAAGGAGCTACAGCCAACCAAATGTCTTGCTTGATATGGTACCATTTCAATCAGGTGATTTGGACACTGCACCATACAGCTGCTGCATCCGGTACACTTTTCCTTATCCACATAAGCAATACCGTTTACAATATGAATTGCATCAAAGGCACAAGCCCTTACACAGGA
>JAEWSG010000014.1 GCA_023398495.1 Bacillota bacterium
GCTTTATTTGCTATACTCTTTTTTCAAAAGCAAGAAAAAGAATATAATATTTTGGTTAAAATATTTCACTATCATTATAGAAATGGGGCGTTGTACTACGATTATAAATCGTAATTGCAACAGCCCCTTTATTTTTTTAAATCAACTGATAAAGCAAACCATGTTTTGTGCAATAGCTAAAAAGTTTACCATGGCCGAATTTCTGGAAACGTAATTGAATGTTCCATTCTGGATATTGTTTTGCCATAAACAATTTGTCTCCTGTTACAAAAGCTATAAAGGAAATGTAATGCTCTTTACTCATAGCATGTTCGCTTGTAATAAACCACTCGTACTCTATTGTTTCAACCTGCAGGGAATGATTTTCATCTGCCTTGACGGCTTCTAGAGGTTCCAGTTTTCTGCCACAGCAGGAAACTGAGGCTTCACCCGTACTGCTGATTATATTGCCACATTCGCTGCAGACAAAGAATTTTATCTTTTTCATATTACCTCCTTCATAATCATTTGGGTTTAATTCACCCGAAAGTATTTTTTCAATATCTACGCCCAGGAGAGAAGATAATTCCGGCAACAGAGAAACATCAGGGCAACCGAGTCCACGCTCCCACTTACTTATGGTTTTATCGCTGATATTCATGGCATCTGCAAGCTGCCTTTGTGTCATACCTTTTTCTTTTCGCAGGGAACAGATCAAATTTCCTACTTTACTGCAATCCATTTATTATCTCCTCCATAATTTCAGTATACTTTTTTTATGAAATTTATCAATAAACGCTCCGTAGAGTTAAAAATTTTTAATTCAGTACTGTTACTTTAAAACATATTTTATCAGAGATGATTAGGACATACAATTGTAACTTACTCTGATGTTGGCGGTTTTTGAATTGTATATTATTATCAAATGTGGAATGTAAGGGTTGAATGCACATAAGTGGTTTCCAGAAATAAAAGTTTGAAGTTGGAGACCCATAAGAGTATAATATTGTTATTATTATTTTTTTCTTTTCTGCAAATCTAAAGTGCATATAGAATGAAGACCACAATACAGGAAGTGTTTTTTTAATCAACATAATAAAATTTAACAATATGATTTTATAAAACACCAAATGAAAGAAGGTATTCGAAGTTGCTATCAAATCAAAGGGATTTCTTAGATATGCGTCGAGAGGCAATTTCCATAACATTGCCTGCATTCATTGAATTGGTTATGTCAACCTTATTTGGGATGGTGGACATGATCATGGTAGGACAGCTTAGTTCAGCTGCAATAACTTCAGTAGGGCTTGCCAACCAGCCATTTTTGGTGCTGATGGCAGTGTTTGGGGCAGTTAATATTGGTACAACTACTCTAGTGGCCTGGAACATAGGAGCTAACAATATTAAGAAGGCTCGTTTGGTGACCAGGCAAATTATCATGTTAAATGCTATTCTAGGTATGGCTTTGAGCCTTATAGGAGTAATGTTTGCCAACCAAACAGTGGAGTTTATGGGTGCAAAGGCTGACACAATAAAAGATGCAACCGTATACTTTCAGATCATATCTTCCGGGTTGTTTTTTCAGGCAGTTACAATGGGTATAACAGCAGCACTTAGGGGGGCTGGAGAAACCAAGATACCTATGTTTTACAATATAGGAAGTAACTTTTTAAATGTAATCGCAAATTATATTCTGATATATGGTAAATTAGGGGTTCCCAAAATGGGTGTGGCAGGAGCGGCATTATCCACTACTATATCAAGGGTTGTAGCCTGTACAATAGGATTATGTGTTGTTTTTCACTTAAACAAATCTGTTATATCGATGAAGATAAAAGGGAATTACAGATTTGATACAAGCATAATAAAAGAGGTATTCTCCATTGGTTTGCCATCTGCATTTGAACAATTTATTGTTCAGAGTGGTTTGATGTTTTTCGCACGCACAGTTTCGGGCCTGGGTACAATAGCATTTGCAGCTCATCAGATAGGACTTAGTATATGTGGATTAACGTTTTCGCCAAGTATGGCTTTTGGTGTTGCAGCTACAACTTTGGTTGGACAAAGTCTTGGGGCAAACGATGGGGATATGGCTAAAAAGTATGCAGATATCATCCATCACATGGCTATGGGTGTTGCTTGTATTATGGGAGTTGTATTTATCTTGTTTTCTTACCAATTGGCTAAATTATACACAAAAGATCTTACCGTAGCTGCTATGTCAGCCGTTATTCTTAAAATAATGGCTCTTTCTCAACCTGGTCAATCAACGCAACTTTCACTTGCAGGAGCACTTAGAGGAGCAGGGGATACTATGTATCCGCTATATGCTTCTATTTTTGGGACATGGATTTTCAGGGTGTTTCTTGCATACATCCTAGTTGCTGTATTACACTGGGGTATTATTGGAGCATGGGTAGCTCTCGTGCTTGATCAATATATGAGGGCAGCAATCGTGTATATGCGATATCGCTCAGAAAAGTGGAAATATGCCAAGTCCAGATCTGCTAGTGCTGATTAACAAATCATAGGATGTGCATTTTGTATAATTCATTTCTAGAAATGAATTATGTTCAAAAGCACTAGTGTTGACGTGTAACAAATTATTCTTAAAAACTTATGTAAACATGATGTTATCAGAGTGCGTTTAAAATAAATTCATTTTTGAGATTTATATTGAACGTGCTTTTTGTTGTCGAATATTCTTAAGTTTTTTAGTTGTAATTATCAAGATAATTGTGTAATATTAAATAGGATAATGAACTGAATCCAGTATTATCCATAATTACAACGAAAAAGGACGGGGGGTATAACAAGATGCAAAAAATGAAGTTTAGCAAAATGTTGGCGTTCATTGTATCTTTATGTTTACTAATTTCAATGATTTGCCAGGATGTAGTATTTGTACTAGCCGATGTAACACCGACCACAGTAACAGTCAATTTTTCGGAGAGTTTGAATCAAAAACAAAAAGCTGTCTATAAAATTAAGGGAATCTTCAGTATTTCCAATATTTCTGTAAATACTGGAAAAGTTAAGCCTGAAATTGAGGGGGATGAGATTACCATAACAGTATTTGATGGTGAACCTTCGAGAATAGGTCCACATACAAAATCTGTTACATCAACAGAGAGAGTTGTTGGCGAATATACAGAATTTCCGGAAAAGAGAAAATACGATGATGGCAATGGTTACGTTGGTGACCTCGTAAAAATTGCTTCGGGTTACGATAAAGAAAACGATACATATTGGGCTGAGTATTCGGGAAGTGTAACAAAACCGGATTGTAAATTTTACAGGTACACAGTTACTTATACTTATACATTAAATGTTATTCCTGAGATTTCTCTTAGTTCACCAAAAAACGCTGATGCTGTAAAAGACATAATTGGCATCAAAGGATATGTTAAAGATGAAAACATTGGTGACGTACTAAATGTTTATTATACTTTTGATACTTATACCGGAACTACTAAAGGTTCACCTTACATAAGTGCAGTAACAGCTGACGGAACAGAGCAAAGTATTAATGGGTCAATTGATATTACATCATCTGGCTTGGCAGACGGTGCTCATAGTTTATATGTGTGGGCTGTCGATAAAAGAGGAGAAAGATCCATTCCTGCCGAGACTGATTTTATAGTTGATACAGTTGCACCAGATGCACCAACACTTGAACAGAATCCGACAACACCGACAAACAAGGCGGTAGAAGTGACAATAGACTATCCTGCTGACGCTGAAGAAAAAGAAGTCAGAGTAAATGGCGGAGACTGGGTGGATTTTGCCGATGCAGCAAAAGACGGCAAAATAATTATGGACGATAACGGAACTGTCGAAGCAAGAGCTAAGGATGCGGCAGGAAACGTATCT
>JAEWSG010000020.1 GCA_023398495.1 Bacillota bacterium
GCTTTATTTGCTATACTCTTTTTTCAAAAGCAAGAAAAAGAATATAATATTTTGGTTAAAATATTTCACTATCATTATAGAAATGGGGCGTTGTACTACGATTATAAATCGTAATTGCAACAGCCCCGTATTTATACCAGTACGGATGGTTTACCGGTTTACTAACTATATCAGAAAGATTGCAAAAGAAGGATTTTATTAAAAAGGCAGCTCCAAATTTTTTAAGTGGAGCTGCCTTTTTAATACTACGTATGGTATTCCAGCGCTTACCTATATTTATTCTATTTTTTTAAATACAAGTATCTCTTTTATTTCCTCAAAACTTGCATATCTCTTAATCTCATATACATCAGGCATAATTCTTAAATTATTTGCCTTCATATAATCTGCCAGATTCTGGCGTTCTTTTAACCTGTTAAACCACTGTACGGAACTTCCATCGCTAGTTTTATATTCCTTAGTAATAGTTGAATAGTCTGCTACAAAATCAGTATCTACATTAATAAATAAATCACAATTGCCTATATTATAAACTAGTCGGTTCAAAATAGATGTAATTGAAAAAATCATTACTATTAATAGTATTATTGGCACTATCCATTTAGTTATTTTTCTTTTTTTATTAGACACAAATATCACATCCTTCTTACGTAGATTTTTGGATATTATTCTCTGCCACTTAACAACAGGAGAAGATTCACATATTTAGGGTGTTGGAGTCGGGGTTGGCGTTGATGTAGACTTTGGTTCAGGCCCGGATCCATGGTGCTTACCAGTCTGTTATTTTTGTCATAGGTGTAGCCGGTCATATTGTCCAATGCATCATAGGTCTTTATTTGCACACTGTTCTCATTATATTCGGTAAGTGCTTCAAAAGATGACGTCTAGCTATATAACGATCATTGAGATAAGCTAATGATGTTATTTTTTGAAGCACTTACCAATTAACGTTGGTAAATTACTTAGTTTTATATTTTATACTACTTATTTGGCAATTATTAAAGTCTAATTCTCTTAACTTAGGTAAATTATTTAGTGTTACATTTCTTATTTGGTTATCGTAAACAACCTAACTCCAACCCCTTGTGAATAACGGTTTTAATTTACTGTAATATTCTGCAAATTAGGTAAATTGTCTAAATTGAGCGTGTTAATTGGATTTTCAGCAAAATCTATCCATTCTAAATAAGTATGATTTTGTAAGCCAATGATGCTTATTTGGTTAACAGCTAATCCCAAATATTTCAGGTTAAGATTATTAACAACTGAAATATCGGTTATTTGATTGGAACTTAAAGATAATCTTTTCAAATTTTTAAGATTTCTAAGTGATGAAATATCACTTATTTGATTGAACTCTAAAAGTAAATCTTTCAAATTTATAAGACTACTAAGTGAAGATATGTCACTTATTTGATTGCCAGACATATCCAAATATATCAAGTCAGTAAGGTTTGCAAGTGGAGATATGTCGACTATTTTATTATCAAACATCTTCAAACTGGTTAAATTAGTAAAATTCGCAAGTGCCGATATGTTACCTATTTCTTTATGTTCTAATATTAATTACAGTATGTAAGGCAAGATAATTTCTAGGGGTTCCAAATTATTCATCTTCAAAAACTATTACTTTATTTTCAGTAGTAGGAGGAATAGGTGTTGTTTCAAGTATAACTACATTGTACTCTAGATTACTATCAGTCCATTTCCAAGATGTTTCGTTATTATATGGTTTAGGTTTACCGAATCCTATTGCAGTAGCCGAAACTATAATTTTAAAATCTGGGTGCACATTTTCAAAGGTGAATTTGCCAAACATTTCTGGTTGATTGCCTAAAAATATTATATCTCTTAGTTCTCTACAGTTGCTGAATGCGTAATCCCATATGATGGTTACACCTTCTGGTATTGTTATACTCGTTAATCCGCTACATCTACAGAATGCAGAATTCCCTATGCTGGTTACACTATCTGGTATTGTTATACTTGTTAATCCGCTACATCCATAGAATGTGAAACCCTCAATTCTAGCTATTCCTTCTGGTATTGTTATACTTGTTAATCTACTGCATCCATAGAATGCATCCTCGCCTATGCTAGACACACCTTCTGGTATTGTTATACTTGTTAATCCGCTACAGTTGCTGAATGCGTTCTCTCCTATGCTGGTTACACCTTCTGGTATCGTTATGCTCGTTAATCCTCTACATCCACTGAATGCACTCCCGTCTATGTGAGTTACACTATTTGGTATTGTTATACTCGTTAATCCGCTACATCCACTGAATGCACCCCCGTCTATGCGAGTTACACTATTTGGCATTGTTAAACTTGTTAATCCGCTACATCCACAGAATGCATTATTACCTATGCTGGTTACACCTTCTGGTATCATTATACTCGTTAATCCTCTACATCCATAGAATGCATTATTACCTATGCTGGTTACACCTTCTGGTATCGTTATACTTGTTAATCCGCTACATCCACAGAATGCATCATCACCTATAACGGTTACACTATTTGGTATTGCTATACTCGTTAATCCGCTACATGTTGCAAATGCATTTTTACCTAAAGCTTTTACTTCTATACCTTTAATCATGCTTGGTATTATTACATCTCCACCTGCCCCTACATATTCTATAATCGTTCCGGTAGCTAAATCAAACCGATAATCTAATTCATTTGCACCTTGTAATGTTGCTGTTGGTGTTGCTGTTGGTGTTACTGTTGGTGTTACTGTTGGTGTTGGTATTGTTGGTGGTATTGTTCCTTTGCCAAGTAAGAAATTCCTCATATGTCCAAAGTCGATTGAATTAATACTACCATTCCTATCAACATCTGCTGCAGCCAAACCCTTTTCCCCCCCGGGAAACTCAGAAATTAGACCAAGTAAATACTTTCTCATATAACCAAAATCAATTGAATTTACATTACCATCAACATTTACATCACCATTTACAAACTCTGATGTAGGTAATGGAGTTTTGGAAGGGGTTAGAGTTGCTGTTGGTGTAGGGGAAGTTGTAATTGTGGAAGTTGGCAGAGACAAAGAATCATGAACATTGAGCGAGTACTCACCTAATTCAGAACCGTTAAGATGTTCAATAGTAATATAGTATTTTATGCCTTCTACAAGGTCAAATTTAAATAAGTTATTCCCCGGAGATGTTTTAGTATCGGCAACTACCAACGAATCGCTAGAAGGATTACTATTTTCAACTCGTATACATTGGGTATCAGTACATTCAAAGTCTAGATAATAAGTACTTGAAATCAGAGGTGTAAAGGCAAATACATCCTTATCACTAGAATAATTTAGTGCACCGGAAACTCCTGAATTAAGTTGGATGTCTTGTGGCAATTTATACGTATTTCCAAAGTCATCGGCACTTATGATCAAGCTGTACTCAAATGTATTGAAAGTATTCCCTGAAATAGCACCTCCTAACTTAAGATAATAAGTCCTTCCTATAGATAAGTTATCATAGTAAATAGCAGTTTGATCTACAAAAGATTTGCTCTCTGCAATTAGTACATTTGGACTATTATAAAGTTCAACCATTGAGGTGCTAAAATCTGTTACTATGCGACAGATTTTAGCTGGTGCAGTAAAACTAAAAAAGTCATAATCTCCAAAATAGTCATAAGACCCTTTTATGGGTTGTTCCAACTCTATGGGTTCAGAATTACTGAATGTATCACCATAGTCATCTGATATAGGTCCGTTTATCTTAAAAGAGTACAGAAAAGGATAATGATAAGAATTATAATAATAAGAATCCTTAAGATTTGTTGAAACCTCTAGATAATAACGCTGTCCACTTAATACATGCAAGTATGCTTTTTGATCTGTATATGAAAAAATTAATTCTTTTCCGGTGGAATCGAAAAAATTCAAATAATAACACAAATCAGGGTAATTATTTGAGAGTACTTCAAGGCAATAAACTCCTTGATCTATAGGTTGAAAGCTAAAACAATCAGTATCATATATATATTCTAATGTCCCTGATACAGAATTATCAAATTGAATATTTTTCGCAGTTCCAAAATCATTGGAATAATCATCAAGTATTGGTCTAATTAATAGGCTATATGAAATATAAATGTTAGCATAATCTTCATTGGAAACTCTTATATAGTATTTTTCATTTTCAATCAGATTATAGTAATTGTCTTTGCTTTGCAGAACTGTCCCAGAACTGTCCAATATGTCTGCACTAAAATTGATGTTATCGTAATTTCCCTTTTCATATTTGTTAAACTCATGCACACCGGATGCTTCCGGAACAAAATATAAGTAATCGACATCCGTATTAAACGTTGAGTACCCATTAATGGCACTGTTAACTTTGACTTCTATCGCATTCTCCATATTGTTACTATAATCGTCTTCAGTTGAAAATGCTGAAATATTATAATCAACTTTGAATGAGTTGCATGTAGCATACATAACCATAAAATAGTATACTTTGTTTTTAGTCATGTATTGCTCAATATAGTCAATACCATTATATGATTCATTATCACAGATAACTGTCCCATCACTATCAAACAATGTATACCTTACTTCATTATTATGACTAAGAGAAAAAACATACATTTGATCTGAGGCTGGAATAACCTTAAATACATCTTTGTCTTTTGAGTCAATTATAGTTCCATATATGGTGTCCTCAGACAGTAAATATGCGGAATCTAAAGTATTCCCGTAATCATCAAAGTAACTCGACGTTGGTGTAGGTGTTACTGCTGGTGTAAACAATGGTGTCGAGTATCCAGATTCAATTACTGATTGTAATTTTCTCTCACTTGAAAGTACAGAATTGGATGTGTTAAAAGATGCTTCACTTGGTGATTGAGATGTTGTAAATCCCAAAACATTGAACTGAATTAACAGAGCAAAGGAAATAATAAGTGAGATAAATTGAACTTTTTTATGCATTAATAGCTCCCCCTTTAAAAAAGAAAATAAGATTTATTCATAGTCTTCTATTAGCACATAAAAATACTGACTTGCTTTAAACGTCAGTGTCCTAATATATGCTGAAAATATATTTAATACAAATCCTCATTTTATATATTATCATAAAATGTTCAAAATAAAAATAGGTCATGTTTCTGTAAAGTTGCCATAAAATAACCCGCTAACTCAAATTATATCAATTGGTGCTTACACGAAATGATAAATTTTATGTAATAAACATTCATTTTTTTATGTATTCAAACTAACAGAGAACCTTTGTCAGTTTTAGCAAATAAACCGAATTCTCCCATATATGCAAGTCTATTATGACTTCAAGTAGTTTACTCCTAATTGCTCATATATTTGAATCCAGCTTATAAAATTATTTTTTGTGTAGTTAATAACCTTTTCAATATATTAAATCTTTAGGAATATACTCTATTGAACAACCATTTTTGTCGATATTTAATTTATATGGTTGGCAGGAGCATTATTAACAAATTCAACCGGATATCTGGGATATGAGTCGTGGTATGCCCAATTCGGATTTTTTGAACCACAAAAAGGACAGGTAAGCTTTATAAATGGAAGCTTTTCAGATGAAAATTCTTTCATCGACTCTAAAAATAAATCTTTGATGGATAATTTATTAAAATTCAGCTTGCAAAATATAGAAAATAATTTTATCATAATCTTGTGGGTGTACTTTTCTAAGCATATTAGCAGGAGAAAGAGTGTTGAGCGGTCAAGCAAAACTGACTCTTTCTCTTTTATATTATGATAATATATTTTCGGGATTTGGTAATAGAGCAGATGGTATTTTGATGTGTTTTTCAACCGATTATTTTCTTGTTTTAGGAGTGAAAGTGTAAGCGGCAAATAAAAAGCGTCTTTTTTAAGCCTTCCATACCTGATAGTATTTATAAAGATACTATTTAGTATGGGAGGTTTTATTAATGGATTCAAAAGTCATGGAACTTCGACTTAAGCAA
>JAEWSG010000057.1 GCA_023398495.1 Bacillota bacterium
CCAAGGACTAAAGCTTCGAGCCTAAGAGAATGTAGAACTCGCTACGGGTCGAATCAAACTCGCTTCGCTCAAACAGTGATTCGACTATTCCTTCGCTTCGTTTACATTCTCTATAGCCTCTACGCAAGGTCCTTTCCATAATATGGTGCACTATTAAAATATGCACCCTTTAAATATATAGTGGATTGATTTTTTGTTGTTTTGATATATAATAGTTACTACAATAGTAAAATGCAGGAGATGCGGTAATTATGGATGCAAACAGCAAAATCAAGTGTTTTGAGTATATTCCTTCAAAACCAAATGAAGGGATGATTCTTACAAGACTTGGTTATCAAAAGACAACTACGGTTTTTAGTGATGAATATAGAGAAAAACTCAATGAGATTATAAAATCAGGTATTTTACTATGTAATACCAAGGGTTTGTTCGGAAGGTATGAGATAGTCCAAAAAGGTGAAAATTTTGTTAAACTCGAAAACGGTGTGTTTCTTGAAAGTGTTAGTCTTGCGAAACTCTTAGAAAACAGTATTGAAGTTGTCTTAATGGCAGCTACTGTAGGTAAGGATATAACTGACAAAATACATCCTGAGGTCGAAGGCGGAGATGCTTCAGTTGGTCTGATTCTTGATTCTGTTGCATCACAGACTGCGGATGCAGCCCTTAACTGGATGGTGGACTTTATCAACAAACTCATAAGGAGAGAGGGAAAAAGCCTGACCAGAACAAGATATAGTCCGGGATACGGGGATCTCCCTCTGATAAATCAAAAAAAGATTTTTGATGCTTTAGGTTTAGAGAAACTTGGTCTTGAAATTACCGAAAGATATATGCTGATACCTGAAAAGTCAGTAATTGCAATAGCTGGAATAGAAGGGATTGATTCTGATGAATAAGACGCAGTTTTTAAATTATCTGAAAGAGAAAATAATGATTCTTGATGGAGCAACCGGAACAGAGCTTCAAAAAAGAGGAATGCCAAAGGGTGTGTGTCCTGAAAAGTGGGCCATTGAGAATCCTGAGGTTATTATGGGTGTTCAAAGGGATTATATAAAAGCGGGGTCTAACGCTGTATATACATGTACTTTTGGTGGTAATAGAATAAAACTTGCAGAATTCGGTTTGGGTGACCAGACTGTAGAGATAAATGCCAGACTTGCAAAGCTTGCAAAGGAAGCGGTTGGAGATAATGGCTTTGTTGCCGGAGATCTTGCACCTACGGGACAATTTGTCAGACCCTTTGGAGACTTGCCTTTTGAGACCTGTGTAGAAGTTTACAAGGAGCAGGTGAAAGGACTTTTAGAGGGCGGTGTAGATTTCTTTGTCATTGAGACTATGATGGATATACAGGAGGCAAGAGCAGCACTTTTAGCAGTTAAGGAGAGTTGTGATTTGCCTGTTTGTGTGAGCATGACCTTTGATGAAAGTGCACAGACACTCACAGGTACCGATCCGATAACAGCATTAATTACACTGCAAAGCCTTGGTGCAGATGCTGTAGGCTGTAACTGTTCGACTGGGCCTTCGGATATGATAAAGATTATAAAAGCAATGAAGCCCTATGCAAAGGTCCCTTTGCTTGCAAAACCCAATGCCGGACTTCCAAAACTGATTGCGGGAAATACTGTCTTTGATATGGATGCTAATGAATACGGTACATATGCACAAGAGTTTGTAAATAGCGGTGTTAACCTCTTTGGAGGATGTTGCGGCACTTCGCCTTTATATATTGAGCAGATCAGTAAAAATATTGAAGGTTTAAAGCCTATTGGATGTAAAGCAGAGAAAATAAGTGCAGTTACTTCTGCAAGAAGTACTGTCTTTGTAGGGTTTAATCAACCTACAGTTGTGGTAGGGGAAAGAATCAATCCTACCGGAAAGAAGAAGCTTCAGGAGGAGCTCCGAGAGGGGAAAACCTCCGAGGTCAGGCGGTTTGCTGTAGAACAGCTCGAAAAGGGTGCAAAGGTACTGGATGTGAATGTAGGAATGCCGGGAATAGATGAGAGAGAGACAATGGTCAAAATAGTTGAACTACTCACACCAATAGTAGAGGCTCCACTGTGTCTTGATTCATCATCACCGGAAGTGTTAGAAGCTGCTCTTAGAATATATCCGGGCAGAGCATTAATTAATTCCATATCTGCCGAGAAGGTAAAAGTGGAAAAGCTTTTGCCGGTGGCAGCAAAGTATGGAGCTATGTTTATTCTTCTTCCATTAAATGATAAAGGGGTACCTGCAACTGCCGAGGAAAGATATGAGGTCATTAACGGTGTGTATGACATGGCTTCTAGGTTTGGATATGAAAAGAACGATATAGTTGTTGACGGACTGGTTATGACTGTTTCTTCGGACCAGAGGGCTGCTATCGAGACGTTAAAGGTTATAGATTGGTGTACGAATACTTTCGGGTGCGGCTCGATATTGGGACTTTCAAATGTATCCTTCGGTCTGCCGGAAAGAAACTGGGTAAATAGTGCGTTCCTGGCCATGGCAATGGGAAGAGGTCTTACTATGGCAATAATGAATCCTTCCAGCGATACTCTTATGAGTATCAAAATGGCAGGAGATGTCCTTACTGCTAAAGACAAAAACAGTTTGGGTTATATTGAATATTTCGGAAAGAATCCGCAAGTAAAACCTGGTGAGGCAGAAAAAAAAGCAGAGTTAAGTTTGGAACAGAAAATTTATGATACTGTTGTCAAGGGAGACAAGGAGAATGTACGCAGTTATATTGAAGCAGGCTTGAAAGCAGGTTTTGAGCCGTCTTATGTAGTTGACAGTTGTTTGATACCTGCAATTACAAAGGTGGGAGAGCTTTACGACAAAAAGGAGTATTTTTTGCCTCAGCTTATCCAGAGTGCAGAGACTATGAAGGAAGCTTTCAGTTATGTTGAACCGTTGTTGAAAAAAGACGGCAGCTCAGAAAAGACCAAGGCTGGAATTGTTATTGCCACAGTTAAAGGTGATATACATGATATAGGTAAGAACATCGTTGGTTTAATGTTAAGGAATTATGGGTTTGAAGTCTGTGATCTTGGAAAAGATGTGTCCGCTGAAGAAATAATAATTGCAGCAAAAGAAAAAAATGCAAAAATAATCGGGTTATCAGCACTGATGACTACGACAATGATGGAAATGAAAACGGTAATAGAACTGGCTAAAAAAGAAGGTTTGGCTGCAAAAATCATGGTGGGTGGAGCCGTTGTAACCGAAAGTTTTGCAAAAGAAATTGGTGCAGACGGATATTCTGAAGATGCCTATAGTGCTGTGAAGCTCGCAAACAAACTATTGGAAATGTAAATCTGGCATAACTTTGAATTAAGGTATGGCTGTAATATTACCGCTTGCCAATCAATTAAAAATATATTCTTTCAAAAATCAATTCTGCACGTTGACACAATATATTGTGTATGATAGAATTGTGTACAACAAAATATAGTTGAATTTGGGTGACCACTAGTAGTTTGGTTGAAAAGGGAAGCAGGTGAGAATCCTGCACGGTCCCGCCGCTGTAATGAGGAGATGCTTCATAAATACCACTGGTTGATTAATGTAGACTGGGAAGGAATGAAGCATCGATGATTCTAAGTCAGAAGACCTGCCTTTGTATAACGCCTTAACTCTACGGATGATAGGGAGGTGTGTGAATTCTTTTTTCACAATGTCCTTAATTACGGTCGTATAAGATCTTATCTTAAAGTCTTTCGTGGGTATAAAGCGTATATTTGTGGAGTAGTTACATTATCTATATTTTATAACGATTGATTTCTTTATGTTTAATATAAACAACCCGTTACAACAGAAAATAAAAAATAGGAGATGTTCTAATGATTAAAACAATAATTAAAAGGAACGGAAGAGAAGAAAAATTCCAGCCGGAGAAAATAACATGGGCAATTTTTAAAGCTGCGTCAGCATGTGGAGGAGACGATTTTGCTAAAGCTGAGGGCATTTGCAGACAAGTTATGGACTTAGTGGAACTTACATATAAAGATAGGATTCCAACAGTTGAAGAGGTTCAGGATACTGTTGAGAAGGTTTTGATTGAGAGCGGCCATGCTAAAACAGCTAAGGCATTTATATTATACAGGGAAAAGAGAAAAAGTGCCAGAGACCTTAATGCACTGGTGGGTGCAACTATTGATATGTTTTCTGACTACCTTGGAGACAGGGATTGGAATATAAAAGAGAATGCCAATACACAGAAAAGTGTCAACGGACTTAATAATTATGTCAGAGAGACCTTTACTAAGAAATACTGGCTACATGAAATCTATCCGGCGGAGGTACGGGAAGCCCATGAAAACGGCGATTGTCATATTCATGATCTGGGTTTTTTTGGCCCATACTGTGCTGGATGGGACTTAAGACAATTATTACTTGATGGATTTGGCGGAGTTGAAGGAAAAGTTGAAAGTAAACCGGCAAAACACTTAAGATCATTTTTAGGTCAGATTGTAAATTCAACTTTTACTACGCAGGGTGAAACTGCTGGTGCCCAAGCTTGGTCCAGTATTGATACTTACTGTGCACCTTTTATCCGCTATGATAATATGACCTATGCTCAGGTAAGGCAATGCCTTCAGGAATTCATATTTAACATAAATGTTCCTACAAGAGTGGGATTTCAATGCCCTTTCTCCAACCTGACTTTTGATATAACAGTGCCGGGAATGCTTAAGGACGAACCAGTTATTATAGGCGGGAAATACATGAATGAAAGCTACAAGGATTTTCAGGCGGAAATGGACATTTTCAATAAGGCTTTCTGTGATGTAATGTTAGAGGGTGATTCAAAGGGCAGGGTTTTCACTTTTCCAATACCTACCATTAACATCACCAAAAACTTTGACTGGAACAATTCTGTAGTTGATGAATTTATGAAAATAACCTGTAAATACGGTATTCCTTACTTTGCAAACTATGTAAATTCAGATCTTTCACCGGAAGATGCTGTTTCAATGTGTTGCCGCCTCAGGCTTGATACAACCGAGCTCAGAAAAAGGGGCGGAGGACTTTTTGGAAGTAATCCGCTTACAGGATCCATAGGTGTTTTTACTATAAATCTTGCCAGAATAGGATGCCTTTCAAAGTCGGAAAGCGAGTTTAAAGCAAGGTTGTGGAAAATTGCAAATATAGGCAGAACTTCTTTGGAGATAAAGAGAAAAATTATTGAACAGCAGTCGGATAAAGGTTTGTATCCTTATTCGACTCACTATTTAAGACATGTAAAGGAAAGGACAGGTCAATACTGGTATAATCATTTTAATACAATTGGTATCATTGGTATGAATGAAGCACTATTGAATTTTATGGGTAAAAGTATAGCTACAAAGGAAGGTCAGGAGTTTTCAATTAAAATAATGAACTACCTTAGAGAGGTATTAATAGATTTTCAGAATGAAACAGGACATTTTTACAATCTTGAAGCTACTCCGGCAGAAGGTACTTCATATAGACTTGCCCAACTTGACAGAAAGAAGTACCCGGGCATTATAACTGCAGGTAAAGATACACCATACTACACAAATTCAACACAGCTTCCGGTTGAATATACTGATGATATCTTTGATGCTTTAGAACTTCAGGACGAACTCCAATCACTCTATACAGGCGGAACAGTTCAGCATTTGTATCTTGGTGAAAGCATAGAGGACATAGAAGTTTGTAAAAAACTTATTCAAAAGGTATTTGTAAATTATAAAATGCCTTATATATCGATAACACCAACCTTTAGTATATGCACAGAACACGGATACATAAAAGGGGAGCATTACACCTGTCCGGAATGTGGAGCAAATACTGAAGTATGGTCCAGGGTGACCGGGTATTTAAGGCCGGTAGCCAACTTTAACCTTGGAAAGAAAGAAGAATACACAGAAAGAAAGAAATTTGTATTGGCGGAGAAGATATCATGAAAATAGCCGGGTTGCAAAAAAATTCTTTTGTAGATTATCCAGGGAAAATATGTGCCGTTATTTTTACTCCCGGCTGCAATATGGATTGTTCTTATTGTCATAACAGGGCTTTGATTGACGGCGTTCACGAAAGTATAACTACTGTTGGAGAAGTGCTGACATTTTTGGAAAAAAGAAAGGGGTTCCTTGAAGGAGTTGTAATAAGCGGGGGAGAGCCTACACTACAAAAGGGGCTCTTGCCCTTTTTTGCTGAATTAAAAAGGATGGGATATTCAATAAAACTCGACACAAACGGCACAAATCCTGATGTGGTTGAAGAGCTTTTGCACGCAGAACTTATTGATTACATTGCAATGGATTTTAAGGCACCATACGAAAAATACAGTGAAATCTGTGGGACAGAAGTTGATATCCGAAATATAATGAAAAGTGTGAACGTCCTTATAAATAGTGCTGTAGACTATGAATTCAGGACAACTCTTGCACCTGGGCTAGATAAAAAAGATATAGTTGAAATAGCAAAGGAAATAAGTGGGGCAAGGCTCTATGTTCTTCAAAAATGCCGAAATGTGAGCACCGACGGAATTGGGTACAGTGCTGAGTCTATTGCTTATCTGGTTAGCACAATAAATCGGATGGTCAGGAGAGTTGAAACAAGAGGCATAACTTTTTGTGCATAGTACTTGGAAAACATTTTGCTAAATTATTGATTTTGTTTTAAAACGGATGTATACTTTTATTATAACGAACAAATGTTTGAGAAGTGAAGTGTAGGTGTAAGTTTATGTTTGTGCATGTAAAGAAGCATTCGGAGGGTTTTTTGTCTGTCAAGTTTCCCTATTCAGTGGAAAATGTTGAAAAGATAAGAAAAGTTGATGGACGAAAATGGGTTGAATCTGATAAAATATGGTTAATACCAGAGGATACCAAAAGAATCAAATTGCTATGTAGTTTTTTTGGTAGAGATAACGTTTTTTTTGAAAACTATGATTACGACAAAGAAACAATGATAACATTGAAAAATGAGTTGAAAATAAGAAACTATAGTGTGAAAACGCAAAAGGCTTATTTCGGCCATGTAAGAAGATTATTACATTTCCATAAGAAATGTATAGATAATATAGATAAATATGATATGAAATTGTATATATTGAGATTGATTGATGAAAATAAATCAGCAGCGTATATAGACCAAGCTGTAAGTGCATTTAAGTTTTTGTATATTGATGTAAAAAATAACGCTGACATGGATTTTGATATCAATAGACCAAAAAGAGAGCAAAAGCTACCTTGTGTATTGAACGCAAATGAAGTATTTAATATAATTGAATCAGTTGACAATTTAAAGCACAGGGCAATTATCATGTTGATTTATTCAGCCGGTTTACGAGTGAGCGAAGCTGCTAACTTAAGGATTGGGGACATCGACAGTAAAAGAAATTTAATTCATATTAAGGGTGCAAAAGGGAAAAAGGACAGATATACTCTTCTGTCGAATACCGTGTTGGAATTACTAAGACAATATTTTAAGATTTACAGACCAGAGTGTTGGCTATTTGAAGGACAAAATGGAGACGGACATATAACTGTCAGGAGTATACAAAAGATTTTTGAAAAAGCAGCGTTTAAAGCAGGTGTAAAGAAGAAAGCATCAGTTCATACATTGAGGCATTCGTTTGCGACTCATTTACTTGAGAATGGAACTGATTTGAGGTATATACAAGAATTGCTTGGTCATGCAAGTCCAACTACGACAGAAATTTACACACATGTAAGCGAAAAAGATTTTGCTAAAATACAAAGTCCATTAGACCGGCTCATGACCAAAGTTAAACTATAATTGCATAGACGAAAAAATTTTCGCTAATGCGGAGGAAATTATTGCATAGACGTAATTGGTACGTATATGGCACGATAGGCGAAATCCTTGCAATGGATCAAACAGATTGCTATTTTGGAAGAAATAACATAAAATTAACAATAGTGGTACAGTGTAACAGCATAAAGTTTTGTCTCCGGTCATCCGTGACCTGGGTCAAGATAAAAGAGGCGTTGAGGTCTTTTACATACTGACGGCTTACATCCGTGTAAGCCTATGAAAAATAAGTGGATAAAAAGTGTCTTTGAAGCATGGCAAAATCTCCGGCCATCCATGGCCTGGGTAGGGGCAGAGAAGTTTTGACCGAGGAAGAATCGAGAAAAAATATACTTCGGGACCCGAGCATAAAGAAATGCGATAAGATAGCTTTTAAGTCGACTGCCATCCGTGGCAGTCTTGAGCAGGGAGAAGAATTTCACCCGTCCATCCATGGACTAGGTCGCTCTAAGTAAATTGAACGATAGTGGCAAAAGATAAATTTAATGACAATTGAAAGTATTGAATAAGGCGGATGACATCCGTGTCATCCTAGAGTATAGGGCGCAAGGACTCCGCATATCAACACATGCCCGTAAAGGTGCGGATAGAAGGTCAAGAAGAATGGCTTCGGGGGTCATCCCAAGTAGAATAGCCGCACCACACCACTTCACCGGCTAGCGCGCCAAAGCAGAAGGGCTCTGAGGGTCCGGTTCAGTGGCGTCGGGCGATGTACACGTTAGAAGAAATGGGGCGAAAGGTCGCAACGTCCTTAAGGGTTTTAGTAACATATTGTAGTAATTATATGTTTGGAGGACAAAATGTCTATTGTTGATATACTTAGAAATAAAAATGTTAAGTTTTCTGAAGCACCAAATTGGGGAATTGTTTTGAGAAAGAATTGGATAGATAACTTTGCAAGTCATTTAAGTAAAAGAGAAAAAGAAGAAATTTATATATTTGATAATGGTTTTTTTGTTGGATATCTGTGGCATTTATTTAGTTACAATAAGAGAGAGTGTTTAAAAGGTGAAGAAGCTGACAAAACATTTAATGAATTAAAAAAGAATTGTTGTTATATATTTTACCAACACGATAATACTGTCCTTATTATTGAAGATGCAAGAAATATTAGTGTAAATGATTTTGAGGATGAAATGGATGTTTATGTTGTTGATAAGAGTTTTAAATGGACATATGTAAAAACACATGAAACTGGTTGGTGTGGACCATACTTTTGTAGAAGAGATACAAAAATTTAACTTATACATTCCTAGTAGAGGATTTTATTTGAGGGTGCGATATCGCACTCTGAATAACGGGTCGCCCCACATCTTCTAACAAAAGATTCACACAAGGGCTCGAAAGAAGAACATGTAGAAGTCCTCTGTAGCATGAACATGAAGAAGGACTCGCCACATTCCTTCACCGGGCGGGCAAGCCGCCGCCAAAGAAGAAAGGCTCTGTGGGTCCGGTTCAGGAACGTCGTGAATCAGCAACGTTAGATGACATCCACTTGGGTTTAGAGCAAATCGAGGTAGTTTATTTTTAAGAGGAGAGGATTGTATGAAATTAAGACTAAAAAAAACATTATATGTATTAACAGTTTTGGCTTGTTTAATTTTTAGTGGGTGTAGTAATGAAATTTCGAGTGAAGAAAATAATTATAATTCTGATGTTAACCTTAGATATCTTAGTGAAGTCAAAGATTTTGAGAGTCCGGATTTTAATAAGATTGAAAAAAAGTTATCTAATAGGTTTAATTTTATACTAGGGTTTGGAATTTACTCTAGAAATATACTAAACACTTTTGATAGAACTTTTACTAAGGACTTGGTTAATGGACTTTATTCAATTAATTTTACCTTAACAGATGAAGAAATGAAGTTGATTGAAAAAAAGTTTAGATATATTGATATATTAAGTTATCCTGATGATTTTGCACCTATTACTATAAATACATTTAATAATACTACGACTTATATAACTCCCCATAATACATATTATTTGAGGGTAGAACTTGATGGCAAATTAAAGGAAATAATTTGGGAAGACAGCAATCTATCAAAGGAAGAAAGTGCTATAGTTTTAAGAAATCTGATAAAAGAAATTGAACAGCTGATTTATCAACAAGATGATTATAAAAAAATGCCAGAGCCAAAGGATGGATATGATTAAGAAGGGCGCTGTGGTCAAGTGGACGTCATCTAACAAGTCCATTTGCGTGAAGGGCAAAGCATGGAGAACATTCGTTGGAGCAGGAGCATGAGGTCATCCTGCCCGCTTCGATTCTTCGGGTGCGGAGCACCGCCTTCGAAGAAGGGCTCTGTAAGTCCGAATCATCGACGCCGCAAATGGCGAAGCGTTATAAGACATGTGCCGGGGGGCAGCAGAATATACTTAGCTTTTTAACCATAAAGGGGAATCAATAATGAGGATTTATGATTTAAAGAATCAACTTGAGGTATCAATTGAAGAAAAAGCAAAGTATGTTCAACAAGTTATAGATTTTGAGTACATATTAATATTTAATGGCAATAAATCAAGAGATATAATTTCAGAAGAAATGATGAAGGCAGAAGAATTAATTGGATTAAAAATAAAGGATGTTTTTATATTTCATGATAGTTTTTATGATGGAGTTGTTTATATTATAACAAATAAGTATGTTTTTGAAATATTACCATTTGGGTTGGATGGGAATAGTTTTATAAGATCTAAAAAAGAAATGACAGGTATATTTCTTGAAAAAGTAAAATGCGATAAGATATCAAGACCAGTATACTTGTCAAAATATATTGGATATGTTATTTCAAAGATTAGAAGAGCTATACGAAATAATAATGGTGGTATTGAGATTTTTTTTGATGGATTAAATGAAAAATCGCTTATTATTGAGACATGGTGGGAGTTAAACAATACCGTTGGTTTACAAAGGTTTTTGGTATTAAGTGAAGCAATATATCATGGATAAGTTTTTTAGAAGGGCTTCGCGGGTCGGCACACGTCTTATAACAACACATTTGCATAAAGGGCAAAGCATGAAGCATGGCGTTGTAGAAGGGCATGAGGTCATCCTGCCCAAATCCATTCGTTGGGGGCATAGCCCCGCCAAAGAAGAAGGGCTACGAGGGTCCAACTCATGGACTTTGCAAATGTACACGTTGAACGAAATACCTCTGAATAAATAAGTGGCTTTGAAGAATTGGAGCCTGCGGATAGTATAAATATAAAAGGTAGGGTTACTTAAAATGAAAATAACAAATTTAAAAGATAGACCAGAGTTTATAGATGAGGTTGTTAGTTGTTTATGGAAGCAGTGGGGTACAGAAAAAAATGAGAATTTCTATAAATCTCTTATAAAAAGTATTATTAATAGTGAATCAGAAGATGTTCCACAAGCATACATAGCGATGGAAGAGGATAAATTTGTAGGTGTTGTTACTTTACTTAGAAGCGACTTAAAAAGTAGGCAAGATTTATTTCCATGGCTTGCATGTCTATATGTAATAGAAAAGAAGCGCGGAAAGAATATTGGCAGGTTGTTAGAAAAATATTGTCAAGATAGAGCTAAAGAAATGGGCTATAAAAAGTTATTCTTAATTACATCGTTAGAAAGTTATTATGAAAAGACAGGTTGGAAGTTCATTGGTAAAGAACCAACAATACCTGGTGACGATATAAAAGTTTATGAAAGAATTTTATAAATATTAGCATGAAATTTTTATTTTTCTGTTGTGGTATTCCTATAGAGTTTATTTGTTTAAGGGGTACATCGCTCAACAACACATTTGCATAAAGGGCAAAGCATGAAGCGTGACGTTGTAGAAGGGCATGAGGTCATCCTGCCCAAATCCATTCGTTGGGGGCATAGCCCCGCCAAAGAAGAAGGGCTACGAGGGTCCAACTCATGGACTTTGCAAATGTACACGTTCTCTGAAACCCTGAGGGGATTGTCTCCGCGACATCGTGTCGCTAGGTCGTTCTCTGGAGCGTGGTGGCTGAAGTGAGGAATATAAAATCGGAAGAGTATAAGCTTTCGAAAGGTTAGATATATGATTATTGAATAAGGTGCGAAAAGGTTTGAAAGTCAGATGCAAATCAACATGTAAAAACAAGAAATATTCTAAGTTGCGAATTGAGGAAGAATAATGAAAACTACAATTTTAGGTGTTAATATAGACACCTATAGCTTTAGTGAGACACTTGAAATTTGCAAAGGTTATTTGAAAGAAAATAAGCCGAGAATGATCTTTACGCCAAACCCAGAAGTTATAATAAAGGCCTTTGAAAATCCGAGATTTATGAAAATTATTAATTCTGGGGATTTGGTTATTCCTGATGGAATTGGTATTGTTTTAGCGTCTAAGTTGTATAAAACTAAAATCGAGGAGCGTGTGACAGGATATGATCTTTCATTGGCTCTTTTGAATTATATAAAAGATACTGATTTTACAGTCTATTTCTTTGGTTCTACAGTAAAGGTTGCTGAGCGAGCTAAGGAGAAGATGGAATCCCAATTTAAAGGTTTGCAGGTAGTAGGTTGTCACGACGGGGTTGATTTTAAGGTTAAAACTCCGGAAATAATTAACGACATAAACCAAAAGAAGCCTGATATGGTCTTTGTTGGACTTGGCATGATTAATCAAGAAACATGGATTTTTGAAAATTCAAGTCAGTTGAATACCAAGCTTTTGATTGGATTTGGTGGCGTATTAGATCATTTTGCAGGGGATATTAAGCGTGCATCAATTATATATCGGAAATTGGGTTTGGAGTGGTTGTATCGCAGGGTTACGTTAAAGCGTAAAAGCAGACAAAAAGCTCTAAACAAATTTGTTATTGAAGTTTTAAAGGAAAAGTTCTTATAGTGTATAGTGAGATTAAAACAATTTGATTTATACATACTACAGAAGAGATGAGTTTGCCAAAGAATTACAGGCGCCGCATCCTTGCGGCTCTGGCTTCGCGGGTCTCAGGGCATCAGAGAACAACAGGTATGCACAAGGGTGCGGGTGAGAAAAAGCATGAAGAAGGGCTATCGTTGGTCATCCCACGAAGAATGCCGCACCACAGCTCTTCGTCGAGCTAAAGCTGCCAAGGGGTATTCCTTACGGGTCCGACTCAGAGCCGTCGCATACCTAAAACGTTATCTAAAACCCTGTGCAGAGGTTAAGCCGCGACATCGTGTCGCTAAGAAAGGCTTTGTGGGTCTTGTTAAAGTCAAAACGATAGAAGTGAAATTATCTGTATTTGTGCCACAGCGATGCTTAAAATTATTTATGGGGGGCTTGATATGAAGCAAAAAATTGAAGAATTTTTAACTTGGGCTGAATCGAACAATTGGGAGATAAAACGTGAAAAACGTCAAGATGAGGATGTTTTCAATAAAATACTAAATAGATACAAAAAGATTCCTGATGAGTTTGTAGAATTCTTAAGAACTGTTGATGTTTGTGTTATGCCTGATGAAAAGTCTTGGTTTTTATGTTTTGACGATTATGCCGAAACTTCTGATTTAGCATTTAGGTGGAATGAGTTTGAAAATATGAGTTTAGATTCAGCAGAAGATGATAATGAGCTAAAAAAGAATATTATTGAGTATTGGGATACTCATTTGCCTTTTGCGTTGTCTGTTAGAAATGATTACGCATATTATGCGTTGGATGTTGGAACTGATTTTGGTGCAGTTGTATTTGGTTATGAACCTGAATTTGAAGAGTATGAGAAAGTTGCACCTTCATTTTTAGACTTTTTGTATAAGATTATGAATAATGAAATCGTTTTTTGATAATTTGTAATCTTTACATATATAGGCTGATTAAGAAATGAAATTGTAGACCGTTTGAGTTTTGCATATATAGATTTAAAAAAGAAGTATATTTGGGTTTTGTTAGGGGCGTCGACGTCCGTGTCGACTAGGCTTCGCGGGGCACAGGGCTTCAGATAACAAGTCCATTTGCGTAAAGGGCAAAGCATGGAGAAGGCCTTCGGAGTAAGAGCACGCGGGTCATCCTGCCCGCATCGCTTCATCGGGTGCAAGCACCGCCAAGGGGTATTCCTTAAGGGCCCGATTCAGCGACAGCCGCAAATGGCGAGACGATATATGGAATTCCCTGCATTCCGACGCGTCCTGCGTCGGGTTGATAGGGTAAGGCTTTGGAGGCTTATTTCATAGGGTTATGAAGGGAGCAATATGAGTTTTTTAATTCAATATATATCGAGAACAAACAAACCATATTGGTTAGTATTAACCTGGAGACCTAAATGGTGGTGTTTAAAGAAGGTAGATAAGCGTATTGTATTTGAATTCTATATTGAGAGCAACAATAAACCATATAGAGTAGACTATGACCCTTTTGAGGATGACATTATATTTGTACACCCAAGGCCAAGGGCATTACTAAAAGATAATGGAGTAGACCCTGATGATGATGAAGTATGGTTAAAAGAGTTACAATCAATAAAAGTATATTTATTTAGAATGTATAAGACTGAATTAAGTGAATTACTTGAAAATACGCCTAAAAACCCAAAATGGTACCGACTTATATTTTGAGTTATAAAGGTAGAAATTGCCCAATTTAGTTTTTGTTATAGGATAGACCATCCGTGGTCTATTCTGGCGTTGCGGGGCAGGGAACTCCACATATCAATGCGTCTCTGTAAAGGCTACGAAAGCAGGAGCATGAAGTATTTCACTGTAGTAGTTTCATGAAGAAAGGCTCCGCCATATCCTCTCACGGGCGCAGTTGCGCACTTCGGGGTCATCCCGAAGAAGACCGTTCGAGGACATCAGAGACGCTAGCCGATATATGCCATGCGACGGAAAAGCGCCCATCCATGGGCGCAGGTTTGCTAGGGTAATTCTATCATAATAAAAATAGTTTGGTTATAGGGGTTTTAGTTATGAGTAGTGGGGTTAAAGGTTTTATA
>JAEWSG010000059.1 GCA_023398495.1 Bacillota bacterium
CCGAGGTCGTGCAGGTGACCTACGACCCGGAGAGGGTCTCCTACCGCGACCTCCTCAACGTCTTCTGGAACGCCCACGACCCGACCACACTCAACCGGCAGGGCCCCGATATCGGGACGCAGTACCGGTCGGTGATCTTTTACCACACGCCGGAGCAGGAGGCGGCGGCGCGGGAGTCAAAAGAGGAGATGGGCCGGTCGAAGAGGTTTCGGCGCCCCATCGTGACCGCGATCCAGCCCGCGGGAGAGTTCTGGCGGGCCGAGGAGTACCATCAGCAGTACTTCGCGAAGCGCGGGGGCGGGCACTGCCGGACGGTCTGGTAGGGGCGAAGTCCGGCGGATAGGTACCTGGTAACTTCCTTCGCGGCTTCGCGTCTTTCGCGTGAGACGTTCTGCTATCTCCATGACAACCTCACGCGAAGCCGCGAAGGACGCGAAGTCCAGTATCTCACTGAGAGTGCCTCTTCTTCGCGCCTTCGCGTGAGACTACGTGGTGTAGGGAATTGTGGCCGGCGGCAGTTACGCACCGGCAGGCAGAAGAGTTCGCTTCACCCCGGCTTCGTCGCTTCACCCCGGCTTCGGGTAGACCCCGGTCTTGAACCCGACGCCCTCGAACGTGGCGACCCGCCGCTCGCCGGAGTAGACGTCGACCGCGTAGACCGATGTCTTCTCCGTCTCCGAGACCCGGTAGGCCTCCGCCTCGAGCGTGCCCTCCGCCGGCACGGAAAAATATTGAATATACGCGGAGATCGCGATCTGGTCGACCCCGTCCAGGTTCGCGGCGATCCCGAAGGCGTGGTCCGCGACGGCGAAGATCGCGCCCCCGTGGGTCGTGCCGTGCGCGTTCTCTTTCCCCGCGGTCGGCATCGCGACCCGGACCCGGCCGCTCTCGATCGACGTCACCCTGATATCGAGCAGGCGTGCAAACCCGCAGGTCTCGGACCGGCGCACCGCTTCGGCGTAAACCCCCGGGATGGGCCGCTCTTCAGTCACGCCTACTTATACTCCCGCTGCGAGTAGGAGACGCCGCCGGCGTCCCCCCCGCGGAGGACGATATAGAACCATTCCCAGATCGACTTAATCGTCCCGAACTGCTGGTAGCGCCGCATCGAGAACCCGACCTTGAGGGCGGGGTCGAGGCGGACCCTCCCGAGCTTCCGCATCCTCTGGGCGATCTCGAGATCGTCGCCGGCATCGATGCACCGGTACATCCCCGCCTGCATGAACGCCTCCTGGTCGAAGGCCGTGTTGCAGCCCAGCGTGAAGTAGATCGTCCGGGTGTAGTAGCCCAGGCGCGAGAAGACGTTTGCACCGAGGAGCGAAAGATTGTTCCTGATTCCACCCTCGAGCGGGTAGACCGTGCCGTAGAGCTGCACGATCTTCTTCTCCGCAAAATCCCGCTCGATCCGCTCCACCCAGTCGCGGGGAAGGATGCAGTCGGCGTCCGTCGTCGCGATGATATCGCCTTTCGCGGCCATCGCCCCGTCGTTCCGGGCTCCGCCCACCCGCTTGCTCGTCTGGATGAAGACCTTATCGGCGAGAGGCGCCGCGAGTTCACGGGTCCGGTCCTTTGAGTTCCCGTCGACGACGATGATCTCGTAGGTGTTCCTCGGCACCGTCTGGTCGTTCAGGGACTGCAGGCAGCGCTCGATATTTTGCTCTTCGTTATACGTCGGCACGACGATCGAGATCATCGCTCGATCAACTCCCGGTATAGTTGTTGATGCCGTTTTGCTATAAGCGTGATGTCGTATTGCTCCGTGGAGGCGCGGGCTCCGCCGGCACAGTGGTGCAGGGCCGCCTCGTCGTTGACGAGGGCACGTGCCTCGTCGTTGTTCCGGAAGAAGAGGACCGAGTCCCCGAAGATCTCCCGGAACTCGTAGATGTCGCGGGCGATCACCGGGAGGCCTGCCGAGAGCGCCTCCACGATCACGAGGCCGAAGGTCTCCGCGTGCGAGGGCATGAAGAAGACGTCCGCCCCGCTGTAGGCGCGGGAGATGTCATCGATGACCCCTGTGAAGATGACGTTCGGGTGGGCGTGGGCCTTGAGCATCTGGATCTTCGCGTAGTCCTTCGAGAGCGTGCCGTAGGGGAACCCGCCCACCCAGACCCAGGTCATATCGGGGTGCTGGTCGGCGAGGGTGAGGAAGTCGTAGATCCCCTTCCGGGGGGTCTGCTGCCCGACGGAGAGCACCACCCGCCGGCCGGGTTCGATCCCGAACTCCTCGCGGAACTCCTTGCGCTTCTTTCTGTCCCGCCTGAAGTACTCCCGGTCGATCCCGTTCGGGATGAGGGTCATCGGGACGTCGGGGACGAGCTGCACGGTCTCCCGGTGACAGGGGTCCGATATCGTGATGATGTGGTCGAACTGCCGGTAGATCTTGGGGTAGATCGTGTTGATCCTTCTGGAGAACGCGACGTTCCCCTCGTTTAACCGCGGCGTCGAGTGGGCCGTCAGGACCTTCACCCCTTCGGTGAACTTCAGGTGGTAGAGCGCCCAGGGGCCGAAGGTGTGGTAGTGGGTCAGGTCGAAGTCGCCGTAGTAGGAGTTGCGGGCGACCTCCATATCGGGGAGCCGGCCGAGATGGTTGTAGAGGGTCCGTGCGGCCGTCGCGCAGCCTATGTAGCGCAGGAAGCGGAAGTCCTCGACGAAGATGTTGACCTTCATCGGCTCGCCCTCACGAAGTCGAGCGCGCTCCGTATGCAGCCGTCCATGTTCAGGTACTCGAACTGCGAGAACCGGCCGACGAGGTGGATATTCCGGTCGCGGCAGAACTCCCTGACGATCTCGATGTTTTTCAGGTACTCTGTGTCGTAGACGACGTAGGCGAACTGCTCCCGGGCGACGCCGGTGTAGACGACCGATTCCCGCGAAGGGATGATCCCGGCGGCGATGAGAGAACTCACGGTATGCTCGATCACCGCATCGTCCGTCATCCCTGATACCGCGTCGCCGTCGTTGTAGGTGATCTCGGCGAGGATCGAGGCGTGGCCGTGAGGAGCGACCATCGTGCTGTAGTTTGAGGGGAAGGATATCCGGTTGAAGAGGCCTGTCTCCGGGTCGGGGACGTAGAGCCAGGATATGTCGGGCACCTCTCCTTTAAGGCCGATGAAGACCGAGCAGAGCGAGTTGTAGCGGAGGACGTCGCAGGCCGCCTGCACCTCTGCCGGGACGTCCGCAAGGCAGGGGAGGAGGTTCTGGAGGGGGATCGTCGATATCAGCCGGTCGGCATGGACGGTCTCCCTGCCGTCGCTGACGGCGAACCCACCCTCTTCCTCGCGGACGGAGGTGACCGCAAAGCCGGTCCGGACGGCGGGGAGGACGGGCTCCGCGATCGCCCGGACC
>JAEWSG010000061.1 GCA_023398495.1 Bacillota bacterium
AACTCGCTACGGGTCGAATCAAACTCGCTTCGCGAAGAAAAGTGATTCGACTTTTCCTTCGCTTCGTTTACATTCTCTATAGCCTCTACGCAATGTCCTTTCCATAATATGGTGCACTATTAAAATATGCACCCGTTTTTTGATTTTTGATACCTATGTTTATTGGAGCTTATTTCAACATGCTTTTTAAATTACTGTTATATTACTATTATATGCATTGTTCAATATTTGTGAACTTTATTTTTAATAAAGCCTGTTAAGCACTAATTACGGCCGTTCTAAGTTTACAATTATGTTACAATAAAGGGATGTGGAAACTTTTGTCGAATCTATAGTTAATATAGATGAAAAACTCTAAAACTAAAATAAAGGATGTTTGTCATCTAAATTAGATAACGTTTGGATGCTATATAAATTCAACTTTAGTATACGTTATCTATATAGGAAAAGTGTATTTTACAAAGGATAAAATGGAGGAGAAATATGCTAAGAGAGTTTTGTAGGCTGGAAATTGAGTCGGTGAAAGAAAGAAGTGTACATAAGATAAAATTATTACACCTAAAAAAAATAATACTTATTATCTTTTCTATAATAATAGTACTTCTATCAAGCGTTATCTGCTGGGCATATCCTGGTGTTCCTGAACAAGTCAGAATCGGATTGTTTTTTAATGATACAAAGACCAAGCAATATTCAGCAGTATCAAGCTTTACTGTTGACAGCGAAAATGGACTAAAGATAGGAAGTTATGGCGAAAGCGGATTTGTGATTCTTGCTGAAGAAAACGCAAATAGTCCTATAACAGTAAGAAAGGATGCTTTCTATGTAAATATAGGCGGTACACATACAGAGTACAGCCCGAAGTCAGAGGATATCCCAGAAGGTGATAAAGTAGGTGCTTACCACGCTAATCTTGGAAGCTATGGAAGTTATCAAGAGCTGGTGCCAAAGCTTGAGGAATTAAGAAAAAGCGGTATTGAAGCATATCCTGTTTTTTCAGATTCATGGCAAATCTGGTGTGGATTTTATCCGGACGAAAATTCTATACATGCGGAAGTTGAGGGCGTTTTAGAATATAGTGTTGTTGCTCCTTCGGATACAAGGATCGTTATTTGCTCGTCCGATGGACAGGTAAAGTTGCTCTATGACAGCATAAATACAGTTTTGAGGATAAATCCATGTGAAGGGGGGGCACCTTCATTATTTAAAGTAAATGGAGACAGTAAAAAGATTTATAGGGGAGGGCTTGAAGTACTAAGACAAACCGGAAGCGATATGACGGTAATAAACGTCTTACCAATTGAAGAATACCTTTACGGAGTTGTTCCCGGAGAAATAGGAGCAGGTTCACATGCTGAAGCGTTAAAAGCTCAAGCGGTTGCAGCCAGAACCTATACTATGAACAATTTATCAAAGTATGGCCACTTAAAGTTTAATCTTTGTACAACCACTTATTCTCAGGTTTATAAAGGGTATAGTGTTGAGGACATCAGGACAAACAAAGCCATAGATGACACAAAGAGTGAAGTTGTTACATATAAAGGCAAGCCGGCTGCTGTTTTTTATTTTAGTTCAAGTGGAGGCAAAACTGAAGATGTAAAAAATGTTTGGGGAAGTGATGGTTATCCGTATTTGATAAGCGTTGACGATCCTTATGAATCAGGAAAATCGTGGCATTACAATTGGCAGGTTTCCTACACTGCAAAAAAAATAAGCGAAATAATGACGCAAAGAGGGTTTAAGCTTGGAAGTATTCAGGGTGTACATATTACCAAGAGATCGGAAGCTGGAAGAGCTATCGAAGTTGTAGTTAAGGGAACAAGTGACCAACGTATTTACACAAATGGCAATACCAGATCATTTCTAAGCCTTGACAGCCAGTGGTATGACATTTCAACAGATTCCGATGTTGCTGTTTTGGTTCAAGACAGCAGTTCCTTAAGTACACAGTTGAACGGGAAAAAAGTAATGACATCATCTGGTGTGAAGACAATTAACGCATCAAGCAACATAAGTATTATAAGTTCGGACAATACAAAAAAGACTATACCAGCTGTTCCAACTACATATATTTTTACCGGAAAAGGCTGGGGGCATGGAATAGGAATGAGCCAGGAAGGGGCAAAAGGAATGGCTAATGAAGGCTTTACATATAAAGAGATTCTTACTCATTACTTTACAGGTACGAAGGTTGAGTAAGGTTATTATCAGTAAGGTAAAGAATTTTACTAGAAACTTTTATTAAACATAAAAAACAAAAACTCGGGAGGCACTATTGCCAACCGAGTTTTCTAATTATTAACTCGACTACATTTTTGTTGTTGTATATGTTATTGTGCTGATTGAATCCATTGGCGTGTCAATGGTTTGTTCAGCAGCACCATCTGAGGCAGGAACATTAATACTCATTTTACCTGACATATTCTGAGTGATTTCTCCTTCGGATAAGAGCCCGTTTTTGATGTTGACTCTGATTGTTCCTGCCATAGTACCGGATAAATCTGTTGTCATTTTCATGCCCATAAAGTCACTCGCTTTAGAATTGTCTGTCTTATACTCGGATTTTAGGGAGATATGGGCAATGCCTTTTTCAACCTTATCGAGAGTATAAGTAGTTTTTATGTCCATTGGTACAAGTGCTTTAATACTACTGTTTACATCCCATGAATCGCCTATTTTAACACCGTTTTTTGGGAATATATTAGTTGACTGCTGAATGCTTGATTTGATAGTCTCGTCGCCGAAACTTTCTTTTAAGGAGACTTTAGTCTGCTCTATGAATGCAGCCATTTCCTCATTGTCACCGGTGTCAATAGATTCAACCATCGAATTTATCATTTCGTCAATACCACTAATTTCTTTAACCTCACCATATTTGGTCATTTTAGTCGAGAAACCTTTACCGATCATGCTTTTGTAGATTCCTGAAGTAGGATCACTGGAATCAGTAGTGTTTGAGTCAATAGTCTGTTTTGTACCGTTTGCCTCAATATTCATCTTTACAGCGTCATACTTGTAGTTAAGTGTCAAATTTCCTTCAGAATCCACATCAGCAACGCTAATAGTATAATCAGTAGTCATCTCTTGTTTTGATGTGGTTTTTTGACCCATTGTCTCTGTGTTGGTAGTTTGATTCATTAGCATGTGATACTTATAGTTATCACCGGCTTTGGCATTTATAAACAAAGCCAGATTGCTGTTGCAAGCACTTAATGAAAAAACCATTCCTGAAATTAGTAAAGCAGATAAAACTTTTCTTAACCTCAACATTATCATCTCCATTTTGTTTAATATAAAATATAATTATACAATATTTTCGAAACAATTCAATAACAAAAAATACTTAACTTAAAACCTTATTATAGTTTATATAAATCGTGAAAATGATTTTGCAGGGACAAATTGAACTTTTACGATTATAAATCAAGGAAATTGAAACACGATGTAAAATCTTTATCGCTTTCAATATATTAAGATGAAAGGTCTGGTTATTAACTTTGATAACATAAAATTTATGTTATTATCAATAATATAGATAACGAGTAATTTCTTATTATAGCTTGCAATGGATAGGTTTTTAATGTATTATTCTATTTATGTTGTAGATGAAAAACTCAAAAATTGAAGGACGTTTTTCATCTACATTAGATAATTTTTGGATGGTATATAGAATTAACTTTAGTGTACGTTATCTATATAATCAATTTTAAGAAACGGTGTTTGATTAATTATGAGAGTTAGTGATTTTTTTTACGATCTGCCGGAAGAGCTTATTGCTCAGGAACCTTTAGCAGACAGGAAGCAGTCTAAGTTAATGGTGATTGACAGAGAAACTGGTGAAATCGAACATAGAATTTTTAAGGATATTATTGAGTATTTAAACCCGGGTGATTGCCTGGTTTTAAACGATACAAGGGTTATACCGGCCAGACTTCTCGGTGAGAAGGAGGGTACAGGTGGCAAGATTGAATTTGTACTTTTGAAAAACACCGGAGGAGATATATGGGAAGTGATTCTAAAGCCTGGAAGAAGGGCTAGACCCGGATCTAGGTTTGTTTTTGGCATGGGAGAACTGAAGGCTGAAATTATAGATGTGGTTGACGAAGGAAACAGGCTTGTAAGATTTGAGTACGATGGAGTATTTGAGCAGATATTGGACAAGGTCGGGATAATGCCACTTCCACCTTATATAACTAAAAAGCTTGAAGACAGGGAAAGGTATCAGACGGTATATTCAAGACATAAGGGCTCTGCAGCAGCTCCTACTGCCGGACTACATTTTACCGAGGAACTTTTGGATGGGATAAAGGAAAAAGGTATTAATATTGCATATGTTACTCTGCATGTAGGACTTGGAACTTTCAGACCTGTGAAGGTTGAAAATATTCTTGAGCATAAAATGCACAGTGAGTACTATAATTTAAAAGAAGATGACTGTGAAAAGATAAATAACGCAAGGAAAAATGGCGGTAAGATAATTGCGGTTGGAACTACTAGTTGTAGAGTTATTGAGACAATCGGAAATGATAGAGGGATATTAAAACCCCAAAGTGGATGGACGGATATTTTTATTTATCCTGGCTATAATTTTAAAGTAGTAGACAAATTAATAACAAATTTCCATTTGCCGGAATCTACGCTTCTTATGCTTGTCAGTGCCTTAGCAGGCAGGGACACTATCATGGAAGCATATAGTAAAGCAGTTGATGATAGATACAGGTTCTTTAGTTTTGGAGATGCGATGTTTATAAAATAGATTAAGGAATATGGTGAATATGAGTGCAGTTAGATATGAACTGATTAAAAAATGTAAACAGACAGGAGCAAGGTTGGGAAGGGTACATACACCGCATGGATACTTTGATACACCGGCATTTATGCCTGTTGGTACTCAGGCAACTGTTAAGGGTATGTCTCCTGATGAGTTAAAGAGTATAAATGCTCAAATTATATTAAGCAATACATACCATCTGTATATGAGGCCTGGCCATGACATTGTGAAGGAGGCCGGTGGATTGCACGGCTTTATGAACTGGGACAGGCCGGTTTTGACTGACAGTGGAGGGTTTCAGGTATTCAGTCTTAGTGATCTTAGAGATATCAAGGAGGAAGGTGTTACCTTTAAATCTCATATTGATGGGTCAAAACACTTTTTTACCCCTGAGATGGCAACAAAGGTACAAAATGACCTTGGAGCAGATATAATAATGGCTTTTGATGAGTGCATACCTTATCCTGCCGATTTCAACTATGCAAAAAACTCTCTTGAGAGAACAACCAGATGGGCGAAAAGGTGTAAAGACACCCATAAAAATACCGATAAACAAGCATTATTCGGTATAGTTCAGGGAGGAATGTACAAGGAACTAAGGCAGCAAAGTGCTTATGAGCTCTTAGAACTTGATTTTCCGGGCTATGCAATTGGAGGATTGAGTGTAGGAGAGCCGGCAGAAGAAATGTACTCTATGCTAGAATGTACAGTACCACTGCTTCCGGAAGATAAACCTAGATATCTTATGGGAGTAGGAAGTCCAGACTATCTGTTAGAAGGTGCACTAAGGGGAATAGACATGTTTGATTGCGTACTTCCGACACGTATAGGAAGGAATGGGACTGTTCTTACCAGCAGAGGAAAAGTTATTATTAGAGATGCTACTTATGCAAGAGATTATTCTACCCTTGATCCCGAGTGTGATTGCTATTGTTGCAGAAATTTTTCCAGGGCTTATATCAGACACATGATAAAAACTGGGGAGGTTTTAGGGATAAGGCTTACTACATGGCATAATCTGAGATTTTTACTTAAATTGATGGAAAACGTAAGAAAGGCTATAATGGAAGACAGACTTGGAGATTTCAGGAATGAGTTTTTTGGTAAATTCGGCTATAAATAAATTTATATAAAACAGGAGGTCTATTATGCAAGGGTATCAGGAAATTATCAGTGCTTTATTGTTACCGGTGGCATTTATTGGCATAATGTATTTTATGATATTTATGCCACAAAAAAAGAGGGACAAAGCAAGGAAGGATATGCAAAACTCAATCAAAGAAGGTGATGATGTAATAACAATCGGAGGAATAATAGGTAAGGTGATAAATGTCAAGGATGATGAAATTACAATCGAAACTGGTGTTGCAAAAACACAATTAAAACTTTACAGGTATGCAATTGAAAGTAATGCAACACCTGAAGATAAATAAACGCTTAGAAATAGGCGTTTTTTTTCTGTATAGAGTTTGTTGCGATTTTGAATTTTTGAAAAGTCCTTTGGCTTAATATAAATAATAAAAAATCCGATAATTCTATTGGGGTGGGACTATGTTTATAAAAATTGGTGATATTGTGTCTTTAAGTCACTATTCAAGCTCTTTTCATGCCAAGACTATAGTTGTGGATGTGTATCGTGATATAAGTGATGATATTGTATCAGTAAAATTTTCGTGTGAATTTTCTGGAGCAAGCTTTCTAGATGGTGATCCTGTGGTCATAGGATTAGAAAGGAATGATAAAATATATATGACAAGTTGTTATGTTGTTGAAGTGATACCTTCAAAGAGCATTGTAAAATTGGCAGTAAATAACGAAGAGTATATTGTAAACAGCAGGGCACATGAGCGTTATCCGGTTTCAATTTATGTTGATGTTTTTAGAGTTCTAGGTGATCAGGAAAGTGTTGCAATAGCCAAAAATATAAGCTATGAGGGCTTGATGATATGCTCAAAGTGCGAATTTGGTGAAGGTGAGGCTTTAAACGTAAATATATACATTAAGGACACTTTTGTAAAAGCAGGAACAAAAATAATGTGGAAAATGAGACATAACAGCGATTTTGAGTATGGATTAAAGATCATTTTTATGGAGTATAATTCGCAGTCAGCACTTTGGAACTATATTGATAAGCTCAAACACGAACAGGAAGAGTTTATAATTAAGTTAAAGAATACGGTATAAATCAAAGGGGGGTCTCAAAGAGTTTAACCAAGACTAATTATAGACCTTTTCACTACATGTTTGTCAGAAAAAAAGGGACAGCCTAATGGCTGCCCTCGTAAACATAATTGGTAAAAGTGAAGTTCCTTCCTGAGTTGTTATCCCAGTTATCTGAGGAGTCTTTAAAAGCCATATTTATCTCTCCTGCCCTTGTTACCGGAAAAATCAACTCATATTTTTTAGCTGACAGTTTGTGCATTGGATACTCCTGAACGTTTTCCCAATTTAAATTGTCTCCATAACCTATAACAGCATAAATTTCCTTGGTACCGTTTTTGGCTAACAGACCGCTGTATATTACTCTAAGAGTGTTTCTGGTGTCTTGAATTTCGACACCGCTACTTGAATAAGAATTGTCCAATTCTTTTATATTGGTACCATAGGGTTCAGTAGTCATATCCATTGAGAACTCTTCATTTAACGATTGAAAATTTGGTATATTATCGCGAGCTACATTTTTTAATGATTCGTTTTTATATAAGAAATCAAAAAAGCCCATGTTTGTACCTCCTTTAAAACTATATTCTTATTCTCATTTAGTTTTAACTTTTTTTAAAAGTTTATTTGATTAATTAAATCCAATTGAGTTTGTATGTTCTAAAAAAATTTAATAAATCCAAAAAATTGTGAAGAAAACTTCTTTTACTTTTTTTGTCTTGTTGCGTCTTCTACAAGAGATATCAAAGGGAACATATCATTATAATGTTTTTGGATAAACATGCCATTCCTTTTTTTGAATAGTTTGTTAGCTAGTTTATCTGCAATTGGTATTAAAATTCTTTCATGAGCACATAGCACAGGAGAAACCTGATCGATTCTGCCGGTAGTCTGTTTGTTAAGACATCCGCAGTAATGGTTACAGCGGGTCCTTATGGCACATTCGCGGCAACTGTCTTTCTCTTCCTCGTTTACATTGTAAAGTTCTTGCCGTCTTGTTTCATCTATACCTGTATTAACATTGCCTATAGAATAATGCTTGTCTCCTACAAATTGAACGCAGGGATAAAACAATCCGTCAGGACCAACTGATAATTGCTTTTTACCTAACTCGCATCTTTCGTTGCAGTAAGTATCTTTGTTAATATGTGAACTGATTTTTACCTCAAAGGGACTAAGGTAGAATTTATCTTCAGCAAGGGTTCTTTCGTAGTAAAAATCCGCAAGTTTTTTATATTGATCCTCTAAAATTTTCATAGAGCTATCATCCCAATCTCCAGCATAGTTAAGTGAACAGATGAGATATTTAAAGCCCCTGTTGTAGAGATATTTTACCGATTCTAAATAATATTGAACTGTATCGCTGTTTACAACCATCATGACAGGTGCATAAGGTCTGTTGGATAGGAGAAGGTCTATTTTATCACTGAGCCATGAAAAGGTACCGTTTTTGTTTTTATCTACCCTGTTTTTGTCATGGGCTTCTTTTATACCGTCATGGCTCATAGCTATGAAAAGGTTTACCTTGGTTGAAAAGTCCATAAAAGCTTTATCCAATAGAAGTCCGTTTGTAGTGATCTTATAGTGAAACAGACTGTTGCAACTCTTTTCCTTCCACTTGCAGTACTCCACGGTTTCATAGATCAGATCCTTATGGAGTAAAGGTTCACCGCCAAAGAATATGATTCCTATGGAGCTTTTATTGCTTTCAGTCGCCATATCAACAACCTTTTTTGTAGTCTCTATGCTCATTGTGCATTTGTTTTCACCGTTTACATAGCAGTATTTACACGCCATATTACAAGCATTTGTTAAATGCAATGTATAATGCATTAGTTTTTCCTCCTTAAAAGGATTATATTACACCTTCAGCTTTAAGCCAACAAATAAAGTCTCTTACCTGCTCTCTTAAGTCATTTTCAGATGCTTCAAGGGATTTTGTTTCAAATTCTTTTTCGGTATAATGGATACCTGAATCTTCGGCTGTAAGTTCTATTTCCGTACATGGCATTGGATCGTAAAAAGTTCCCACGTAACTGTGGTTAGTATTGTCCTTAATATTTTCCACGAAGGTTTGGGCAGTCTTTTTTATATCATATGTATAAAATATGCTAACCTCACTGAAATTTGGATTCCATTGCTTGAAATCGTCTACTGATACATACTCAAAAGATATCCTGCCGTCTTCATTTCCGCCGTCTAGCACGATTTTGCCTGCCCTTGTGTATTTATGACTGCTGTTGTCAATTTTAACGGAAGTATCCCTGTCAATAATAGTAGTATTGGAAAATACTATTTCTTCCTGCACTTGAGTAGTATTTAATTCTATTGAAGTTTCCAATTCTTCAGCACCAGGGTAAAAATTTAATCCGTATTTGGCAGCTTCTTCAATAATAACCTCTAAAGCTTCCTCCTCCGATAAAAACACTGGCGGTGATACAGAAACGCAGCCATAGGAGCCGCTTCCTTCGCCATGTTCAAAGATAGGTGAGGCTTTCTGACCGGGAATTACATTGGCAGCAATTTTTCTATTGGAAAGATCAATGGGTTTATTATTGCTTACAGCCTCTTCAGGAAGCTTAACGCCACGCTGGCTGCAAGCAGCCAGCGTAAGAAGCAAAAGGGAAGATAGGGCAATACCTACTTTTGCATTACCTTTCCATCTTCTTGGAATGTTTTTAAGTATGTTGGGATCATTAAGTATCACGTATTTTATTGGATACTTTGGTATTTTATATTTTTTAATCGGTTTAATCTGCATTTTAAATATTCTCCTATAAGTCGTAAAGTAATAAATTATATTACACCTTCAGCTTTAAGCCATTCTAGAAAGTCAGAAAATTGCTGGCGAAGTAGTTCTTTTGAAAGTTCTTTTCTTTTATCAAACGAATAATCCTTGCGAAGTTCCTCGATAGAAATTCCTGCAATAGGATCATAAAAGACTCCAACAAATTTATTATCTGTTTTGTCAATAATGCCTTCTCTTAGTGTTTTGGAGGTTTCAAGACAATGATAGCTTTCTACTGAACTATGTACCGTCGAATCTCCTATCCAGCCTTTAAAGTCCGAAACTGAAACGAACTCAAATGCAATTTGTTTATCATGGTCATATCCATCAAGAATCAGATTACCTTTCTTTTGTGTTTTTGACGGCTTTTCAGCAATAATGATATCGGGATTATCGGGATCTTGTATAAATTTTTCCGGGAAGGTATAGGTAACAGGAAGCATTATGTTTTTTAAAATTTCATTTTCCTTTTCAAAATTAATTCCTCTTTTTCTGGCCTCGTCACTGATCACTTGATATGCTTCCTCCTCTGATAGAAAAGCCGGAGGGGCTATAGACATACACCCAAAACTTCCAATGCCTTCACCGTGTTCAAATATCGGTGCAACATACCCATTTGTAACTTCGCTGGTTTTGTTTTCATTATCAACTTCAGAAACGTCAGTTTTAGCAGTGGGAGCGACAGTGTTTTCCGGACTTGCAGTTTTGTCGGTATCGGTGTACTTTGGTCCGCATGCTGTTAAAGTCATGAGCAGGATTGAAGAAAGAGCAACCTGAACGCTTTTATTATTAGCCCAACGCTTTGGCGCGGTATTTAAAAGGCTTGGGTTATTAAGAATAATTTTTTTCTCAGGATAATAAGGTTCTTTATAATGTTTTACTGGTTTTAGCATCATATTTATATAACCTCCTGTTAGTACTATTAGAACATTAGACGAGGAAAGCTTCCTGTAAGTTCCACAAAAAAATTGGCTTAGAAAATAATTTATAGCGGAGGTATTTCTTTGCAAAGTCGGCCTTTTGATAGATTTGATTTCTTAAAAAAGAAACGAACTTTCTTAAGAAATTTAAAAAAGCTGAGAAGGATTTACCTTCTCAGCTATATTGGTGTGCCCAGTGAGCACACGTTCTAACGGGTGAAAGTCCCCAATCCACCCGACAGTGGGAAGGATACAGCCGAAGCCAAGGGTGTCCAGTGTGAACTGGAATCTGAAGAAAGGATTAGGCAA
>JAEWSG010000101.1 GCA_023398495.1 Bacillota bacterium
AGAAGTGGTAAGCTATACTTATGATACATGGGGTAAGGTAATAAGTGTATCAGGTACTCTGGCAAGCTCTGTAGGTCAAAAGAATCCGTATAGGTATAGAGGTTATAGGTACGATACTGAAACTGGATTGTATTATTTGCAGAGCAGGTACTATAATCCAGAGTGGGGAAGGTTTATTAATGCAGATGAAATTCTAGGTAAAAGGGGCGACTTAATAGGCCATAATCTATTTGCCTATTGCCAAAACAATCCTATTGTCTACCAGGACTCTTATGGTTATTCAGCTACAGCAACTTGGGGAACAGCAGCTGCACCGATATGCTTATTAGATGGCCCACTTCCAGTTGGTGAAGCAATTTATGTAGTTGGCTTAGGAGTATGCTTCGTTGCTGATAACAAAGACACAATAGTAATGGCTACTCATAATATCTGGGAAGGTGGAAAAAGTATTGCTCGATGGGCTGCTGATAAATTTGGTGGTAGCGGAGGAAATGGTGGACCACCATATGATCCAGGTAAGTGGGGAAAGAAGATTACTGAAATAGCAAATAAGTTTGGTAATCTTAGGTGTACTCAGTGTGCTGAAAGCATTAAGAAAATGATGGTGAAAAGTGGAATAAGCGGACAGCAGGTTAGTATGCAATTCTCAAGACAAGGATATGTATGGAGTAACACTGCTAATAAGGTAATAAGTGAAAATGGATATCATACTGGTATTTTATATAATGGAATGGTTTATGATAATATTCATAAAGTAGGTATCCCACTACAGCAATGGCTTGCAGATTTTGAAGCTTTAGGTGAAATGGTAGTTACTACTGTACCATTTTAAGAATAAAGGAGTAATAGAAATGGATGAAAGTACTATTATTAAAGAACTAACTGAACTTTTAAAGGCAGTTAGAATAAAACCTGGAATGTACATAGGCAAAAAATCATTGACCCGCTTAAGAGCATTTATAGATGGCTATTTTTATGCGCTTTATAAATTGAACGGTAAGCAAGAGTATTTATGCTTTATTCCAGAATTTCAAGATTGGATTGCTGATAGATATGAGATTAGATCTACGCATGGATGGAGTGAAATTATTAATTTTTTTTCACAAGATGAAGGCGAAGCATTTGATACATTTTATGAATTGCTTGATGAATTTCTACTCGAAAAACGTAGTTAATAATCTTAGGTAAATGGCTATAAAACAGATTAAAGCCAAGAAAATATTGCATATTCACAAATCTTGGCTTTATTCTGTTATAAAATCCATGGATTTTGAATCATTAGCTTAAGATGCACCAGTTTAAACTTATATTTGCAACTGGAGTTAACAAAACATGCAAGCCTTACCTGAATATGGTGATTTTTATAACTATTTATATTTATGAATGAAATAAATCGGTAAGCAGTTTGAAATAAAATACAGCGATTGAGTATAGTCTAAAATATCAAAAATTACCAAACTAACAAGATAAAAGATGGAAGCCATCTTTTATCTTGTTTTTGAAGAACTGCTAACTTACATATTATTAAAAATAGAAAATATATACAGAGAAACTGAGAAACTTAACAGGAATGATTTGAAAATAGCCTCAACTGGTAAAAGCTCTATGAAAAAATTACTGAAATCTTCAAGAACAGAACTTTTATAGTATATAAAATTTGACCTTGTAGTACAGTAAAACTAAATAATAAATAATAATAATAAATAATATCCAATTTAACTGTAGTGGTCATTGACAATGATATTCGGTCCCAATTTGAAAATACTTTGTGATTTATTGAATAAGATTTGTGATGTTTAGCGATGTTTATTTGATGTTTATTCCTACGATAAGCCACTAAAAATAACCTTAAGATACAGTAAGATTCAACAAGTAGGTATCGAAAATTACTGCAAGTTACTAGGGCTTTGGGGAATTCATTAAAAACCACATTAATTTAGATAATTCGTTTCTACTTTCTCATAACCCGAAGGTCAGTGGTTCAAATCCGCTCCCCGCAACCAAGATTAATCACGCTTATCCGTAAGGATAAGCGTTTTTTGATTTGTGGTGATTTTTTGGCTAAAGGTATTGTGAGAAATGCTGGCAAATCATCTGTAGAATAGAATAGAAAGACCACAGGTATTCAGAATTAATTAAAAGTCAATAATGATTTTTAAAAGTTGAAAGCGGTTAATATCAAGTCTCAATTAAGGGTGTTAGCGGCTTTCAATTTTTGGTACACATTGAAATATTTCTTATAGTACCTTACGAAGTAACAACTACAATAAAAAACAAGTTATTATACAGCTAATTTCATTAAATCCTCTGTTGATGCGGCTAAATCAACACCCATAGCAGTGGTTATTTTTTTGCCTTTGTCTGTAAGAACATACTAAGGCTGATTAGGCAATTTTCTGATGAGATCATGGGTGCGTAATAATGACAAGTGCCTGCTGATACGAGAAGACAATTTTTTGTCGGTCATGCCTTTTACCCATTTTGATCCACCCAATGGCGAATACGCAATCCATCATGTTTCATTATTTTTCATGTGTCTATAGCTGCAAAATATCCTGTCAAAAGTGTGATTTTGCTGCAAACTATTCTGACCTATAACAGTATAGGATATAAACCCAAGTGAGAAATTTGGACAAAGAGGCAATTGTAAATTAAAGATGAGGTAAAATTAAATAAAATGTACTGGTATTCTAAGAAAGGTTGATGAACTTGGAAGAATAGTTCTCCCGATGGAGCTAAGAAAAATTATGGAACTTGAACAGAGAGAACCAATAGAAATTTTTGTATATGGTTCAAGTATAATATTGCAAAAATATCAGCCCGATTGTATTTTTTGCAAAAGCACTAAAGACATGATAAATTATAAAGGGAAAAATGTTTGTAAATCATGTTAGAAGGAATTGAGAGGATAATGCCAGTAATTGTTTGTCCAAATGGAAATAAGATTTTATTAGATGAAGCTGACTACGATAAAGCAAAAGCGTTTAAGTGGCTTGCATATAATTATGAAAATGATGATGCAAAGGTTTTTACACTTTCAAATAAAAAGAGGACTTCAATGTCCAAGCTTGTTTTTGGGATTTCAGGACAGCAGTGTATATATCATAAAAACGGGAATCCTTTTGATTTCCGCAGAAAAAATTTAGTTATATGTAATAACAAAAGTGAATTTGCACAGATTTCCTTTCCAAGGCTTAATAAAACGTCAAAGTATAACAATGTTTACTGGAATACTCAGACCTCAAAATGGGTAGCAAGAGTTATGCTTAAAGGAAAAAGCATTCATGGTGGATACTATATTGATGAGTATGATGCGGCTATTGTTGCCGACTATATGATTAACTTATACTATGGGAAATCAATTAAATTGAATTTTCTTGAATTGACGGAAGATGAACTTAGGGAAAAGCATAATGAAGTATTGAAAAAACATGGTGTGACAGCAGAAGAAAAATATGCTAAATGCCATCAAGGGATTTCTTCAAAAAGTGAGAAGTTATCACCTTATGTGGGAGTATATTATGATTCCAGGCATCAGTATTGGGCGGCAAGACTTACGTTCTGCAAGAAGACACATTATAAGCGGGGGTTCAAATCTGATACTGAAGCAGCGTTAGCTTATGATCAGATGGCACTTTGGTTTTATGGAGGGAATGCAAGGCTTAATTTTCCAAGAGGATGAATTACAGAATTATAGTGGTGTTTAACAATTGATTTGATAAATTTAAAATACATATGGAGTAGAGATTATGGAGTTGCTAAAGCCCTTTTTCTGCAAATGTTGAATTTCTATTTACATATGCCATCCTTCTTCTTTTTTTAATTTATGTTCATCCTTTTTGCATATTGCCTATGGTTGCTAATAATCAAGAGTTTAAAGAATTGCATTTGTACTACACCACGAGAAAAGAAAATTATGTCATCCGAATGTCCCTGTTGTTTTAGGTGGGTTCATAAAGGTTTAGTAGTATGTTATAATTTAAACATAAAACACTTTATAACGGAGGTTGAGATTCATAATGTCAGCAAAAAAGTTTATAAGTATTTTGATTATGACACTTTTGGCATCAGCTAATCTTAATGTATTTGGACTTTCTAATGAACTTGAATATGATTTAAAGGATGCAGTAGTATTATTAGTAAATAGCAACAGGGCATATGCAAAAAACATTCCTACATATATTGATACGTCCAATACGGAGGTTAAAGCTATTGTTAAGAACGGAAGAACGCTTGTACCTTTAAGGTTTATCTCTGAAAATTTTGGTGCAGATGTAAGTTTTGATAATGAGACAAAAACTGCGATAATAAACTTTAATAATAGCAGCGTAAGACTTACTTCAAACGATAAAACGATGCTTATTGATGAAAAAAAGGTTGTTATGGATGAGCCAGCCCAAATAATAAACGATAGAATGCTGGTTCCACTAAGGGCTTTAGCAGAAAATGCATTAGGCAAAGAGGTTTTCTATGATAAAGGGTTGATAGTTATAAGTGAATCTAAAATGAATCTTGATTTGGAAAGAACCCAAGAGCTTATTACGAAGTTTAATTCATCGGAATCGCCTGTTAGCTACCAGCTTTCAGAACCAGTTAAGGGTGATATGGTCGCCGTGATGAAGACTAACCAAGGTGACATAAAAATAAAACTTTTTTATGAGGATGCACCACTTGCGGTTGAAAATTTCGTAAGACTCTCTCAAAAAGGATACTATGACGGTATTATATTCCATAGAGTTATCAATAATTTTATGATTCAGGGTGGAGATCCTCAAGGAAATGGTAGAGGTGGTGAAAGCATCTGGGGCAAACCCTTTAAAGATGAATTCAGTAGCAAGCTCCATAATATACGTGGTGCTCTCTCTATGGCAAACAGTGGCATTAATACCAACGGAAGTCAATTTTTCATAGTCCAGAAGCAAATTTTAGATTATCAAACAAAGGAGTACTGTAAATCCATTGGTATGGATCAACAGCTTATTGAATCGTACTCCCAAATAGGAGGTACTCCTTGGTTAGATGGCAGTCACACAGTTTTTGGTCAAGTATATGAAGGTTTGGATGTAGTGGACAAGATAGCTAATGTAGAGGTTGGAATTAATAATAAACCCCTTGAGGACGTAAAGATTCTGTCGGTTCAAACTTATAAATTGGGTAATGAAAATGAGCCGATTGTCTTTGAAGATAGTTAATCAACAACAAACAAAGGGTGTACATTTTACATAATTCATTTAATAGTTTTTCAAGATGCCTTTCACTAAATGGAATAATATGATTAAGTAATTCCTGTCTGGAAGTTTTGTGTTGGTTCAGAACATGCGTTTGACATGAGTTGATTTCATGATATAATTGAACACAAAAGTTACTCTAGCAGAAATATCTCTTTCCAGCTATTAAAATATATGCTGGAAATATGGGAAGCCAAGGTCAAAAAGGAAATCCCTAGTGAGCTCCCAATAGTTATACCTATTGTGATTTATCACGGAAACGACGAATGGAAAATTAAGACCACATTAGGGGAAATGATAAAAGGCAATAGAGAACTTCCGGAAGATGTAAAAAAATATGTTCCTGATTACGAGTATCTACTTTATGATCTGTCAAGGTATACGGATGAGGAGATAAAGGGAGAGGTACAGCTGAATATTTTGAGACCTTTATGAGATATATTTTGAATGCTGGTCCGAAATTAACAAAAGAAGATGTTGAAGATATTATCAAGAAGGTTGAAGCGAAATATCCAGGAGGGAGTGAAGTTGTGATGACTTTAGCAGAACAATATAGAGAAGAAGGCGAATTAAGAGGCGAATTAAGAGGCGAGACTAAGGCTCTTTCCAAAGCAGTAATAAGATTGTTAACTAAGAAGTTTGGAAAAGTGCCAGAAGAAATAAAGAATAAGATATCAAAATTAGATACTGACGTTTTAGAGGTAATAATTGATAGTATTTTTGATTATGAAAAGATAGATGATGTTAAAAGGTACCTGTAGTTGTTCTGTCCCATCCCCTTCAAAAAGTCCATCGGGACATAAAAAGAGACTAAAGCATACAAAATCACTAAGAAAATCGGTGGAAGGATTAGGAAAATAAAGTTTAATAGGATTTTTAGGCAGGAAGTCAATAGAAGCCTTATTATGATGAAGTTATAAAAGAGACACTGCTATGTGGGATGTAGCAGGGACGGAGGAATGACGGCATTAAGCAGGTGATATTGTTTGCTGCACAGATAGATAATCTAGAGGAGCAAAGAAAGAATATCATGCACGAAATCACTCTATAACTATTGACAAAATGGAAAAGATATGAAAAAATATTTCAAAAGGTGAGTATGTATAAGGGCAAAAATGCCTGAGCTACATAGAGGTTTTGTAGCCTTACACGTGGATATATGCCCGCGGAGTCACATATTTGTGATTCTGTGGGCTTTTAGTTTGACAGAGAAAGAAGGGGAATAGATGGACTTTTTGAGTGAACGCTTAAAAACAGAATTAAAAGTAGCAGGAGCTTCACTGGTAGGATTTGCAGACCTAGGTGAACTTCCACTCAATCAAAGACAGGGCTTTAACATTGGAATTGCTATTGCAGTGGCAATTGATCCTGTTGTAATAAATGGGATAGGAAACAGTCCTACAAAGGAATATTATGATGAATATTTCAGATTAAACAAGCTTCTTGATGACTTAGACTTAAAGGCATCAGAAATAATCAAAGATGCCGGATTTAATGCTTTTCCACAGACAAGAGCAAATATCAGTATAAATAATAAGGACCATTCTACGATTCTTCCTCACAAAACTGTTGCAACAAGAGCAGGACTTGGCTGGATAGGCAAATGTGCACTACTGGTTACTGAAAAATATGGTTCTGCTGTAAGGATTTCAACTGTGCTAACCGATGCTCCACTAGATGTGAATAAACCCATCAATGAGTCGGGTTGTGGGGTATGTAATAATTGTGTAAGGAATTGTCCTGCCGAAGCTCTTAGTGGAGATTTGTGGTTTGCCGGTATGGAGCGGGAGACATTATATAATTCATTGGCTTGCAGAAATAAAGCAATTGAAAGAACATGGAAAGTCTCACCAGGTGAAACCCATTGTGGATTATGCGTTCTTGTTTGTCCAAAAACCAGAAATTATATAAAGGCGTCTGGCATTGACTATGGTTTCCCGAGTGTTGATATAGCTACAAAAAATGACCTTGAAGATATCCTGAACCTTCAAAAGCTAGCATATCAGGAAAATGCAATAAGATACAATGATTTTACAATTTTACCGCTTAATCAGACTTTGGAAGAGCTTAAAAAAGAATCGGAAGGCTCGATTATTCTGAAAGTTGTTGAAGACAGGAGGATTGTAGGTTCTGTTAGAGCTTTTGAGAAAGATGGAAGCTGCTATATAGGAAGGCTTATTGTGCATCCTGATTATCAGAATAAAGGTATAGGCAAAAAACTGATGAAGGCTGTTGAAAAGTGCTTTAAGGGAGCGAGATTTGAGTTGTTTACGGGACATTTGGATAAAAAGAATCTCGCCTTTTATGAAAAGCTGGGCTATAAAAGATTCAAGGAAGAAAAGATAAATGATGCTTTGCGGTTCGTTTATTTTGAGAAAGGTAAATAAAATTGCAAAAATAGCCGTTAAATTGTATCAAAGTCAGAGACTATAACAAGAATGGGTGTATTAAATGAATGTGAAGAAAAATATTCTAGAAATTTAAGTTTACAGTATGTAGATTTTAGGGATTATACAAAATTACTTAGAGTGTAATGGTAAGGGGATTTGAGGAGTGTGTGAAATGTTTGTAAAAAGGAAATTTAGATTGTTATTAACCTTTGTGGTGTTTTTTCTTCTAGTATCCTTAATTTTATTAAGATTAATTAATTCTGAAACAGTTGTTGATCAAAAAAACAGAAATTTTTTTGAAAAATATGGTTGGACTGTTGATTCACTTGGATCTGTTCAAGAACTTCCTAAAATGGAATTAGACGAAGAAAGAATTCAGGTAAAAAAGAAGATAGAAGTTTCAGAAAAGTTGGGACTAATACCTAATGATTATTATGGCAAACCAGTTACTGAGTATTTCTATAAGTTATCTAAGATGGGGAATAAAAACAATTTATTTGGAGGGGTGATAGTATATAAAGGAAAAGTAATATATGCCTACATAACACATGGAGAAGATAATTTAAAAATGGAATTCTGGTCTTTGGATACACCTTATGCACAAATTGTAAATGGAATTCAAGATTTGTATAATAGAGATGAAAGCCTTGAATAAAAGACAAATAATTCTATAATTTTACTTATATCAATGTTTATTCTTAGTTTTTTTATTGGTCAGATTAGCAATGAAAATTATACTAATTGTACCCCTGAACTAAATTATGTCTTAGAAAATATAATGAGGGATATTAATGCATTATTCATTTGCTCTGCTGGAAATAATGGTGAAGATGCAGATCAGTCGCTTTTCATTCAAAGGTTACTACATGGTTCGCCAATTATAGATAGGAGAAATGTAATATGTGGAAGAAATTGATACTTACCCTAACCACTAAGAATCAATATGTAGAACCGAACCCTCCCGCATCCATAGAACAGATGCAGGAAGTTGAAAGCAAACTTAGGGTATTATTGCCCAATGATGTGAAAGAACTACTGCTTGAACTAAACGGAGATAGTTTTTTAATACTATCAACACAACAAATCATCGAATATAATTTAATGACAAGAAATATAATGAAAGATATTTATGAAGAAGACTATCAACCTGTAGAATATTATCTATTTATTGCAGGGAGCGGATGCGGTGACTACTACGGATATGGAATTACCAGCTTCGGAATTAAAGACAGTGATATCTATATGTGGAATCACGAAGAAGCCGACGTAAAATGCAATTTTATAAAAGTGGCAAGCAATTTGAAAGAGTTAATTGAATTGTATTATACCGACAAACTTTGATTATACAATAAAAGCAATCACGGACAGACTTGAATATAATACTGAGGTTAAAAATTCTGTAGACACTAGTTTGAGCTTACTCCATAAGGAAGCTGGTAAAACAAAAGTTAAAAATTTGTATAATAGATTATCAACATATATTGATAAATTAAAAGTGTTATTTGATGACAAATGTACAGAAAAACAAGCAATAGAGGCTTGGAATGAGTTTTTTAATCACTCCTACTCGAGTGGCATGGTTACTGAAAATGCAATACTGGCAAAAAATGCAGGATATTCAATACTGAAGACTTAGGGGTTTGATGGTTTGATGTAGATAATAGGCAATATGTCTTAATGGATTCTGCAATAGATACCTCAAATAATATTGTTAGCATTAAGACGACACATTTTAGCGAATATTTGCTCATTAACAAAAAAGCTTAGTTTGATGCTTCGCGACAAGAAATAAGCTATGGAAGGAAAAATGATAATTCAGGGAAAACTCAGTACTATGATCTTGTTGTTGCCATGGATTCCTCTGGCGGAAGTATTTTGCATTTAAAGTAATTCTATGCTATTTTTCATAAATTATAAATTTTTTGTTGTATTTTAGCACCTTATAATGTATAATTCTATTGACAGAAATAACTAACTATTTTGAAAGGGGATGTTATACAGTGAACAAGAAACGAAAATCCAAACTAATTATAAGTTTGGTATTGGTATTAGCGGTTGCGATATTGGGTACATCAATATCTGTATTTAGTAATGAACTTTTTATCAAAAAGACAGATGCTTATGTATTCCCCATTACGCCAGATAATACAGAAGAATGGAGGAAGTTACAATCACTTGATGAAAAGATTGAAGTTTGTCAAGTACCAGAGGATATTTTGAAAAATATGTCGACAGAAGGTCTATTAGAAACATGTTTTAATTATCCATTATATATAAACTTAGTTGCATATAATTCGCTGCAACAAGGATTTGATAGTTTATGTACATTTAATGGTCTACAGGAACTTTTAAATAGACCAGATGCTGGGAAATGCATATTAAAGTATTATAAGAATCTTGACCTTGGTAAACTAGCAAAGAACCACGATGCACCAACACTACATATAATTTTTATTGAAACACTTTTATCACAGGATGCTATTTTATCAAACATGGAACAGTCCAAAAGAAGTGAAGTACTAGATGTATCAATCAATAAAGCGAAAACTAAACGTAATAAGTTTGCTGATATATATGCAGAGAGAACCTCAGCATTTTTGATTGGTAGAGTACTAAAAAAAGATAACCCTGACTTCAAGGAATATCTCAAGAAGAATGAAAAGATTAAAAAATTTATTGATAAAGGTGAAAATGTTAATGTAACCCAAGAAGAATGGGATGGTATAGTAAAAAAATTTGGATACTTAGGTAAGGAGAAATAGAATGAAAGAACTTGTGATAAATTCAATTAAAGTATGTTGCATTTTAATAATAGTGCTAGTAGTTTTATCTGGTTGTACCTATCAAGGTTTTCAAGGTGATCCGTGTACTATTTATACACCCAATAGAAGCCCTGTATCGGCTTATACAGTCATAACTGAATTAACAGCCAAACAAATTTCTGATACTAATACTAAATACGATAATCTTTTTCCAAATGCAGATA
>JAEWSG010000118.1 GCA_023398495.1 Bacillota bacterium
ATTTATTTTTCGTGCACCATATTATTCCAAGGACTTAAGCTTCGAGCCTGGTCGTTCCGCTGCGCTGCACTGCTCGGCCATGCAACCTGGACTGAGAGAATCTAAAACTCGCTACGGGTCGAATCAAACTCGCTTCGCTCAAACAGTGATTCGACTTTTCCTTCGCTTCGTTTACATTCTCTATAGCCTCTACGCAATGTCCTTTCCATAATATGGTGCACTGTTAAAATATGCACCCCAGCAGAATCTCAATACTTTGATTGCAACTTCCGCTGCGGTATGAGTTATTTGAACTATGTCTTGCAGGTCAGAAATGAATCATATTTACCAGTCCCCACTAGTAGAAATTATCTACATAATTTCTCATAAATCCATGATATCATATACTTAGGTACGTATAAAATATAAGTTCCTACTCAAGATAACGAAAAAACTTGATTTAGTAATGTATTCAAAATACGAGAATCGGAAGTTATTTTTTCGTTATCCCTTAGGAAGATGTTTTCAGCAAAATTAATCTCTCCAAAAAGGGGTGAAAAATGATGTCAGCCTCCAATATGGCATTTGAAAACTATCCCGAATGGTATCGGATAGAAAAGGATACTGATAAAATTATAAAGAAGCTTACTACAATCAAAGAACTGATTCCTTACCTGAATAATTCCGATGAATATATCAGAAGGCTTTCTATTTTAAGAATAAATGACTTAAGGTTAAAGGACGCAGTAGTTGCTTTAAAGGAGCTTCTTGACGACCCTCTTGAAACTATTACCAATAAGGAACTGGCTGCATGGACAATTAAAGTAATAATTAATCATTGGAATACAGACCTTTTTATTACCAACAAGTACTTAAATAATTATTCCGGTAAGGAAAGATATGAAGACGTATGCAAAGTAAATATAAAAGATACTTTGCCCTCCTTGAGGTTCGATTTTACTTCGTCAATGTTAAATTCCGAATTAAGCATCGAAAGTAATGACATCAGGAGCAGCAAAGATACTGACTTTGACTTGCCCTTCTCTGTTAAGGAATGGTTCTTGCAGTATTCTCAGGATATCCTGTCAGACCTTAAAACTCTGCTTATAAAACTTCCTTTTATTATATTTAAAGGACTTAAATATGGATTTGTTTTTATTTTTGGAGGACTTCTTTATATTTTTAAATGGCTAATAGGATTAATAGCTAAAATCAAACAAACCTCAAAAGACAAACACAAAAACACCCCTTCTGAAAGTGTAGAGACCTCTAGTTCATATAATACACCTGTTGAGAACTATAAAGTCCAGAATTCAGGACCTGGTCGTTCTGCTTCGCTTCACTGCTCGACCATGAGTCCTGGAGCAGGAGAATTTCAATCACTTAGAAATTCCTTCAACAGGAACTCCTATGAAATTTACCATGAAGAAAAAATCAGTACAAAGGAACGTATCAGCAAAGCCTTCCTATCTACTGCTTACATTCTATGTGCACCTGTAAGGTTTGTTATTCAACACAAGAAATTTGCATTCATAGGCCTTATTGTAATTTACTGCTTTTTATGTTTCTTCCCATATGGAAAAGCCCTTACATATAAATACACCGGCCTCGACCTTATGGATGAACAAGCCAAGGCATTTAACACTGCTAGAGGAGTTGTAGTCTACGTATGGGATGAAATAAATGAAATTCTGAACGTTACATCTCCCCAGGCTGCTGATGCTCAAACTATCGTTGAAACCACTACACAGCCTGAGAAAATAACAGCATCCAAATACGTAATTACTGCAAAAACCGGTCTTAATCTCAGAGAAAAACCTGACACTTCTTCAAAAAAGTTGCTTCAACTACCTTTTGAATCAATCGTAACAAAAGAAGCAGAAGATGGAATATGGTATAAAATAACAACAACCGATGGTGTAACCGGGTGGGTTTCATCTAAATACTTAGAAGAATTCAGAGGTGAATAGTATGAAAGATAGTAATATATCGAAAAGGTCTGCTTTTGTGCTTTCATTGCTCAACGAATTGAGCAGTGTATACAGAGAGCTGAAAACTCTTTCTTCAGGGATTGAGAGTAACTCAGATGATTTTTACGAAAAAATATTTAATTCCTCAAGGATTGAAATTCAAGATGATATAGACAACTATAAGTCCAATTTACAAAAAATGAAAGATATCAATATGGGAATAACAGAGAAATTAAATGAATGGTATGATTTTATAAAGGACAGCAATAAAATCAAAAAAGTCTCCTTTCCTATAAAGTTGTATTTTATGAAAAAGAATCTGAAAAGTTCTATTAAAAAAATGAATGAGGAAATATCGAGTTTGTCCATTGAAAACAGGTTTATTCGCGAAAAAGTCATTAATTGGGAACAAGAACTGAGTGTACGAGCCCTGCATGAAATAAGGGAATGTGAGGAGTTCCACAACTATGAGGAGCTTGTACGAAAAAAGGATAGTATCATTTCAGAGCTCAAATACCTGTTGGCTACTATCCCAGAGCTTGCTCCTGTTGAGTTTGATCTAGACAATATTGATAAAATAATAGAAAAATTATTAAAGATAGCTGCCGCTTAAGAGGGCAGCTATCTTCTCCTTTAATAAAGCAGAATCACAGCCATCATTTCTAAAGGGCCATCCCCTGTATTTTCTATGGAATGTGAGGCTCCATTTCCTGTTATAATCGAATCCCCTGCTCCCACTTCACTTATGCTTCCATTGTCATTTACCAATCCCTTACCATTGATAATATAGAAGATTTCTTCTTCATTATCATGTTGATGCAGGCCTATTGATGAACCTGGAGCAATTGTGATTCTGGCACAAAGTCTCGCCTTTCCTTTAAGCTCTTCCTGTTTGAAAATATGAAGGATTTCAACAGATCCTTTGCCACCCCTCATCTGCTCCTTTATCTCTTTAACCATTTCGTTAGCACGTTTAATCATATTTACACCCCATTCCTTATATAACCAAATATTATTTTAATATATACGTAATTAAAATTCAACATATTTACCTGCCTTCCTTTTACTTATTGATGAAATCATTAAAATAGAGTAGAATAAGTAAGATGTTAATTCTTTGCAATACATGATTTTTTTATTGATTAAATAAGGGTGGGGATTATTATTTTAAATATTTCGCCGGCAATTGTTAATATTCTTGTATTTGACGAACTCACAAAGCTTAGGGGCCGTGATCTTCTCTTTAATCCATTTTTTAAGGCACCCCCTATCACAATGTCCTTTGTGACCTATACTACGGTATTCAACGTACCAAACGGCATAGTTAATTTTAAATTCAGGATAACAAATCCTTTGAATGAAACTATGCATGAGACAAATATAAATGGCATAGAAGTAAAAGAGAACTCGTTTTCAAATATACTCATTTGGAACAATGTTCATTTCATTATGCCCGGGGAACACACTATAACGTTTTACCTCGCAACTGAAACTGGCTTTGAGCCCACAGGCAGTACCGTTATAATCGTTGAAAACGAGCAAAAAAATAAAGTTTAATATTTTTACTTAAGGCCACTCGTCTTGCGGAACATTTCTGTATACTTCCTCCACAGTATGGAAACCGTCTTTTATTATTGTAGTTGCCATATTATCTTTTGTGACAAGAATTGGTTCAAACTTTATAAACGGAATACTGTATTTTCCGTCATCAATAGTGCTGTAATAAACAATTTCTTTCCCTTTTGCCATATCAACTGCCAATTCAGCTGCTCCTTCCGCAAGCACTTTTATCGGCTTATAAACCGTAGCCAGCTGAGTTCCTTCCACTATGCGCTGGCATGCTGATAACTCTGCATCATGTCCCACAACATAAACCTCATTTGCCAACCTATTTTCCGAAAGAGCTTTTATCGCACCTTCTGCCAATCGGTCATTTCCTCCTATAACCCCATCAATTTTCAGGCCTTCTTTTACAGCATCACTTATAGTATTATATGCTACATCTTCCCTCCAGTCTTCCGCCCAAACCTCCTCTACCAAATGAATACTTCCGCTGTTTAAACCTTCCTTCAGAGCTTCTTTAAAACCGTCGTTAAACATATAACTGTTATTATCTTTACGTGAACCGTTTACAATAATGTAATTTCCTTCAGGAACCTTATTGTATAATACCCCTGCCATAAGTCTGCCTACTTGTTCATTGTCAAAAGATATGTACGCATCTACACCGGAATTCCTGATCAATCTGTCATAAGATATCACTGGAATACCTTTCCTCTTTGCGGCTCTGACACATTGTGACAGCCCGTCTCTGTTATAAGGTATTACAACCAGAACATCGATTCCTTCTTCTATAATCTCATTTATCTGGTTCACCTGACGTTCCGTATCCTCATTTGCATTTCTGACAATTACTTCTGCCCCAAGCTCTTTCGCCTTTGATATAAAAATATCTCTGTCCTTTTGCCAACGCTCAATTACAAGTCCATCCATTACTAAACCTACTACAATTTTTTCAACTGTAACCGTATCTTTATTTTCATCATTAGGATTACAAGCACAAACACCCGACATAAGAATAAGTCCTACAATTATACACAGCAATTTTTTAAAGCTCCCCCCCACATTTACGACCTCCTTTTATCTATTCTTACCTGCATAACTGGTTGGAGATATACCCGTATTCTTCTTAAACAACCTGCTGAAATAATTCGGGTCTCCATACCCTACGCTGTAACATATCTCCTTTATAGTCATATTTGTAGAATTCATCAACCGTTTGCTGTGTTCTATACGCATGAATGTTAAATACTCAATAAAATTATAGCTGGTCTGCTCTTTGAATAATCTGCTGAAATACTGCGGACTAATGTTTAAATGCTTTGATAATTCCTCTAAAGTAATCTCTTTGTGAAAGTTTTCTTTTATATACTCTTTTGCTCTTTCAACAATGTAGTTTCCATTTTCTGATTTACCGGTCTGAATCTTCTTTGTAATATATTTTATCCTATTTATACACCACGCAATTAGTTTACCACTATTGTCGGTAAAAAGCATTTCCTGTATATAGTCATCGTAATTAAGATACGAGTCTTTACAAACCCCAGCCTCTATAGCTTTTCTATGCACTATAACCATATACTCGATAAAAATATTCTTCTTTGTAGCAAAATCAAGCTCAGAATTGCTGTCGATTTTATCCGCAATCTGAGAAAAAATTGACGCAGCAGCTTCTTCATCCCCCAGATTGATTTTGCCAATAAGGTTTTCTATTGCTGTAAGCTCCCGGAAATGTTCTGATTGTTCATAAAAAACATCCATAATATGCGAAACACGTTCTCCCCTGCTTTGCCTTAGTGCTTTAACCGCTTCCTCATAGGAATATATGATTTCCGAATTATTCTTATATCCTCCTATTCCGATAAAGCACTCAGTTTTGATTCTCTCCTGTACGCCTTCGAGTATTTCTTCTGATAGTTTAATGGTCTGTAATCTGAATTCATATTCGTCCTTTTTTGGGTCACAAGATACATATACAATAATTTTATTTATAAGCACCGGCCCAACGATACACTTACATTTGAATTTAAAAACATCTCTTATATAAGGGTAATTCTCCTGACCTATGATGTTCGAAGCTATTTTCCCGCATAATCCGGTTGACTTATTGCCTTCACCAAATTGCATGATTATTATGTATCCGCCTGTCTGACTTACATCGAGGATCTCAGTATATTTAATTAGTTCCTCATTAAACTCCGTGTTTAAGAGGATAGAATAGATAAAACCATGCTCTAGATATGGAATTACCTTATCCAATTTCTCCATAGTTTCCAGCTCTTTTTTCTTCTTATTCTCATCCTCAAAAATTTGAGTAACCATTTTCATTATTGTATTGACCAGAAGGGTCTTATTAATTGGTTTTAGTATATAGTGCTCTACTCCAAGCTCCATGGCCTGCTTTGCAAACTCAAACTGCTCATAGGCAGAAATGATTGCGTATTTGATATCCGGCTGGACGCGCCTAATTTCTGAAATAGCTTCTATACCGTTAATACCGGGCATCCGGATATCCATTAGTATTATGTCGGGTTGGTATTCCCGGGCCTTTTCTATAGCCTCTCTGCCGCTTCTGGCAGATGCTGTAATCCGAACATCCTTGATGCTCTTTTTTACAATATGTGTTATAGCATCAATAACAATCTGCTCATCATCCACAATCATAAGCTTATACACTTATACCCCCCCTAACTTCCGGAATTCTGATAATTACTCTTGTACCCTCACCTTTCACACTTGTAATACTTATAACATCATGGTGTTGATAGTAAAGCCGCAAACGCTGTATAACATTGCTAATTCCTATACCTGTAGTATGGCCTTTTACAGTCCTTTGAACAGTGAATTCTTCATCTGAAGCCTCTATAAAAATTTTATCTATCTTCTCATTTTCCATTCCCACACCATTATCTACAATCTCAACAATACCATAATTACTGTCTTTGTGCACATGAATCGAAATTTTACCGCCTTCCTCCTTTTCTCCTATTCCATGAATACAAGAATTCTCAATAACAGGTTGAAGAATAAGCGGCGGCATAACCAATTTCAGAAGTTCCTCATCTTCTATCCTTTCCTCATAAGTTATCATATCACCAAACCTTACCTTCATTAAATCAATATATGCACGGATATTGTTTATTTCATCCATCAGCGTAACCTCTGTATCCGGTCTCCTTACATTGTAGCGGAATATTGCAGCCAAGTTCTCAAGAAAATATGATGTTCTGTCCGCTTCCTCAATCATGGCCAGTTGAACACCAGCATTTAAGGTATTGAATAAAAAGTGAGGATTAATTTGAGACTGCAGCGATTGAAGCTCTGCATTTTTAAGTAGCGTCTGCATTTTTAGATTCTGCATTTCCTTTTCCATCAGCTTCGATTCAATTTCAGCCTCATTGTGCAGTGCTTCTATATAATTCTTTACACTGGTTTTCATCTTGTTAAATGCCTTTACAAGCACTTTAATTTCATCTTCACTGGTTGCAATTATCTCCTCAGAGTAAAAGTTGCCCTTTGATATTTCCTCAGCCGCAGAAGACAGTTTTACTATCGGATCAGTCATCTTATATGTAGTATAGAGTATAATGATAAAAGATAGAACCAGTATGTCGATAATCATTATAAGATTTGCTTTTTCCGATACCATGTTGTTTGCTGACAAGGTAACATAATACTCCGTATTGCTTTTTAAAAGCTGCAGATTAAGGGCATGTATTTCTTCCATTATATATTTTCCGGTATTATTAAAATTGTTGTATTTATCACGGATTGTATTTGCATCCCTTGCCTGTTTGGCATTAATGGCTTCATACGCGTTCTCGTTAAATGTATAAATCAAGTTACTTAACCTGGCTATGTTATAGTTACCGGCAAACTGCATATCCTGAAGTTTCTCCACGCTTTCACTCAGTAGGTCTATATTCATCTGGTAACGTTTCTTACTACTTGAGTCTTTTGTCTGTATAAATAGTTCAAGACTTTTTTCTGCATCCGATAAATAAGTTTGCATATCCTCCAAAAGAATGATACTTTTGAACATGGAATCTATTTTTTTGAAAAAATAACTTGAATTCAGTGATAAATATATACTTACAAAGCTTATCAGTATAATAGGCACAAGAAAATAGAAAAGCATCTTTTTTCTTATTGTATTTAAAGAAAACTTTCTTTTCCTGTTCATGAGTTCCTCCTCTTTTATATTATTGCTAGTGCTAATTAACAAGCTTAAAAGGTATCTCCACAAATTCACTGCTCACCTTACTGCCGGAAAAAACTTCAATACACTTCTCGCTCATTATTTCAGGATTCATGTCAAAGGTTGCAGAAATCACTTCCAGATCAATATACTTCAGTATCTCTTGCGAAACGCCAACACCAATAATCTTGATATCCCCTACCCGGTTTAAGTCTATAATGACCTGAGCCGCTCCAAAAGCATCCTTCTCGCTGGTGCAAACAATAGCATCTATGTCCGGATTCTTTCTAATGATATCATACGTCACATCTTCAGCACTGAATAAGTCAGTGCTTGTCCTTGCTATAGACTTAAGGTTTATTTTAGGATATTTATCAGCTATGGATTTAAAGCCTTCTATAATTAGGCTCCCGGTTACATCTTTCTCGTCATCAGATATACTCTGTACCAGCAAAGCAATTTCCCCTTGCGGCTTGTGTATCTCTTCAATGGCAGACCTTGCAGCTATTTTACCGAAATCATATGCATTATATCCTACAAAGTACGCTCTGTCGGTTCCTCTCGCATCGGTATAGGCAAATTCAACAGTAACCCCTTTTTCAATAGCTTTATTTATTGCTTTGATGTAATCTGAATCATATATTCCTTGTGCAATAATTCCATCTACACCAGCAGCAACCGCTGTATTTATTTTATCTACAGCCTGGTTAATCGTTTCAACATTTGCAAAGTCAATTAAAAACTGATTCTGTTCTGCCTTTAGGTTTATGCCTTCCTTAAACTTGTTTAAAAAATCATCCGAGGTCTGGTACATAACCACTAATATGTATTTTCTGTATTCTTTGTTTGAAGCATGGGATTTTATTTTTATGTCGAATTTTTCATCACTGAATATTGAGTATGTAATTGATACAAAAAAAGCAGCCGCTAGAATTAAAAACAAAAAAATTATTAATCCACGGAATATCATATTAAAGCTTTTTTTTTCAGATATCTTATCAAAGAGGTCTTTCTGTTTAAACTTCATTGGTAAATCCCCCTTATAAAGCCAACATAAATGGATAGGTCTTCTTTTGTTACAATAATATATTATAACATAATATAAAAAAACAAAGGAACTATAAATTACCTTTGTTTTTTTATATAACATTATCATTAAGGATTAAGGAATAACGAAAAAATATCAACTTGCCTTTGCTTTAGATTTAGAATATACATCAAATGCTACAGCGAAAAGCAATACCAATCCTTTAACAATTGACTGCCAGAATGTGCTTATTCCCATAATTGACATACCATTATTAAGAATCCCCATAATGAATCCGCCTATAATTGCACCAATTATCGTTCCAACTCCACCTGTTGCAGACGCTCCTCCTATGAAGCAGGCTGCAATGGCATCCAGCTCAAATCCTTCTCCAGCAGTAGGCGATGCAGAGTTTAGCCTGCCGGCAAATACTATACCGGCAACTGCTGCCAATAAACCCATATTAGCATATACCCAAAAAAGTACTTTTTTGGTTTTTATACCTGACAATTCAGCGGCTTTTGCATTTCCTCCCAATGCATAGATATGTCTTCCGGCAATAGTCTTATTTGTTATAAAGGAATAGAAAACTATCAGGAACACCAGCAATATAATTACATATGGCAATCCATTAGCCAATGCAAGCCAAACTGCAAAAAGATTTATAACAGCTGTTATAGCTACTAGCTTTATAATAAAAAATTGTATTGAATTCACATCAAAACCATGCTTAACTTTTTTGTTCCTGTTCATAAGTTCCATTAATATATAAACAACCGAACAAACAACTCCTATTATAACTGTTGTTAAATGCAATCCATCCCCCGAACCGAAAAAGTCAGGGATAACGCCCGACGCAATCGTAACATATAGTTGGGGCAAAAGAATAGTCTTACCATTGAGAATAATGTTATTGATACCCCTGAAAATGAGCATACCTGCGAGAGTTACAATAAACGACGGAATTTTAACATAGGCAATCCAGAACCCTTGCCACATACCTGCCAATAGCCCAAGAGCCAGTGCAAGCACTATAGAAGGCACCACAGGAATATGAAGGGTAACACTAAAAAGTGCAGAGGATGCACTTACAAGTGCTACAATTGATCCAACCGAGAGGTCGATATTGCCTCCTGTCAGAATACAAAGTACCATCCCCACAGCAAGTATTAAAATGTAACTATTCTGAAGAATTAACCTGAATACATTGATAGGCTGCAACAACACACCCTCAGTTAATATCTGAAATACTATCATAATAACTACTAATGCAAAAAGCATTGCATACTGTCTCATATTATGCCTTAGTGCATCTGTAGTTTTTCCCATAGAGTTTTTCGCCTTCTTAAAAATAAAATTCAAAAAACTTTTTGGCATTTCAACGATTTTTATCATACTGATATTCCTTTCCATCTATACACACTTTTTTATTTAAATGTATTGTAAATCATTATCAAGTATGCACTTCATAATGCTTTCCTGACATGCTTCTTCTTTATCCATCTCGCCGACAAACCTGCCTTCATTCATTATATATATCCTGTCACAAATTCCAAGGATTTCAGGCAGTTCGGAGGATATAACAACTATGCACTTTCCCTGCTCTGCCAGTTGATTGATGATAGTATAGATTTCGTACTTTGCTCCAACGTCAATACCCCGTGTAGGCTCATCCAGGAACAGCACATCAGGTTCTGAAAAAATCCATTTGCTCAAAACCACTTTTTGCTGATTGCCACCGGATAAATTGCCTGTTTTCTGGAAAATTCCCGAGGATTTTATATTCAGCTTTTTTCTGTACTCCTCAGCTACACGAGTTTCCCTGTTTTCATCCAGTACATTATTTTTACTGACTTTATCAAGCCTTGCCAGTGTTATATTCTTGCGAATATCATCAATCAGAACCAATCCGGCTGTTTTTCTGTCTTCAGTTACATAAGCCAGACCTTCCTTAATAGCTTCACTTACATTCTCAGGTTTTATTTCCACACCGTCTTTAATAATTTTCCCACTGATTTTTTTACCATAAGCTTTACCGAAGATACTCATAAAAAGTTCAGTCCTGCCGGCACCCATTAATCCTGCAATCCCCACAACCTCACCTTTTCTTATGTGAAAGTTTACATTCTTTATCTTTATACGTTCTTCGTCCAACGGGTCATATACCACCCAGTCTTTAACCTCAAACCCGATATCTCCAATCTTAGGGGTTCTTGTCGGGAAACGGTTAACCAACTCTCTTCCGACCATTCCCTTTATGATACGGTTTTCTGAAATATCATCCTCACCTTTTGTCAGGGTTTCAATTACTTTACCATCCCTTATAACAGTAATCTGGTCAGATATTCTGGTAACTTCCTGCAATTTGTGAGATATAATAATACATGATAGACCGTGGCTACTGTTCAGTTCCAATAATAGATTCAGTAAATTATCTGAATCTTCTTCATTTAATGCTGCGGTGGGTTCATCAAGAATAAGAAGTTTTACATCTTTGGAAAGTGCCTTGGCTATCTCAACAAGCTGCTGCTTTCCAACACCAAGGTCTTTTATAAGGGTGTCGTATTTTTCCTTTAAACCTACTTTTTCCATCAACTGCTTTGCTTTCTGATTTGTAACATCCCAGTTTATAATTCCGTTTTTTGCTCTTTCATTTCCAAGATAAATATTCTCTGCAATAGTCATATAGGGACTCAAAGCTAATTCCTGATGAATAATTACGATACCGGCCTTTTCACTTTCCCTTATATCTTTGAATTCGCACTTTTTCCCATCAAAATATATATCACCCAAATATGTCCTATAAGGGTAGATGCCACTTAAAACTTTCATAAGAGTGGATTTGCCTGCTCCATTTTCTCCAACAAGTGCATGTATCTGTCCCTGTTTTACTTTCAAATTTACATTATCGAGAGCCTTCACTCCTGGAAATGTTTTAGTTATGTTTTTCATTTCAAGAATGTATTCTGACATATTCATGCTCCTAAAATAAGACTGTTAAGGACGTATAAAGTCCTTATTTCTACTTTCAGACCCTTCTAGTGCTTTTTAAACATAATTTATTTCTATATAAATCACGAAAATGATTGTACATTGGAAAATTTGTTTTTCGCGATGTTGTATTAAGGAAATTGAAGTGCAATGTAAAATCTTTATCGCATTCAATATAGAAATGAATTATGCAAAATGCACACCCTATGTTTTTGCTGATTAACAAAATTAAATTCTAGAATTTTATTTTGTTAATCAGCAATAGAAGTATATTATGATGAGGACTTTAGTCCTCATCATAATATACACTTTATTTTTTACTTCAATTGATCCTCAGTGTAATACTCTGAATCAATTAATAACTCTTTGTAATTATTTGCATCCGCAAAAACAGGCTCTAATAAGTAAGAAGGAACAATCTTTACGCCGTTATTATAGGTTTTAGTGTCGTTAATCGGTGGTTCCTGATTCTTCATTATAGCTTCAACCATTTCAACAACCTTTGTAGCTAAAGCTCTGGTATCTTTAAATACCGACATGGACTGTTCACCTGCAATTAACATTTTCACACTTGTAGTATCGCAATCCTGACCTGTGATTACTGGGAAAGGTTTGCTTGAAGAGCCATATCCTGCTGCTTTTAATGAAGCAACTATTCCCTGTGCAAGGCTATCATTTGGTGAAAGAACTACGTCAACATTTTCAGTGGAATAATTTCCAGATAGGAGATTGTCCATTCTTGCCTGTGCACCTTCAGACTTCCATCCTTCGATAGCAATCTTGTCCATATCCACCTGTCCAGACTTGATTTTAAGCACTCCGCTATCGATGTAAGGTTTTAATGTGTCCATAGCACCACCATTGAAGAAATATGCATTGTTATCATCAGGTGATCCTCCGAAAACCTCCATGTTAAATGGTCCTTTTTCTCCCTGGTCAAGCTTTAATTTTTTAATTATGTATTCTCCCTGAATTACCCCAACCTTGTAATTATCAAAGGTAGCATAGAAGTCTACGTTCCCAGAACCTTTAATTAAGCGGTCGTAAGCAATAACTTTTATATTTTCCTTTGCAGCAGATTCCAGAACGCCTTTTAATGCTTCACCATCGATAGAAGCAATTACAAGCACTTTACATTTCTTTGTAATCATGTTTTCGATCTGTGAAACCTGTTTTTCAACAGAGTCTTCAGCATATTGGAGGTCTACTTTATAGCCAGCTGCTTCAAGTGATTTTTTCATATTTCCGCCATCCTGATTCCATCGCTGCAACGACTTTGTAGGCATAGCAACCCCTATCAAATCTTTTCCTGAAGCTGTATTATTTTTACACCCTGTTGACATTACAACTATTGATAACAGCAGCACTGCTGCCAATAGTATTGATAAATACCTTTTCATTAAAAAGCCCCCTTTTAAAAATGTTATCAGCATTTTATTTCAGAATGCCGTACAATAACAATAATAAAAGATTACCTGCTTTTTTTCTCTGGACTATATTAGGAATTTCTGTACATTTTTACTTTATCTTTGAGAAAAGTTTTAGTATAGCATATATTTAAAGATAAAAATAAGCTTGTTTTCTGCTTTCTTCCAAAACTCAAGTTATATTTCCGTACTGAAGGTTCTCGATTTTATTGGAACCCCAAAGATGATAATTGAACAACAGGTATACTTGCATAAAAAAATAATAAGCTCTCAAAAATAAAGAGAACTGCCTCCTGTAAATAGGATTCAATTCTCTTATTTTTCACTATCACCTTAATATAATTATTTAGGTCTTTTTAACTCATCATTTGCCTACAGGAATGAAAGTTGCACAATCAGTTTCCTGGCTATTTGTGGCATTCCTTGGCTGTACCTCTATTTTTTCTGCTGAGCAGTGGTCCCCTGACATATAGTAACCACAAGTATTTACAGCGCACTTTATTCCTGGATTAGGGCGTTCCATTTTATTTACACTCATTTTGGTTTCCTCCAAACAATTTTTTTCACTTAATATTGTTTGCCAAAAACAAAATGCTATTCATAAAACTAATTATCTTTCAAATATCTTCAAAAGTCTCAGGTAATGGTTGGCCTCACGCAATGTATGGTCACCCAATAATGGAATAATAATTGATTTAATCTTACATTCAATCAGCCCTTGTGTTCCTTGGGCTTTGAAATCCCTAATTTCGGTAGTTGCTTTAAGGCTGTCATCTGTAACTTTTTCTACAGGTATGGTCTTATTCATCGCAGCCATTGCTTCTGCAGTCAATTGGTCAAACTCATTACTAAAATTATTGGCTGTATTTATCAAATCATTCTCAGTAGGGTCAAGCAAGCCACGGATAAATTTTGAGTGTTCTGCCATGATTCTATTCCAGAACAACTCTTGTTCCAAGGCCTCTCTTTCTATATTTATGGTTTCCCTGTTCTGGAGCCTTTGAACCATTCGTAAATAAAACTTCGCTTCTCTCATAATATGGTCTATCAATAATGGATAATTAACAGTAAACATCTTGCAGGATAAAACATTAGATAAGATTGTGGCTTTGAACTGTATTATCGCAGATATTAAACCCATTGCTCTCTGATTTATCAACACTACTCGCTGCTCAAGCATTGGATTTACTGCCATTAAGCCCCCACCCATCAATCCAGCTTCTGCCTGTGTTAATTCCGTTGGTATCCGTACCCCTGTAAAATACGATGAAGCCATTTCTGCTCTAAGAGTATACTGGGTTATTACCTCGCCAGACTGAAGCACTCTTAGACTTACAACACCATTTGAAAGTGATACGACTTCTGCCAAAAGTCTGTCAAACTCTCTTCGAAATTCGTCTGCACGCTGTGTAAAGCTAGTATCTTTAGGTGTAAATCCAGCTTCAAGGAAAAATGAGTGTTCTTTCATTATTCTTGCAAAAAATAGATGTATCTCAAGTGACTGCCGCACAAAATCCGAGATTGAAAGCATAGCATATTCCTCCCCAAGAAAATATCATATTATGCTACATAATATGTTCATGTTACATAATATGCTACACTTCTACTCCAGGTTAATGATTGTTGTCCTTAAATTGCCATACTATTTTCCATCTTGAGTTTCATACGGCCAGTCATTAATTCCGCCAAGGTTATACACATTTGTATAGCCCATTTTTATTAAAGCCTCAGAGGCAGTAACACTTCGTCTTCCGCTTCTGCAATAAACAAATATTACTGCATTCTTATCTGTAAGCTTTGAAGGAGCCTCTTTTTCAATAACATCAACTGGAATTAGCAGGCTGTTAGGAATATGCTTTTCAGCGTATTCTTCCTGTGTCCTCACATCAAGCAATACTATTCCCTTCTCGCTGTCCAACCGTGCTTTTGCTTCCTTTGGTGATATGTTTTTGTAGGTCGAAGTTTTTATCTCAGCATTTGATCCGGTATCCTTAATTTTTGTCGTAGTACTGCTGCATCCTGTAAATATCGAAGCTATAACAATTACCATTACAACGATAAACAATTTCATTATATTATACCCCATTCCTTTTAGATAGATTATACCATGTTTCATGAATATAACTCCAAGGCAATAAATTCCCCACATATCCACATATATCCATATATTATTATGTATTGATTTACTGTATGAAATATTATATAATTGTTTTATATTTAAATAAGTAATGTCCTTTTAGTAGTGAGAAATTTGGCACATAAAAGGAGGGTAAGTGATGTATTAAAGTAGTATTGTATTAAAGTAATGTTGTATTTAAATAATGAAATATTTTAGGCAAGTGTTATTTTTATGTTTTTCACATTAAATACGCACGGTCTCGTAGTATAAACTTTTAAGAACTTTATCCCTTTCTAATTCACTTAAGTCAGAAAGAAATGTTTTCTATGTTTTTAATCCATTATAGTAATTGTTTGAAAGCTACGTAACATAATTCATCTTCACATTGGAGATGTCAATTCTTTCGTTCTCAAAATTATTTGTAAGAGGTTAATTTCTTGGAGTACTGGACTTTTATTCATTTTCATCATATTAGCATGTTGTTTATAGGCAGAGACCAGACATGAGAGTTTTTTTCGTGTGGACATTTTCAATAAAAAAGAAGAGGAATATCCTATGAAGGTTTTGAGGAATATGTAAAACGTGTCCATATGAAGGGATGGAATTTTGACTTCAATGTTAACTCTACATGCTTGTCAAATATAGAATTTACAGCTGAGGACATAAGAAAATAATAATATAAATAAAAAATTATGTAAAAATTTATTTTAGGGGGAGTATTTATGAGTAATCAATTAGGTGAAATCGTATGGCCTAAAAAAATGGAGGAGTATTTTGATTCGTTAACCAAAACTATCCCTTCAGGGTTAAGGAAAAGATTTGTTAGGTATGTTAACGAAAACGCTCGTGCTAGAGGTGCTACTGAGATAACTGAGAAAGATATTTTACCGGTAATTTTAAGAAATACGCCTTTATTCATTAGGGAAAAAATTATTAAAATACCAAAGGATATTGTTGTAGACTTAAGTCCACTTAATAAAACGGACTTAAGTTTAATGTCTGCTGATATTGAAAAAGCAGCTAAAATTGCTGAAGTTAGTTATGATAAAAATGTAGTTGATAAACTTTTAAAGATTTATGAGGAACAATTTTCAAACCCTCAAGTTTCAATATCTTTTAGAACTACTACTAAAGCAGTTGAAAAAAGAAGTTTGGATGTTCGCTACGTAGATGTATGGACTTCTCATGACCCGTACTCAATGGCAATTGAGAATGGTCTGTTAGTAAAAACAGGACACCCTGTGAATGATTTATTCCATGAAATCCAATCAAATTTCCCCATAATGGGGTATGGTGTTGATTTTGGAGCATCCAAAGGCTTTTCAAAGATCTGGATGCGTATTCCAACTCACATGCCTGTACCTATTGAAAAATTGCACTTAATATCTTCATTTCCGGCTAGCATAAAAAATTACACTAGTTTATTATTAAAGTATTCAATGGATAGAATTATTATGGTAGGTATTGATTACATTAACAAGTCTACAAACATATACTTTGTAAAAAGTAATTTCGGTAAGCTTTCGACTGAAATTGTTACAGGAATTATTAATGAATTAGGTTTCACACTCCCAACTAATGACTTAATCGAGGAATGCACCAACGCCGTATTTTTCTATTGCACATTCTCTTGGGATACACCAATAATTGAAAGGCTAAGCTTTCAATGTATTGCACATGATCCAAGTACAGTACCTGTTCACTTACATCCATTTCTTAAAGAATATATATTGAACGCACCCATTTTAGGTGAGAAGCGAAAATTTATGTATACCGTAGCATTATCACCAAAAGGAAACTATATAAAAATCGAAAATGATTATTCCTGTGGAGCAATGGTAGATTCAATTGAAGAATGTTACTGATAAAAATAAATAATATTAGGGAGAGTGATTGTTATTAAAGATTATATTTTGCTTGTAAATGAAAATGACGAAATAATTGGTGCAGAAGAGAAGATGGAAGTTCATAAAACTGGAAAACTTCATAGAGCATTTTCAATTTTCGTCTTTAATTCAGAAAATAAATTACTTATTCACAAAAGAGCTATTTCAAAATATCACTCAGGAGGGTTATGGACAAATACATGCTGCAGCCATCAAAGGGATGGAGAAGAACTCTATGATTCAATCCATAGAAGACTAAAAGAAGAAATGGGTTTTGATTGCGATTTAGATGAGATATTTTCATTAAAATATAGAGCAGAATTGGATAAAGAACTCATTGAACATGAAATTGACCATGTTTTTATTGGAGAGTTTGACGGTGAACCTATTCTAAATCCTGATGAAGCTGATGAATATGCATGGGTAAATCTTGATGATATAGTCAGACAAATAAGAGAATTTCCAAATAAATTCACTTATTGGTTTAAATTATTGATAGATATAGTAAACAAATATGTTCAAACTAAGGAAGAAAGTAATATTTAAAGCTGAAATATATTACTTCCATAATAGAAACGGGGCATTGCACTACGATTTCAAATCGCTAGTGCAACAGCCCCTTTTCCTAAAGTTTTGTTCATAAAGTATATGTAGTCTGATTTCATAAGTTCTTCATATGTATTTAAAAATATATTTGCAGATAGTATTTTTGTTACAGAATGATACTAAAATTTAAAATGCATTAATAAGAACGCATACTTACTGAACTACATACACTATAACATATGCCAGCACAACCGTTACAAGTACCATTACAAGTGCCACTGCATCCATAAGAACATGCACTCCCACAGCTTCCTTGACAGTATGATTTACATTGACTATCACAGGTATAACACCCATACCCACTTATATCCTGTCTTGACTTAGTTATTTTTTTATTTGAAAATAAACGCATCATAATATTAACCCCTCCAATTATTTGTTTTTCACTTCAATATCTATCTGCAAATATAAACATAAACCGTGTTTTATATATATCATTGAGTTATGTATATCTCGCAGGTTTGAAAATCAATATGCCAGCTGCCACCATCAACTGCTTTCCATTTATATTTCTGGTACATTTTATCCCACCATGCCTGTAAGCTTAATTTGGCCTTCCCCAATTCGGTTATCATTTTACTCTGCATAACTTCCTTTTTATCAGGAGTAAGTAATTCGCTTTCAAGGGTAGCCGTAAGCTCTTCAATCCCAAGCTTTCTCTCGAAAATCTCTAATATTTCATTTTTTTCCTCTTCAGTTACCTTGCCAACTATTTCCCTAGTCATATTTAATACACCCTTTCACGATTTTCTAATAATTTATCTAATGGATCACAATAATCAATTTCATTTAATAGATTTACAAACCGGTGGGAGCCACTTTCTTTTAGCAATCTCTGAAGCTTCAAGGATTTTTCCCTTTCTATATGACTGATTACACACTGAATTTTAGAAGGAGTATTAATTTCATTTGTCATCTTTTTGTTTAGATATTTACATCTGTTGCAGTTATAGACATCACATATTGAGCATATAGGTGCATTTTCCAATTGAAGCAATTGAGGATTTCTGATATTTATACCGTTTTGTATATCTCCTATGTGGCTATCGGGATCATCAAAGTAAAACGCAGGGCACAAATATATTCTGCCGTTTGGTGCTAGTGAAAAAGAATCGGTTCCTGCATCGCAATTCCTCATTGATTTCAGATTCCATATATCAGTTAATACGTTTATTTCTATTTCTCTCTCCTGCTTGTACTTTTCTGCAATATAAGCCACTAATTTTTCTAATTGTATTTTGTACTGATGCAAATCCTGATCCTTCCAATCAATTATGTCTTCTAGTACAAAATTTATTCTATCGACTGTGCTTGAAAGCTCCTCTGTCAATTCAAACAAATGCTGTACATTATTCCTGTTAATAAGCAAAACAGCTGGAACTTCGCCGTCTTTTACATCTGTGCAACTATCATATATTGAAACCGTATTAGACGCTTGTCCTGCTTTATCAATGATAATGTGTTTGTTGTATCTCTCCTCTTCCAAGCCCTCAGGTATTCCTAGAAGGACAGGTGTAAAACCATTTGCTGTACAAAATTCAATCCCCTTTTCAAAAATTTCATTTGACATAATATCCTTAGTGCCTTTTGTATTTTTGTAAGAGCAATGGGGTGTTATACTATCTGAAGTTATAAACTGTAAATACTTTTCATTTTGTGGTACCTCTCCTGTTAATACTTTGGTTCTTTCGGAAGGCAAGCCTGTTACTCGTTCAAACTTATCCCAAAAATATTTGTTTGCCCGCACAGTTGCCTTATGCATCTTGCATATATTTACTGCCCTTTGGTAAATAGTATCGGTATCAGCCAGATCATAATTACAACCGGTACACCATGCACAACCGCTAGCTACTTCACAGTCAACACATTCGAGAGGGCTCTGGCTTTTCAGGTTTAACCCATGGAATGGCCTTAGTCTGTCCTGGATAATCCCACTATCTGAGTTACCTATACACACTGCCTCTTTATTATTGAGACTTATGTTGTAAAACCTTACACATGGAAAAAAGTTTCCGTCACAATCTATGGCAAGCATCTTGCCTGAACCGCAAAAATTCTTGTCCATGTCCTCTTCTCTAAGCGGATTGCCTATTATCGGATCAAAGAATCGCACGGAGTAATCTTCCCATAGTTTGTTCACAATTACATAATCAGCAAGTTCTTTGAGTTGCTGCTCCATAATCAAATCATCGCCGTCTTTCCATACGTCCTCAAAAACCACATTGGCAGATACATTCTTTATACCTAAATTCCAAAGACTTATAACGCTGTCTTTAAGATAAGGAATGTCATCATGGGAAAAGGTAGCTTTTGTAGCACTATCAGGGAACTGGCTAAGCCAGAGTGGAACATTTTTAACCACATCATCATAAGAGCCACTACCGTCAGGCTTAACCCTCTGTAAGTCATGCTTTATTTTATTTCCATCCACACTTAACCCAATAGACAAATGGTATTTATTCTTTTTTATGTATTTTTGTACTTCCGGTGTGTCGTAAAGAAGTCCGTTACTTGAAAAGGATAATCTGTAGCTGTTAAACCATGGGTGATCGAGCATGAACATCTGCTGTTTTATATAGTCTGTTATTTTATCCACAAGTTCTATTTCTACAAAAGCCTCTCCACCAATGAACTCCCATACTATTGACTTTCCATCAAAAACCTCTCTATCTGAAAGTATGTAGTCCACTGCCTTTTTTGCAGTTTCAAAGTTCATCTTTTTAAGGTGGTTTTTTCCTGTCATATAGCAGTATTTACAGGCAAGATTACAGTCCTCTGTAACACATAAGGTTATTGTCTTAGGCATTCCCTCCAAGCCTTCCCAAATTGGAGGCATTGTTCCTATTTTTACATTTGAGTTACTCTTCACTTTATCACTCCTCTTTTTCATATTTCTTAAGTAAAGCCATTTTGGCTTCCCTAAGAGAAAGATAATTCATGTTTTTTAGCATTATAGCTAAGTGTCCTGAAATATATGCTGCGGACATACTTGTACCTCTGACGTTCCTCATACCGGGGATTTTTTGTATGCTCTCTATACCTTCGGTTCCAAATGGTGCATAGAAAAAACTGTTTTTATAGGAGTACTGCATACAATTTTCAAACTCCCCGGCTTTTACTCCAATAACGTCTTTCATGTAAGCAGGATAGGACACCCTTCCATAATTTTCTGCTGCCGATACAATCGGGATATTAAGCTTTTTTGCTTTGTTTACTATTCTTTTTAGCGAAAGAATATATCTTTTTTTCACAGTACCAAGGCTCATATGAATAATGTCAGGCTTATAATCAAATACATGACTTAATGAAAACGCAAGTATTCTTCCATCTGTTGTCAGATTATCGTCAAGAATATTCATGCTTACAAACTCTACATCGCTACACAAATGTCGTATTATCATAGCTACAATTGTTCCGTGAAGATTTCTGACTGGAAATCCCGAATTTTGTTCTATAAATCTTTCATCATTAACTCCAAAACCTGTCGCATGTACCACACAATCGCCTAAATTACTTATTTGGGTATCTATCCCGCTATCGATTACGGCTATCCTGATCTTTCTGCCACTTTCACCAATGTCATATCACCTCCTTGCAATTATCATTTATAAGTTGTACTTCTGCTTTGTATAAATTTTTATATATATTGTTAGTACACATTAATGAATGGTGGTTACCGTGACCTGCTACTTTTCCCTTATCCATTACATGTATAACATCAGCTTCAATAATTGTTGAAAGCCTATGAGCAATTATTACTACAGTACAATCTCCCGCTATTGCATCAATTGCCTTCTTTATATAAAATTGAGATTCATTATCTAAGGAGGAGGTTGCTTCGTCTAATAGTATCACTCTTGATTTTTTCAGCAATGCCCTAGCTATGGCAAGTCTCTGCTTTTGCCCTCCTGAGAGATTCACACCATTCTCCCCTATCATAGTGTCAAACTTGTCAGGTAAAGATTCTATGAAGTCATATATATAAGCTCTCTTGCAGGCATTTTCTATTTCTATCTGGTTTGCATTGTTATTTGCAAGCAGCAGGTTATCTTTTATGGACATTGTGAACAAAACAGGATCTTGACGTACAACAGAAATATGCTTGCGCAAGTCTTCTTCCCTAATTTCGTTAATATCTGTTCCGTTAATAAGGATACGTCCCTTACAAGGATCATAAAACTTAAGGATTAAGTTGAATATTGTGGTTTTTCCGCTTCCGCTGCTTCCTACTATGGCTGTCCTGCTTCCGGCGGGTATATTTATAGTTACGTTATCGAGCACCTTTAATTGGTTATCATAGCTGAATAAAACATTTTCTAACTGTAAATCTCCATTTGCATTATCTAAAGTCTTGTCACCAAATTTCTCAGCAGAATAAGACAATCCGTCAATCAACTGGAATATTCTTTCCAAAGAATTCAAAACTTGTTGTATATTTAGGTTTAATCTGCTTATATTAAGAATCGAACCTGAAAACTGACCTGAATATGAATAGAATGCAATGAAATATTTGATGTCTAGTGCACCGTTTATTACAAACATTCCTCCAACAAAAACCACTACCATCTGAACAATAAAGTTTACTGTATTGGATAATGCCTGAGATCTGGCACTTAGAAGTATTAAACTTACTGTCGCTTTTTTTAGCTTGCTTGCAATATTTATAAAAGAATTGAACTTCTCTTTTTTTATTCCCAAACTCTTTACTTCTCGTATCCCCCAGATAGTTTGACCCGTGTCGCTAAAATAATGATCATTTAATTTGGCAAGTTGTTTATTGCCTGCTCTGATTTTTTTCCCATACATATTGAATATATAATAAGATACCGGAAAGGTAACCACAACAATTAATGAGAGTTTAAAACTTATGGCAAACACTGTTATGCCTATTGCGACAAGACGTATGATATCCACACAGGAATTGAGCAGTGTTCCTGTAACAGCATCTGCAACTTCATTTACATCTCCGTGTAATCTGGACATCAATTCACCGTTGTTTACATTGTCATAAGCCTTCACCGGAAGGTCAATCATGGCTTTATACATATCCTTTTTCAGGTCAAATATAATATTCTGGTTTAGTGAAGCAAATATATATGTATGCAAATATCCGATAGCACACGAAAGAGCTCCCAGTATCAAACTAAAAACTATATTGTGTACAACGACTTCCATGTCTTTTTGGAACAGGCTGTCCAATATTCTGCCCCAGAAAAGGGGTTGGGCTAGTGAAGTTCCTATTTCTGCAAGAACACAGAAAAAAGCCAGCATAAACTTCATTTTGTATGTAAAAACATATTTCAGACCTCTTTTAATTAATATAATATCTTCACTCTTGAAATTTTTAAGCTTCATAATTTAGTCCTCACATTTTTAATATTAGGATATTAATATGCTTTTTCAAAGTCTCATTGATTTTATGTTCAAGCCAATTATATGATTTATCCATGTTAAAATGTTGGAATAACTTTAGACCATTTTGGGAATATTTGTGGAACAGTTTTATTTTTGTCTCCAGAAAGAAATGCAATTTCATAGGCATAAAAAAGCAAAAGGGTTCAGACATGAAATTTGCTAATCCCTTTTGCTCTTTAACAATTTTAATTATTTTTTATTTTTATGGAGCTCCACTTTGGTAAATAAAATGTTCAAGCATCAATGCTGTTTACAAAGATAGGCTTTCCATAAATTCTTACACTCTCAATAAAAACACATATAAGAATGTTATTGTAATATATTACTAACAAGCTTAATTTTTTCGCTTACCTGACCTGAATAAGCAATTTGTTCTTCGATATAAACAATAAGTGCTTGATTATAGCAGTCAAGAGCATATCCAAGATATTCACAGGCATTTTCCGCTTTATACAAGTATAAGTAGGTATCACCCATGCTACATTTAATTTCGGCATTTTCCAAAGGATATTTTTCCGTAATCTTTATTTTTAAAGCCTCTTCATATGCTTTCTGTGACTTTTTCAGGTCTTCTTTCCTCTCTTGCGAATCATATTTATAAAGCATCAGATAAATATCCCCAATACACTTATGCATACTTGCATAAATAGAAGGGTTGGTTTCTGCTTTCCATACTTTTAACGCTTCCTCGTACCCTTTTATTGCTTTCTCTAAAAACTCCTTTTGGCCTGACACTTCCGCTCGAATTTTATATATATTTCCCAAATTGTACTGGATAGGCGCATATAAATCCGGATTACTATCAATTGTAGAGTTGCTCAAAACTTTGTTACACAATTCTTCAGCTTTAACAAAGTTTTCTTCTGCAAACATTTTATCGCCAGTAATAAAATATGCTCTCCCCATATTATATCGGGCTTTTGCACAATCAAGAAAATACTTCTCAGTTTCAAAATAATCTATAACTTTAGTATATTCACTAATGCTTTTATTGATCAGGTCATGGTCTCCTGAAATTTCGCCCAATACAAAATAAGCATTGGCAAGACTGTTTAACACTTGAAAATAATTCGGTGTTTCTTTTTCTTCTTTATAAATCTCGAGAGCTTTCTCGTATTTTGATATTGCATGTAATAAATTGATTTTAATATCTCTGGTATTTGCAAGAACAAAGTACGCATTTCCCATGTTAGTCATTATATGAGCATATAAACCAGGCTTATCGTGTGCAGAAATATTTTCCAGGATTGTATTGTATTTTAATAACGCATCCTGAGCATATCCACGGATAAGTATTGTGTCCGCTTCATTTATCAAATCGTTAAGCGTATCCGAATTATACGCTTCAGAAACATTTAAAATCATACTACTACCGACAATTACAATATTTCCTTCACCATTTATGATAACATCACCTATGGTTATATCCTTACCTGTTACAATCAAATTATCTTGTTTGTTCCAAATGATATTTTCACCAAAGTACTTTGCTACAAATTTATTTTCAATATAAGTTACCCCATCAATAATTATGGGAGGATTATCAAGTGAAATCTCTGTTCCATTAATAAGCGATTTCGTTTTTCCAACTGTAATGACAATTTTATTTTCATCTTTAATACCTAATACTTGTTTATCAGCGGAATTCCAATAAACTTTCCAGCCAAAAGCCTCAAACACGGAACGAACAGATACATATACAATATTATCTATTGTTTTTAATTGCAGCTCTAATTCTTTACCATTATCCAGATTAATTGATTTGAAGCTATCAGCACAAACTCCAATTCCAGAAGCTCCAACAACCACCATTACTCCCAACAAAAGCACAAACAATCTTTCTTTATATCTCCTCAAAACTTTTCACCCCAAAAAATTATTGACTGATACTTATAGCAATATTGCTCCCATTTGCTGCAGCCGATGTATTATTGTCTCCATTAATATTTATGTTTATATCATTGCCTTCTATTGTTGTATTATCTGTTTGATTTGTTTGTTCAGCTTTATTTATCGCAGTTTCCTGCTGTTGCTTATTGTCTTTTTTATCATTATCAGAAACCATTAATGGAGTTGATGATGCTTTAACATCGCCATTTACATTTACATTTTTATCATCAACCTTATGGACAGGTAGTGGGGTTGCCGGTATTATGGACTCAGTAATTTCTTCAGAAAGCATTTGTGGAACATTTTTGGTAATGCCGCTTTCCACATTTGCATTATCAGTTGGTATTGGGGTTAATGAAATATTTTCAGCTTGAACCGAATACGCCTTTTGCTTCGCTGAACTTGCTTTGCTGATGTTATATGAAACTCCCTTCATAAAAAGAGTTGATACACAACCTAAAACTATTATAATCAAGACAGACTTACCTAGTTTTGTGACTATATTGGCAGATAATTTATTACTCCTAATATCTATATCCATTTCTTTTTTATGGTTACGCCCAACTTTGCTTTTTAAACTCAAATCAAATTTTAAAACCCCGAAATATTCTCCATCTGGTATTTCCGGAACAACTTCATATCCATTAACTTCATTATTACAACAATCAATTTTTATAGCTCCATTTGTTTCCACCTTGTCTTTTTTCTCATAAAAATCCAATTCAGTGGAAATATTTAATACATCAAATAGAAATTGCTCAAAAGTCGCTATCCTCAAAACTTCATTTTTAACATCTTCAGAAAGCATTGAATTAAGTATAAGTTTTTCAATATTTTCCCTAATAGCTCTTTTCTGAACTTCGCTTGATTCTTGTACTGCAAAAGTAACTATATTGTTAATATCCTCACAACTAGGTATGACTGTATTGTTATTCCATTTGTAAATCATTGAAACTCCCTTAAAAAGATACATGTCAGCAAGAAACCCAGCGTTCTTTTTGGTTACTTTCATTAAGATATCCAGAATGTTTTTAAAATTCAGTCTGTCCTTCACAAAATCCCCCCAATAAAACAAATAATTTTCATACTAATCTAATACGCTATTTCAATAAATTTTTATACTCTATAATTTGTGCATAATCCCATTCATCATCTTCCAAAGTATAAACCCTAAGAGCTTCATCAAAACACATCAATGCAAGCTTTGAATTTTCTTCCTCATCTCTAATTTTTGACAAACCAGTATAAGCAATTCCTAGATCACGCATAGTTTCAGCATAAAGTAATGGATATTTTTCAAAAGTCCTAAACTTCAAAGCATTTTTAAATGAACTAATAGATTTATTAATGTTCAATTCTTTATCTTCAATTGCAGACAATCCAAAATATGCCCTCGCCAAGCTGTTTTGTGTCTGTGCATAAAGTAAGGGATTATTTTCTAGAGAATATATTTCTAAAATAGTATCAAATGCGTCAATAGCCTTATTAAAATATTCTATCGAATTCTTTAATTCTGCAAGTTCCCGACAGGCATCGCCCTTATAAATCAGCTTTCCGATATATGCCATATTATTTTCTTTATAAAAGATTTCTATGCTTTCATCAAGTGTAGCAATAGCTTTAAGCAGATTTGCTTCCTTATCCCTTATCTTTGAAAGACAATAATAACCACGTCCCTCTACTCCTTTTAAATCTGCATACTGAGGAGGAAACATATCAAAGGTAACCAACTCCTGAGCCTCTTTTGATAAGGTGATTCCTTTAAGTATATTCTCTTCCTTATTGTGCACATTAGATAGCGAATAGTAAGAATTAGCCATTATCATTTTTGCATATCCTATACTCTGAGGAGCATCCGATTCATTTATTATTTTAATGCCCTCCTCACACAACTCAATAGCCTTAGTAGCATTTTCCCCGGCATCTTTTACCTGGGATAGATACAGATATGGCGTAGCCATACTTAAGAGAGTATTCGCATAAATCGTTGGGTATTTATCAACTGAAAAATATTCAAGTGATTCATTATAGCACTCAATAGAATTCAAACAATTTTCCACAGTATTATTCATATTTGCCATATAATAATATGCAGTTCCCATATTCCTCTTAATCATTGAATATTGTTGAGGGTTACTGCTTTTCGTAACAACTCGCAATGCTTCATTGAATGCATTTATACCTTCCTCAAAGAATTCATATTTATATTCGCTTTGAGCCAATGTACAATAGAACACTCCAAGCTCCTTCTGGCACAAATAATAGGCTTCAGGTTCCTGTTCGATTGTGTTAACCTCCAGAGATTCTTTGTAGTATTCTATGGCTTTATTGATATTTTCCTTAGGCTCCCTGAATAGATGCAGGTTCCAATGTGCCTTTCCAAGAGAGGTCTTAGCATCAGCATACAATATTGGATATTTTTCTTTAGAAAATATTTTTAAAGATTCTTCGTGAGCCGCAATAGCTTTATTTGCATATTCGACTCCTACCTGTTTTGAAGATAGGTACAGATATATATAACCAAGCAATCTCTGAGTTAAAGCATAATTAAGTGGATACATTTCCAACGTTCTCACACTAAGGCTTTCTTTACAAGCCTCTTGAGCGTTATTTAAATTCTGAATGTCGTCTTTTACAGTCGATAACTGATAATATACCCATCCCTGAAAGTTCTTAAGAGAAGCATAATATGTTGGATAATCATCAAAAGTATATATTTTTAATGCTTCTTCAAAATATTCAACTGCTTTATTAAGGTTTTCAGCAGTATCCTTTATAAACGAAAAGTTGTAATAGCAACTTGCTATACTTCCTTTAACAGAAGCATATTCCAAAGGATACCTGCCTGCATCGAATAATTCAATAATGTCATTGTATTCTTCAAGTGCTTTCACAAAATGTTGTCCTTCTGCCATTGAAGAACCAAGATTAACATATACTTCTGCCAGCAACTTCTTAGTTAAGGCATATTCCATTAAATATTCTTCTTTTGTAAAAGTCAACAGTGCCTCATTATAAGCCGTAATAGCTTCGTTCAGATTTTTAATACTGTCTTTAATTGAAGCCTGAAGTCCAAATGCAGTACCAATATTCCTTTTGACTATCGCATACTCTTCCATGTTATTATTATGTGAATAAATTTCTATAGCCTTGTTGTATGCATCAAATGCACGACTTAAATTCCTGTCCCTTTCTCTTATGTATGCCAATTCTGTATATGCCATTCCCAAACCGTTTTGTGCTGAAGCATATATTTCATAATTTTCTTCGGGTGAACTTACTGCCAAAGCCTCTTCAAATGAAACTACAGCTTTGGTGGAATTCTCTTCACAATTTATTATCTTTGAAAGTTTAACATAAACATTACCTAAATTAACTTTGCTGCGTCCATATTCTTTAGGGTTAGCTTTGCTTGATATATTTTCAAGTATTTTGCTATACTTGTTTATTGCCCCAAAATAATTTTTATTTTTCACAAGTTCATCAGCATCACTGATTTCATCATTAACCTTGTCAATTCCATAGCGCTTGGATATGTTAACAACAGTATTACTCCCTGCTAAAAGCACTATGTTATTATCTCCATTCATGTTTATATTTATAGTATTATTAGGCCAGATCTTTACAGTTCTATGTTCATCATCAACACTGTATTTGGATTTTAGTATAAGTTCAATAAACTGAACTGGTACATAAAATCTATCCTTATTTATTAAAGATGAGGTGCATAGTTCTATATTTTCACCATTAACATTTACTATATTACTGCCATTCCTCATGCTTATGTTTTTCTCTTCCCTATTGCCAGTAACAGTCATTGAAAGTCCATCCCAACTCACATCAAACCCAAAAACTTCATACAATTCTCTGATGGGCATGTACAATTCTTTATTTACCATTATAGGCAGGATATCGAATTCCACTGGCTCATTATTAACACTTACCTGATACTTGCTGTCTGCATAGCAAATATTTACTCCTGGCAAAAAACTAATAACCATAACTAATATCAATATTTTTATAACTTTTTTATTCATCTTTATACCACCTTTATTATTAAAACTCTTTGTTCTAACAAAAGAAAAAATAGATATGCATGCTGAACATGCACAAAGAACTTGTACTGTTCGGTACCTAATCTACTAAACTTAACCATTTTTATATTATCATACAAAGTTATTTTGTCAAGATATTCCTGAAAACAACCACAGCCAATATTGGTTCTGTTGCAAAAAATCCAATGACTGTATATAATCTTACCATACTATGCAATAGTAGGATAAAATGAATCGGAACAGTTCCATTACTACACATACTCCTTATACTATATAAAAGTTTCAAGAACGTTAATAGAGTATAATAGAGTATCTACTGTTGTTTTTTGCATTTAATTTTATATATAAAATTGGAAGGATATATATCGGGTTACCCGAAGGCGATTTTGAGGTTGCTAATATTTGTAAAGGCATAATTGCTAGTATTTTAGGGCCATAATATTTCCGGTTAACCCTGCTGCAGTTCCCAATAACAACACAGTATCTCCCCGTTTAACTTTTCCTTCTTCCACAGCTTCACATAAAACATAGGGTACAGGTGCAGATACCATGTTTCCGTATTTTTGCACGTTGTTAATATATTTATCTTTTCCAATGCCCATTTTTTTCATAAGCATGTCCAATGCTTTACTGGCTTGATGGAGTATAATTAGATCCACGTCATTTATGTCAATTCCTGACTGCTTTGAAAACTCTCCTATTAATTCAGACACCTTTGCACCTGCTAAATATAGTACTTTTCTGCCCTTCATATCAAACATGTACTCTTCTTTTGTATTTTCACAATAGTTTTGTGGATGTAAATTTGTAAGCCCGCCCCTGATTTCCGTGTCATGGGCACCTTCTATCCAAGTCCTTTGAAGGCTATGAAGAATACCACTTTTACACTCTTTGTCCTTTGTTATTACAAAAGCTGCTGCTGCATCACTAAAAAGCTCATAGGACTCCTTTTGCTTTGGATTAATAGCTTTGGATGGTACATCTGCAGACACAATTAAAATATTATTGTAACGGCCTGCTTCAATTAAAAATAACAATTGCATACTTATTTTTTCGCGTACATATCTGTTGGTACAGACCATCCATCTTTTCATAAGACTAAAATAGTGCCCTGCACCCAGGATTGTTGTGCCAACTCTGCAGGCAATAGTGTGTTGAATAATCTGCACATCACTGCATTGCATTAATTTTGCTATCTCGTGGTCATCGCACAGCTTGTCTTGTACTGATTCAAAAACCCTGTACTTATTCATTAAATCAGTTTTTGCAAAATAGCACATACCATTTAATGTATCGTTCATTCCAAGCCGTGACATAGGAAGATAAGTTAGCAACGAGTTACTGTTGACAAAGCCTGTTACCAATCTTGAGAAGAAGTTGTTGTATCTGGAATAATAAGGTATGCCGGTTACAATACATTCTTTCTGTTTGTTGTCTAACAATTCTTTAATACTACACAGTGCTTTAAAGTCAATAACCGTATCGTCATCTATTGCTGCTATGTATTTCCTGCAAAATTTAAGTGCCAGATTTTGTTTATATACTTTCGCACTCAGGTTCTTGGGGATTTCGTCACAAATAATAATTTCTATATCTCTATTAGTGGTTTCATTGATTTCATTGACTATATCCTGGGCCGGTAAATCGTTATAATCTACTAAATTTGCGTTAGCACTGTTTTTAACGTTGTCCAATAAATCCTGCTTTAAATTTGGATCACCGGATACAATAGGCTGAATTACAGAGAATTCGTGGCTAATGTCAACTGCTGTATTGACGCGTTTGCGCATTTTGTTTTGATAGCTCACCATTAAACATACTCTCACCAAAAATATCAGGCATCCCGACTCCCTGAAGGAAGTTTATTAATGGTTTCATTCGTTACATCCGTCGTATAAATATTTCCAGTGCCAACTCCCTCAATAGATAATATAAAACCCTCACACAAAAAGTGAGGGTTACACTAAAGAATATTCACTCCCCCCAGAAATCAAGAGGCCCGATTCATTCTTATTTCCAGGCATATCTCACCGATTGCCGTGCAGATGTAGCAGCTTGTATTTATTTCATATTCCTTATCATCATCAAGCTTACATTGCACCGGAGGTAATATATCACAGTTCATGTGGTTCTCTGAAAGTTCAGATAGTACATTTCCGCTTATTATATTTGCAATCTCTGATACTGCAGAGCTCACAAAAGCATCCACAGCATCAAACTTCATTCCGCTCATGAGATTTACTATATTAAGGGATGTGGAGACCGGGTATCGGTAAATCACCTTTCCTTGGAGGTCACCGGTAACGCCGATGACGATATCAACCTCATCGTCACACTTGAAATCCCCAGCCGGATGATCGGAAATCTCTGAAATGTTAAGCATCAATTTAAATACATTCTGTGTTGCATCGACAAATGCTTTATGAACTTTATCTTTCATTTCCGCTCATCCCCTTCTTTATGGCATATTCCGCTATGCGATGATCTTCTGCGGCTACATGGTTAATCAGCCATGCCAGCAGTCTACCACCAAACTGTTGTATTAATTGCTCGTCATTATTGGATTGCTCGTATTGCTTGGAAAACTCCAACACATAATCGACCATACCGGTATGTATCTGTTTATGAGCTTCATATCCGGGATAACCAATGCTTCGCTGGTGTTCCTCCTCATCACGGAAATGCTCTACAACGTATCCTTTCATAAACTCCAGTGTCTCATTGACCTTCTGGACTTTCTCATCCCAGCAAACTTCAGACCTCAATACCTGCAAAAACGAATCGACGCGCCGGAACAATTCCTTATGCTGCGCATCAATCAGAGGAACGCCAAGTTCATAATTGTCTTTCCATAGCATAATACTAACCTTCCTTTCGTATATTTTTTTTTGCTGCTTTTACAACAATGGAATTCAGTAATTGTGAATGGGCCATTTCAAATATTCTCACGACAATTTCATCGAGAAAACAGTATAAAATTGGCTTATATAGTTTATCGGCGAATAAAGGTATTTAGTAAATAATTAATACAACATCATTTTTCATTTCGCAGGAAACGGTCAACAGTGGCTACATCCCACTGGTTGCCTTTTTTAAATTCATTTCTCATCTCATTTAATTCTTTCATAATTGCGTTTTTACCCTTACCTGACAAATAGTCGTTAAAAATCATTCTTACAATATCTGCTTCATGCGGTACCACTTCAAGGCAGCCGTTTTTCAAATTATAACCTATAATAGAAAAGCTGAAGGGAATTCCTTCTTTGAATTTATTCCTTATCCTTCATTTGCAGTTCTCATTTACTGAGCGACTTTCCTCTTGAGCAAAAGAAGCCAGTATAGTCAGCATCTTTACAAAAAAGCTCCCAGCCCCCTTAAGAGTCTGATTACTCCTGATGATTGCTGGGAACAGATATCTACTGTTATCTTGTTATCTATAACCGTGCCGGAACCTTCTCCATTTTTTAAATATATTTTTTTACATCCTCTAAACTCGCATATTCAAAAATACTGTCGATTATAACCTCTAAATTCTCAGTATCTAGTTGTGATATCTTATCCCTTGTTTCTTCTGGCAATTTTCCAAATTTCTTAGTAAATAATCTTACTGCTGTTTTATAAAGTGTTTCTTTCTTCTCCTCCTGTCTTCCTTCTTGTCTTCCTTCTTGTCTTCCTTCTTGTCTAAATATTTCAGCCAAAGTCATCGCCTCTTCACTCCCTTCTGTATAAGAGTATTCGATTCTCTCAATGATTTTATCAAAATCTTCTTTGGTAATATCCTTTTTAGCACTAAAAATATATCTCATTAAGGTTTCAAAGTATTCAATTCCTGTTTGTTTATCCTCTAATTCTCTTAAGTACTCTGCTGATATAACAATTGATTCTATAAACTCTTCAAGACTTCTCTTATTTATATCTCTAAATGTTGTTAGTATTATTCTATTTATAACTTCTCCCTTTATCTCTTCGTCCGTATACCTTGATAAATCATAAAGTAGATATTCATAATCAGGAACACATTTTTTTACATCTTCCGGAAGTTCTTTATAGCCTTTTATCATTTCTCCCAAGGTGGTCTTAATATTCCATTCATCACTTCCGTGATAAATCACCAATGGTATAACAATTGGAAGCTCATAAGAATTCTCCTTTGTACACTTGGCTTCCCATATTTCCAGCATGTATTTTAATAGCTGAAAAGAGATATTTCTGCTAGTGTAACTTTTGTGTTCAAAAAGAAAATAAACGTATCCTTCCCTTTTATTAATCTTTATCCTAAAAAGCATATCTGAAAATACTTCTTGTAGCTCTTCATTGATAAAGCTATCTTTCTGATGCTCTAGCGTATCCAAGTCAACAATTTTTATAATACTTTGTGGCAAATAGTTATTCATAAAGTCCCTTGCCACTTCTATTTTTGAAAAAGTTTCTTTAAAAAATTTATCATAGCATATGGTCATATTATCATCAATTTTTTTAGTCATATATGGGATAATTTTTCTTCGGATAATGCGTCTTTTGTAGTTCTCTTCAAATGATCTTATATACACATTCTTGTTTAACAATTTCATCTCCTGTATAAATTATATCATAAAATCAGCTCACGTCAAACATACGTTCTTAGCTAATTAAAACTTTTATTATCGCTGTATAGCGAAACGTCCGTTGGTTTCTTTGGCAACCCCATACTTACCCTTAAAAACAACAAAAGCCACTGAAATCAGTGACTTTATATTGTATCAAAATCGTAGTTTTAATATGTCTAATAACTAACTTTTTGATACAATTTAGCGATAATCGAATTCCGCTAAATTGTTTGACTAACGCTAAAAAGTATAGGACTTCCGCTAAATGGTGCAACCATTAGCTAATATTAATCTAACTCATCTTCCAGCTCTTCAATAGTAGGTAAACTGCTCTTTAACTCCTCTGGAATTTCCTGCAACAACTTATACTCACTTACACCAATTGGCTTAGTCATATCCTTTAATGCGTACTCCGCAACCAACTTATTCTTTTCCTTACATAAAATTATTCCAATGGATGGATTGTCATGCTCAGTCTTTAGTTTGTCATCTACAGCAGACAAGTAAAAATTCAGCTTACCTGCATATTCTGGTTTAAATTTTCCCGTTTTTAGTTCTATGACAACATAGCATCTCAGCTTGGTATGATAGAATAGCAAATCAATATAATAATCTTCATCCCCTATTTCCAAATGGTACTGGTTACCTATAAAAGCAAAACCAGTACCAAGTTCTAAAAGAAATTTAGTAATCTTTTGCACCAACTGCTTTTCTATATCCCGTTCGTTTAAGCCATCTTTTAATGCAATAAAATCAAATATATATGGATCTTTTAGCGTTTCATTGGCCAAATCACTTTGTACTGCAGGCATAAGAGATTAAAAGTTAGTTAATTTATCCGCTAATACCTGTCTGGCATAAAGATTTGTTTCAATTTGCATAGCTAAGACATTCCTCGACCAACCATTTTCAATAGTTTTCTCAATGTACCATCTTCTCTCCTCTAAGCTTTTTACCCTCTCAAGAATGATAAGATTATGTGACCACGGAATTTGTGCAACCACCTGTTGCACAAATTCTTCGTCAATATATTCTTCAGCCATCGTACGCATATATTTCAAGTTACGAGCCGAAAACCCTTTTAAATCCGGAAATTCAGAAGAAATATCTTTTGCCAGTCGGTCGATCACTTTACTCCCCCATCCTTCCTGCCTTTGGTGATTAATGATAATCCGTCCTATATTCCAATAAAGCAAAATCAGTTCCTTGTTAACTGCAAGAATGGCCCTATGTTGTCCTACTCTAATTTCAGACTTTATTGCTAGTAATATTTTTGAATAGTCTTGTAACTCATTCATATTTTTCTCCTAATTATTCATTTTTCGCTTAAATAATGCCATTTATCTTATAAAACATTAAATAACTTTATCCTTCTATATTTTTAATCAATTCATTTGCAATATTATAGCTCTCTAACCTCATAATACTTTCTTCAGCACTTCCAAAACTCATTAGATTTATGCTTCCATACCAAACAATCTTTTGATCCATAACTGCAAACTTTTGATGAATATTGGGCTTATAAACCAGAATTATTCCAGCAGCTTTAAGAATTTCCAATGTTTCTCGCAAAGCAGTAATATCTTTACTTTGAAAGTCTTCAATCGGTCTAGTCACTATGATAACCTTTATCTTATTACTAAGGACAGTTTCAAGGACTTTCAACATTTGCAAGCTTCTCTTCTTTGTTACAAATGGACTTACAATAATAATTTCTCTCTCAGCACTCTCAATATCATTTGTATAAACTGGCAAAAAGTTGCTTTTATCAAATATAACATTTATTAAATCTGTCCTATCTATATCACCCTTTGCCTTATATCCAATTGAGGCATATCCTGTGAGTCTTTTGTTATACATCTTCTCAAACATCCTCACATGAATATCTACATAATCATAAATTTGGACTTCATTTTTCCCTTCAAATAGTCTATGGAGTCTTCCAGCATATTGTTGCAGAGTACCTTTCCATGATATCGGCATAGCTAAGAACAAGGTATCTAATCGTGGTTCATCAAAACCCTCTCCAATATATCTACCAGTAGCTACAAGAGTTAGATTCTTTTCAATAGGAGTTTCTGCTATTCTTTTCATTACTTCCCTGGTTTCTTTAGTTCCCATACCACCTGTAAGAGTAATTACATCTGAAATATGTTTACTCAAATTTTTAGAAAGCCATTCAACATGAGCTGTCCTTTCAGTCAACACAACACAGTTTCTCCCCATTTTATGGCTTTTAATGACGTCTTCCAAAATTTGATTATTACGCATTTCATTTGTAACAATTTCAGCATATAACTCATTTATAGAAACATCCCTTTCATCTTTATCCAATGGGACACGAAGAGAAGTAAATCTTGGGATAATATAATGCTCGAAAGGTCTTTTCTCTGCTTGCTTTTTTGCATCATCTCTATATCTGATTGGACCACACTGCATAAATATAATAGGGTGATGCCCATCTTTTCTGGTAGGTGTTGCAGTTAATCCATATACATATTTTGCATTAGCACTTTTAAGTACCTTTTCAAAGCTAAAAGCCGAAACATGATGGCACTCATCAACAATAATCATGCCATAGTTCTTAATACAATCCTTAACTTCCCCCATTCTATTCAAAGATTGCATAACTGCTATATCAATAACGCCACTAAGGTCGTCTTTTCCTGCTCCTAATTGTCCTATAATACTTTTAGTTTTCTTTCTGCCTTTCTTTATTCCCTCAATTGAATCAGGCAAACATTCATTTATTGTGAGGAATTCCATTAGTCTATTTTTCCATTGAGAAACCAAACTTATCTTATCAACTAGAATTAATGTATTTACTTTTCTTTCCGCTAACAATTTTATCGCTACTACTGTTTTGCCAAAGGCTGTTGTTCCACAGAGTATACCATTTTCATACTCTAGGAGCTTTTCAATTGCTTTTGGCTGTTCATCTCGCAGGGTTCCGTTAAATTCAATATCAATGCTTTTTCCGTTATTGGATTCATCAGCAAAATCTACATTTACCTTAAATTTATTTATAAGTGCTTTCAAATCATTCTCGCAACCTCTAGGCAAACATAGATATTCTGTTGTTTCCTCAGAACATGAAATAATCATTGGCTTATTCCTGGTTGGCAAACGCATGGCTTGGGCTTTATAGAACTCAGGATTCTTAAATGCAGCCAATCTTTTTAAATGATTTAATGCTCTTTGCGAAATTCCTGATTTTTCAATATACAGCATGTTTGCTTTGGTTATATGAATTGTATCTGGATAATCATTATTAGATAATTCGACCCTGCTTACTTCCCACGGTTTTTGTGCCTCTTCATCATCCTTTTTAAGTGTACCAAGTTCATTACCGCTGCATAGTTTACAAGTATATGTATCAACTTCATCCTCAGAAAGCGTTTTGATAGAACATAAGAAAGCCCACTGGTCATCAATTGCTACAAAATTTTCATCGATGAAAACACTATTTTTATCATTCCTTGCTGCCTTTTGAAAAGGCAAAGCGATAAGATTTCCCAAACCACCTTTTGGCATTGTATCTTGATTTGGAAAAAGCCTATCATATGATTTAAATGGAATTTCGTGTCTTTTTGTCATACAATGAGTAATTAATGCGCTCCCAAACTTTCTTGCCTGCATAGCCGATAAAGGATGTTTGAAGAAAAACCATGCATGAGCTCCATTTCCCGAACGTGAACGTTCAACAGCTAAAGGAATATTAAACTCCACACATACTTCCCTTAGAACCGTAATTTCCTTTTGCCACTCACCTTTATCAAAATCAATGGCAAGAAACCAACAGGTTTCATCTTGGCAAAGTGGATAGATTCCAGCAACAAAAGAATTACCTTTACTATCAATTCCCCTCAAATGCATATCAATTACTTTCTCATTCAATGGTGCATATTCTTTGTGAGTACAATCGTTACAATTTCCTTTTGGCTTCCTGCAAACACCTTGCCTCCATTCGTTTATGCAAAAAGGCGAATATCCTGCTGTACCCTTCTTTGGACTTACCCATCTTTTTGCATAGACATCATCTCTTCCTTTAAACAATGACATATAAAGTTCTATTTTTTCATGGGGTTTTGACTTATTATTAACTTCTGAGTTAGGAAGATTGTCAACTGGCTCCTCCTCCGATAAATTTTGAATGCTAGACTCCAGTAAAACTTCTTGATTCAAAACCACATCACAATTAGTCTGACATTCATTAATTCCAAACTGAGTTTTCAGGCTTTTGATTTCATCTTTTAAATTGTTATTCTCTATCAATAAAGATTGATACTTTTCAAACAATTCTTTGTAATTCATAAAAACATCCTTATTTTACAAATCTTCTCCGTTTCTTTTCCTCTTGCACTTTTTCAAAATCATTCTTTGATATAATTGCTTCATGACAATTTGAAATATAGTACTTAGCCTTTTGTCCTAAATTAAAAATTTGCTTACCATTTAAATAATCTTCTACATAAGTCTTCTGGAGCAAAACATTTCCAGTATATTTTTCATTTGAAAGCATTTTATTAATCGTTTCTGCACTCCATTTGTAACTATCTCTTGGTGTTTTTACTCCGCTTTCCTCTAACCAATATGCCAATTGTCGAAGACTTTTCCCTTCAAGATAAAATTGAAATATCTTTTTAATTATTTCTGCTTCGTTTAATTCAATTCTTAATTTTCCAGATGTATCTTGGCGATATCCAAAACAAATACGGTTTGAATATTTCGAATTAATACTTCCAAAACTACGTTCAATCCCCCACTTGATGTCAAAGCTTTTCTGCTCGCTTTCATTCTGATAAAGTGCCGCATATATTGTAATCATCAGTGCAGATTGTTTACAGAATGAATTCAGCTTCTCAATTTCAAAAATCACGTTTACACCAAGCGTCTTCAGCTCATTTAGTGCATTTATTGTATCTAATGTATTTCTTCCAAACCTGCTGATGGATTTTACAAGAATAATATCAATTTTTCTCTCATGACAGTCTGAAATCATTAGTTCAAACTGTTCTCTTGCTTTTCTACTTCTCTCGGAAACTTTGTCAGAATATATCCCCACAAACTTCCATAACGGATTCTTACTGATTTCAGCCTTATAATAGTCCTCTTGAGCTTTCAAGCTAAACATCTGTTCTTCATGTTTAGTACTTACTCGACAATAAGCAGCAACCCGCTTAATAAGCGATTCTTTTTTATAGATAAAATTTAAGTCACCTTTTACAGATCTCATTTTGCCTTTCTTTGTCTAACCTCTTGAACTCTCTCAAATAACTCTTTATCTATTATCTGTGGGTAATCATCATCTCCAACATAACGCTCGTATGATAGAATTTTTGCAATCGCTTGCTTTCCCCATTTTGCATTATTATATGGTGAAGGTGGTGAAGGTATATTACATAATTCTAATTTGGTTGATATTGCTTGCATACTATATCCATCAGCATAAAGTTCAAAAAGTAATTTAACAGCTAATGCCTGTGCCTGATTTATCTCAAAAAGGTTGAAAACATTTCTGTTGTATCCAAAAACCATTCTTTTTTGTGCCTTTTCGTTCATACTTTCAACTCCTTTGTTAATATAATTATTGCATAAAATCAGGCAAAAATAAAGAACAGATTAATGCGAGTAAATTTCTCACATTAATCTGTCCACTTATCTTGGCTGCGGGAGAAGGATTTGAACCCTCACAAAATGATCCAGAGACATTTGTGCTACCATTACACTATCCCGCAATGTTCAAGCAAAAAGAATTATAACATAGATAAAAAAATAATGCAACGTCAATTTTCATAATTCTTCTAAAAATAAGGATGGCAATAATCGCCATCCTTATTTTTAAGTATACCTTATTTGTTGTAAACCTTGTAAACTATTGCAGCCAACTCCGCTCTTGAAGCATTTCCTTTTGGATTTATGATATTATTGCTTCCAACAACTATTCCCTCTTTAACCAAAGTAGCTACTCCTGTCACTGCATAAGATGCAACTTGACCTTTATCGGTGTACTTAGCAATTACATCAGCTGTACCCTCAGAAGATATCTTTCCTGATACAAGAAGAGCTCTGCTTATAAGTACCATCATATCCTGCCTTGTTATTTTGTCTTTTGGCTTGTAAAGATTATTTCCAACTCCGGTTGTAATTCCAAGCTTCTTAGCTATACCAATCTGTTTGTAATAGTAAGCATCAGCTGGTATATCCTCAAAATTAGAATCTACTGTAGCATTCAGATCCAAAGCTTTAACCAAAAGCACCATAAAGTCTGCCCTTGTTATTGCTGCCTGCGGATTAAAGGTAGTTTCGGAAGTACCGTTTATAATTCCTTTTGATGCCAAAACTTCAATCTGGTTCTTAGCCCATGAGAAGGACTTTAAATCGGAAAAAGTCTTAGAAACATATGCAACAGCAAATCTGCCTAAGCGTGTAGTTGTGAATGTTACCATGCCTGTACTTTCGTTATATCTTCCGCTAGGAACAGTTAATGCGTTTCCTTTGCTATCAATCTGAAGAACAACAATGTGTTCTATAGTTTGCAATTCAGCTTCCGTAGGTTTATATGGAATAGCCACTTTTACAGGACTTTCAAGATTGATCCACTCTGTTTCAAGGCCATCAACTTTCAAGCCTACCTTAACCATTGGCCTGTCTACAATCTTTCCCTTTATATCAGCAGCCAAATCAGAATAGTCATCTCTTCCTACTGAAACTTCTACCTTGGAAGCCTTTTGAACTTTAGAAGACAATTCACTGGTATTTAGCATATTTGAAGGCAAAGTTAAAATTGCATATGCAGTATTCATGTTAATCTTGTGTGATAAAACACCCGACATCAACGCTTGTTTAGGAAACTCTTGCGTATAAGCGGTAGCTCCTTTAACCCCACCTACAGGCAAAGTTGCTGTTTTTATGCCCTGAGAATCCGGAATCACTTCTTGTAAAGCAGTTTCCAGTTCTTTCTGCTCAAATTTGTAAGTTACTTTACCATTGTTATTGCTTACAACAGTGGAGCTTATCTCTCCAGGTTTTCCTTCATGTGAGGGGCTAGGAGTAACTACAATAGGTCCTGTAACCACTATAGGGGTAGGAGTAGCTATTGATCCCACCTTATTAATATCCGGTGGATTAATTATTGAATAACCAGATGTTAGCTTATTTCCGTTCCAATCTGCTACAAACACACCTGATACTGAAGTTGGCATTGTTGATGTTTCAGCAAATTTTATAGATGTTTCTTCCTTTTTCAAAACCTTAAATCCAACTATGGCAACTGTCCCTGATGTTTCAGCCGTTCCACTTGCCTTATAATCTTCCAAACTAGTATAAGTCTTACCAAAATTCAAAACACCTTGTGATATGTTGTTTGATGCAATCGGTAAAACTCCATATGTAGAATCGTTTAATATTGTACCACTCTTAGGGATCGTGCTGTTGGTAAAAGCAGCACCAGTATCAGGATTAACAGCCTCTAAAACAGTTGGGTCATATTTAATATTGACCTGATACCCGGCAAAACCACTAATATTGTCAACTAAAACGGTTGCTTTGATAATATCTCCGACTTCTGCAGAAGTCTTGTCCAATTCAATCTTGATACTAGACGTTGAATCAGCAAATACATGACTTGTAAATAAACTTGTAAATACAAACAGCACTGCAAGTACTACAGACAACCTACTTTTTGCTTTCATTTAAGAAAAGCCCCCTTTTATTAAAATTAATTTAAATAATAAATTTGTTAAAATTTACTCCCTAAATTAAGAACAAATACCCCTTTTTATCTTGCAGATTTCATCAATTCACCTGTAATACTGGTAAAATTGGGGCAAAAAATTATGTAGCCAAACCAAATATTTGAACTACATATTTTTTGATATATTATATATAATTATACCATTCCTTGGGCTCAATGTAAATCCATGAAAATGGACTTCAAACAAAAATAAATTACAAACAAAAGAGTTAAAACCTCCAATATTCTGGAATCATTTGGAGTAAAGACACTTTTGTGGAACAACAGACCTCTCTGTTCTTGGGCTGCTCCATTCAAGCTTGACCTTACCAGCCAAGCTGTTATTATGGTACTCGAGTACTATTTTATATTTCTTGCCTGCCTCCAGAAAAATTCCGGCACTTTGGGTTACTTTCCCTTCACTTCCGTGCCATTTATCCATAATCAGCTTACCATCAACCCAAAGCCTTGTTCCGTCATCCTGAGTAGCGTAGAATATATATTCTTCACTATAGACAGGTTGCACAAATCCTTTCCAGCGTATGCTGAATTTGCAATCCTGCTCCATGGATTTATCCGGTGATCCAACACCCCAGTCAAAATTGATATTAGAATCAATGCCTGTCAACTTAAGATTTGTCAGATTCTCATTATCATAATATTCAAAATTGAGACCTGTACCATTCCCCATCCCAGCCTCGCCAGAAGAATTTACTTTAACAGGATACAAACGCTCTTCAGGTACAACTGTTTTTTTAGTACTTTTACTGCTCCACTCAAGTTTAACAATACCGTAACCGGTATTATTAAAGTACTCTAACTTAATATCATAAAGCTTTCCACTTTCTAAGGCTATAGTTCCCGTATCAGTGACATCCCAATCATTGATCCATTTGTCAATAATCAGTTTATTATCCACCCAAAGTCTTACACCATTGTCACGAAGTACATGAAATGTATACTCCTCACTATATTCCGCTCTTATCTTTCCGGTCCAGCGTATACTGTAGGATTCATCATTTCTTATTTCAGGTACAGGAGGATCTGTAGCCCAACTAAAATCAATAGTTCCATCCACACGTTCAAGCCTGGAATTTGTAAGGTCTATATTGTCAAAATACTCTCCTCTCAATCCTGTTCCCTGTGCATGTGCATTTAATCCACTCTCAGAAGCTGAAGTTTGTGTACTAGGAGTCAAAGTCTGATTTGAAGCTATCGGCGTAGAATTTACAGCGGGAATTTCAGGTGTTTGGTCTGCACTCAAATCAGGTTGATCTACTAACCCAGATTTTGGTGAAGTTGCTGGTTCTAACCCCGTGAATATAGTTATAAGATCTTTTATCTTTGCACTTTGCACCTCTCCAACCGTTATCTGACTTCCTCTCTTTTTCAACTGAGAATAAAGGACATATTTTCCCTGTGATAAGTTCTTTTCTATAGCTCCAATCCTATCTTCAGGCTCTGCTTTTAAAGATATAATTTCCCAATCATCACCATATGTCTTGTTGAGTGTTCCCCTTAAAGCATCCAATATATAGTCCAGACTATCCTCCATACCTGTCTTATCTTGCTTATATTCTTTATTGCGAGGATTTAAGGAACCAGAAATGAGAAAATACATTTTATCTTTGTCGGCAATTATACCTTTTTCTTTACAAATATCAATAACTTCGGCAATTGCATTTTTTACTTTAATTCCCTTAATATTCTTGCTTTTAAGTATCTCTTTTGCTTCATCATTCAAGCTTTCAACCTTTAATACCTTCTGAGTTTCATCAATGGTAAATTCCATACCTGGGTTTATATCCAAACTCAAGTAAGCAAACTCCTTAGAACCGAAGTTAATAAAATATAAGGCAGCTAATCCCAGAATCACGCACAAACACGCTGCAACGGCTGACAAATTCTTAATAAGATATCCATAATTTATAATGTCTTTCTTTGCAAACTCTATTTCCTTTCCAACAAACATTGTACTCTGCCTTTTTAACTTATAAAAAGCATTGTCAGGAGTTGCAACCAGTACGGTATTTTTGTCCATACTGAATATTATACCTGTATACATCTTGAAACCTCCTCTTAGCTACCACTACCAAAGTATGTTTTTAAATACTCATAGTTATTTCCATATATTACGCAAACCGAAATTATAAACTTCCTATTTTTTTCTATTGTACTTGGATGTACATTAACGATCTTCATAATATCCTTCATCGGAAAGTACTTTTTTCTTATAAGTTTATTATAAATCTCCCTGTTTCCAGCAATTTTACGTGCAATATCAACACACATTCTGATAGAATCCTTATGTTTTGGTGTATATTTATGTAAATCATTTATATTTATTCCAAAGTCATTCAAGGCACCTGAATAATGTTTTATTTCCTGAAAAACTTCAATTCTGTCATATCTTGTCCAAGACTCATCCTGAAGATATTTCTCGTGAAAACAATCTCCATCCGCCTCAAAATACGAAAAAGGCGTTTCTTTATTTTTAGAATTCAATCTAAAATGGTCAATTATCCTTCGCTTTATTATCAACTCAGCAAAAGAAAAGAAATTAAACCCTTTTTTATTTTTATTGTTATCATATTTTTCAATTGCCTCATTAAATGCTATCAGACCAATACTGTATTCATCGCTGTTTTTTATGTCGATTTTACTTTTTGAAGAGTTAGAAAGCACTTTTATAACAAATGGAATATAATCTTTTATGAAATTTTCTCTAAGCTGGTTGTCCCCATCCTTTATTCTCTCTATTACGCTGGCCAGATCCTTCGTATCGGAACTATTGACAGCAAAAATACATATCAAATATACCACCTCTTCATGCTACTGTTCCCCTTTAAGAAGATAAACTTACAATTGCTGGATAAACATTTCTATATAAATCGTGAAAATGATTTTACAATGACAAATTCATTTTCCACGATAAAAATTCAAGGAAATTGAAGTGCTATGTATAATCTTTATCGCGTTCAATATATATGTTTCGCAAAAAACATTTTATACTACTAATATCGTACCTTAAACACGCTCAAAATAAAAGTATGTTTTATATATTATAACTTATTATCAAAGCCTTATATAGTAATTCGCTATAAAAATTTTTTTCGTCGAGAATCTAAACTTTATCTCTTCATTTTTAAGAACAGCTGATATTTTACTATAAATTTCCCATATAGCAGGAAAACAGAGTTAATAAAATAAATATAATTAAGAACTAAAAAAAGAACCCCTTTCTTAACATTATGTATATGCAAAGAAAGCGGTTTATAAGGGAAAAAGGAAGTACCCAATAAATTATAGCCCTTAGACAAGTGGCTTAAGAATGCTCACTAGAGTTATAATTTACTTCAAATACTTTCCTATATATTATATTCGCCGATATTTGTTTTTTAGTTCCCACAAAATAATTTTTTTAGTTATTTATTTTTGTTTTACTCGTTTCTAAGCAAGATTATGTTGGTATAAATTATTAACAATATTAACTGGAGGGGATAAAATGAAGACAACTGAACTTTTGGTTTCGAACTTAAGCATCACAGAAGATGATTATAATTATAAGGGAATTTTTACTTTAAGCAATAAAGACAAATCTGTCAGCGTTGATCTTGCAGAACTTGAAATTACCACTAAACTAGATGAACTCAAAACCTTTTTTGGTTTGGAAGATGACAATGAAATAATCAGAGAAACTATTTTAAAGATGGTAATTGAAAATTCGTCAATCAGTTCGAGAATGAATCAAGGAGAGAGCTACAACGAAAATACTAAAAAGAAAGATCTCGAAAGACTTGCAAACTCATTGGATATGTCATAGAAAACGCAACTTGAAGATACAAAATACAAATCCTGGAAAAGTTTATTTAATTCTTCTCCAGGATTTTTTATTATTACTTACACAGAAAGGTTCCACCGTTCAAACGCAGTCTTTAAAATATACGAAACCATTTTATCGTAACCAACATCATTTAGTTTGCAGCACTGTGCAAAAGTTCCTTCAGGATGTAATGAATCGTCTGCATTAAACTCCAGAAAATAGTGCTTCCCACAATCATCCATACGTACATCAAAGGTACCATAGTCAACAGGCAGTAGCATTTCATAGACCTTGTCACAATCAGATTTTATTTGTTTATACTCCGCCAGGTTTATATTCCTTCTGACCTGATAATAATTACCGTTTAACTTGGCATTAAAATAAACAAACTCATTCTTCAGTGATGAACCGTCCGGGTTTAAATACTCCAGCATACCGACAAACTTTTTATTTTGATTTCCTATACAAACAACCTTAAACTCTTTCCCTGAAATAAACTTTTCAATAATTAAAGGTGTGTTAAAAGTACAATTGATAGCTTCAATTTTTGCATATAGCTCTTCTTTGTTATATGCAACTGCATTAGCATTAATACCAATTGAATTACCTTCAAAGGCTGGTTTGATTATAAGAGGAAATTCCGGCAGTACAATATCCTGCAGGCTAGAAGTGTCCTCGATATAAACCCATGGCGGTGTTGGTATATTTATCTTGTCCCATAAAGCTTTCATAAGATGTTTATTCTGGCAAACCAGCTTTGTATAAGGATCTGCTCCACAATACGGGATACCTGTCGCTTCAAAAATTGCAGGTGTAACTGACAGTCTGAACCTCTTCCTAAAGCCTCTGGAGAGGTTAAATATAAAATCCACCTGCTTCTTGACAATACTCATATTTGAAACAATATCGGAAGGAGTACCAAGGATTCTTACTTCGAAACCCATATTACGTATTGCACCGACAATTGAATCAATCTCCTCCTGCTCTCTCCAGTGATATAAAACATCAATATTTACATGCTCCTTCTTAACTATAGTGCTCGCAGCTTTAAGTGCATCCTCCCTTGACTCAAACACAATTCCAATAGTGTTAATCTTCAACCTGCACCCCCCATTTCAGGTTTCTTTAACCCTTTTTTCTGCCCCTATTCTTACTATTCTTACTATGTTTATTTTTTTGACTTATGCTTTGTATAAAATAAAACTATAGAAACCAAAGCTGAAACAAATATTATAGCACCTGCTACTAAGAAAATGTATAATAAATTGATGCTGTCATTTTCCTTTTTATTGTCAGGCTCCCCGGAATTCTCGGGTTCTTCACCTGTTACATTATCCTTAGGCTCTATATCGACAAGAATTTCTATAGATTTAAAATCACAGGTTACTCTCACAAGTGCTTGTCCCTCACTAACAGCCTTCATTGTACCATCTTTTTCTACAGTTAGTATATCGTCTCCTCCAACAACTTCATATAAAGCAGTACCCGTTACATCAACAAAATCTCCAAAAGGGTAACTCTGTGTAATCTTTAAAGGCCTACTCTCTCCTGCCTTCAAACTTATTTTATCAACTTCTGCACTGATATTGCCAAGCTTACTCCACTTAACTCCATCCTCTGAGTTAAGAATTATTCCTTCATCTCCAACTATAACAAACTTATCCTGCGAATAAATACTATCCTTTAGAACCCTTCTTGTGACCTTGGCTTCCCTCTTCCAGTCATGACCATCCGGTGAGGATAAAATATTTCCTCCGTGACCTGCTGCAAAAAACTTGGTGCCGGTCCACACTACAGTATAAATACACTCTGAAATATCCATTCCTTCCTGTATAAGTATAGACTCAACCTTTTCATCCTGAGTAAAAGTTGTCCCATCAAGAGATGACCATATACTTAAATGATCACCAACCACTACATATTTCTCACCATTCCATCCTACATCAGTAAACATGGTGGTTGAAGAAGGTTCTGCTTTTATATTATCCCAAGTTATACCATCTGCGGAAGTAAGAATGAGCATTCCTCCCCCAACAGCTATGTACCTGCCATTTACCCATCTAACCCTGTAAATACCCTCAGCTGTTGCCATTCTCCTTTGTACCCATTTCTCTCCGTCCTTTGAAACTAAAATAGTACCGTCATATCCTGCCGCAATAAATTCGTTACCACTACTTGCAACACCATATATATCAACCCCACCGTCAATTTCTACTTTTGTCCAAGCGATACCATCATTAGAATTCAGGATGGTGCCATTATCTCCTACAGCTATGAACTTTCCCATTGCCCAAACTATTCCGTTCAGCTTTTCTTTTACAGGAGCCGTTCTTTTATTCCATACAATCCCATCTCCAGATGTAATTATAAACCCATCATATCCCACTGCTACATACAAACCCGAATCACTACGGGCTATGCCTTGTAAATCCGGAACCTGATTAGTCTGTGCAAATACAACAATACCGGAAATAAGAAGTACAAGCACTATCAGTACAGCTGCAAGCTTTTTCATTGATTTCACTCCTATAAATATTTATGAGTAGTTATAGATAACATTTGTATGATATGTAAATTTAACTTTAGTGTAAGTTATCTATATATTCAATTTTAACATATAACAGAAAATTTTGTTATATCGCCAATGTAATTTAATGATATTGTTGTATTCTATTCTAACAAATAGTTTATTTTACACCTACCATCTGCTTTCGGCATCATTACGTAAAGAATGTGTTAGTACTCCGTTTTTTTATTAATATAAAGGCTTCCATCACTTTGCAATTCGGCATATAATACTTCTTTTATGAAACTTATACCTGCTTGTTTTAATTGTGTGTCAAGCCATTCCAAACTTTTACCTGTTTCATAAAGATTATCTTTAACCAGCTTACCATCGACAATAATTTCCGTCGGAATATACAAAAAATTATTTTGCGGTAGATTCAAATCTTTTCTTGTAACCTGCTCCTTATCCTGCTTTTTAAGTACGCTTAACTGGCCGTTCGGCTCCAAAATTGCATATTCAACATCGTTTATTGAAAAGACGTTGTTTGTACGAAGCAACATAGTTAAGTCATCAATATTAAGCCTTTGTGAAGAAAGCTTATCCCTTATAATTTCTCCCTTTTTTATGACAATAGTTGGTTCACCGTCAAGAAGCACCCTAGCTTTTGACGATTTTAGACTGATATACTCTACCATTAAAGTAAATATCGCCCATGAGGTAAGTCCTGTTATTCCATCGCTTATCCGAATATCCCTATGAACAACCATATCACCTGCTATATTGCCTAAAGCAATTCCTGTGATATAAGTAAAAATTGTGAGTTGTCCCATCTGTTTTTTCCCGAGGATACGAGTCAGAAAGAGCAATACAAAAAATCCTACACTTGTCCTCAACAATGTTTCTAATATGTTATTCATAGTTGTTCTCCTAATTAATTATTTACTAGTGCTTTTTAACATTACTGATTTCTAGTCTTTCATAATGTTAAAAATGTACTTCATCTGTTTTAAGCCTCGCATGATCTATAATTTAATTCTGTTAAGAGGCACTAGTACTACTATATAAATTGTGAAATTGATCTTACAATGACAAATTGAATTTTCACGATAATACTCCAAGGAAATTGAAGTGCGATGTAAAATCTTTATCGCGTTCAATATAGGCTTCAATTTAAAAGCTCAGAGCGAACCAATATTTTTCCATACTTCCTCAACCAATAGTACAGTTGCCAATGAATTTCCCTTTTCCTTTGCTCCAATATATGCTTCTAGCTTTACAAAATCTTCCTCTACGCTATTAACATAGTCATGATCAATATCCACCTGAAAAAGTGGCTTTAACTGTTTCCAGCTTTTTCTGGAATCTTCAAGACTAGATGCAGCTTTTTCCCATTCTTCATTCTGAATATACACTTTTGTCTGTTCCAAATAATTTGAGAAACCTGACCTCCTGTCAATAGGCTTTTGAAAAAGCGCACATGAACAGACATTAGCCAGAATTCCTATAGTCAGCATTATATATATAATCCTTCTAATCAACTCATTACCTCCTGCTTAATTTATTGTAGAAATTACATAATAAGGTTTATCACCCTTTAAATCTATATAAAGATTTCCTTTCGTATCAAGCTGTGCAAGTGATACCTCATATATATCATTAATACTTCTTTTTTCTAACTGGTGAAACAGCCATGCAATAGAAAGGTTCAGAGACCGGAGTTCATCCTTTTGCACAACACCGTCCATAATCAAAACCTTTGGTAGCCCATCATATTGGGTGGTTATATTTAGGTCGCCTGGCGTAACAGGCTGCTTTTGTGATTTTTTTTGTACACTGATTTTACCACCAGGTTCAAATAAAGCAAATTCTACATCTGCAATGTTAAATACACCTTGCACCCGAAGTTCTGACAATAACTCATCTATAGGAATACGAATTTTACCTAAATTTTTGTCAAGTATCTTACCATTTTCAACAACAACTGTAGCTTCTCCATCTATAACTTTTCGAAGCTGGGCACTTCGTATTCCTAATGCCGCAAGTATAATGGCCAAAATTGCCCAGGTTGCCATCCCCGCCAATGTAGCTGTTGTATTCTCATTTACCTGCACCGAAAGGGTCGAAGCAATAGAACCTATTGTAATACCAACAACATAATCAAAAAAAGTAAGCTGAGATACTTGCTGTTTACCTAACAAACGCACCAAAAACAGCAAAGTAAAAAAGGCAATTATGGATCTTATAACAACAACAAGTATAATAGGCATGTATGAAACTCCTCCACTCTTTATAAAAGCTTGGAATTAAATTTTAAACAGTATATTTATACTATATTATTTCCTTATAGAAATTTATTATTGGCTACATCAACATAATGTAGTAATTTACATATTTTCACATATCATTATTCTCAAAACAAAAAGAGCACGATGAGTTTATCACCATGCTCTTTGTAATAATTTTAACTATCATGCCTTAAAACTATTTACTTCTGACCTAAGTCGCCTTCTTTTTTTATAGCGGCCTGAGCAGCAGCAAGTCTTGCTATAGGCACACGGAACGGCGAACACGACACATAATTCAGTCCGGCTTTATGGCAGAACTCCACGGAAGATGGATCTCCGCCATGCTCTCCGCATATACCGAGCTTTATATCCGGTCTTGTCTGTTTACCCAGCTTTGCAGCCATCTCAACAAGTTTACCTACACCATTCTGATCCAGCCTTGCAAATGGGTCTTGCTCATAAATCTTTTTATTGTAATACTCTTCAAGGAATTTACCCGCATCATCACGGCTGAAACCAAAAGTCATCTGAGTGAGGTCATTTGTTCCAAAAGAGAAGAATTCTGCTTCTTTGGCTATCTCGTCAGCGGTAATCGCAGCTCTAGGAATCTCAATCATTGTCCCAACCTTGTAATCAAGCTTAACGCCGGCTTTTTCAATAACCTCATTTGCTGTCTTCACAACAACATCTTTAACGTACTTCAATTCTTTAATCTCACCAACTAATGGAATCATTATTTCCGGTATAACATTCATGCCCTGATTATTGACATTTATCGCAGCTTCAACAACTGCCCTTGTCTGCATTTCAGCAATTTCAGGGTAAGTAACCGCCAAGCGGCATCCTCTGTGTCCCATCATTGGGTTGAACTCATGAAGGTCTGCGACAATTCCTTTTAAGTCTTCAAAACTCATCCCCATCTCTTTTGCAAGAACTGAGATATCCTCATCAGCCTGCGGAAGGAATTCATGAAGTGGAGGATCCAAAAATCTTATTGTTACAGGATATCCCTTCATTTCCCTGAACAGTCCTTCAAAGTCTCCTCTTTGCATTGGAAGCAGTTTATCGAGTGCCTTTCTTCTTTGTTCTTCAGTTCTTGCAACGATCATTTCTCTCATTGCAGGAATCCTGTCAGCATCAAAAAACATATGCTCTGTCCGACAAAGTCCGATCCCCTCTGCACCAAACTTCATAGCCTGTGCAGCATCAGCAGGTGTATCAGCATTTGTCCTGACCTTTAAGGTTCTCAGTTCGTCAGCCCAACCCATTAATGTGGAAAAGTCACCTGTCATTTCAGGATCAACTGTAGGTAAACGCTCACCATATACATTACCGGTTGAACCATTGAGAGAAATCCAATCTCCCTCACCATATTTCTTGCCGTTTTTATCAATAAAATACTTTTCTTCTTCGTTTATTTTTACATCATTACATCCCGCTACACAGCAAATACCCATACCACGTGCAACAACCGCTGCGTGTGATGTCATACCGCCACGTCCTGTAAGTATTCCCTTTGAAACATGCATACCTTCGATGTCCTCAGGAGATGTCTCAAGTCTTACAAGAACAACAAACTCCTCACCGTTTTTGTAAGCATTAACCGCGTCTTCAGCTTCAAAATACACTTTCCCTGTAGCAGCTCCTGGTGATGCCGGCAATCCTTTTGCAACAGGTACAGCAGCTTTTAATGCCGCAGGTTCAAAATTGGGGTGCAGAAGTGCATCAAGCTGTTTGGGGTCAACCTTCATAACAGCTTCTTCCTTTGTTGCCATCCCCTCTGAAACCAAGTCAACAGCAATTCTTAAAGCAGCTGCAGCAGTTCTTTTACCATTTCTGGTCTGCAGCATAAACAGTTTACCTTTTTCAATTGTAAACTCCATGTCCTGCATATCCCCATAATGCTTTTCAAGCTTTTGTGCAATATCTATAAATTGATTGTATGCATCTGGGTTAATTTCTTTGAGTTGATCAATGGATTGAGGAGTTCTGATACCTGCAACAACATCTTCACCCTGTGCATTCATCAGGAATTCTCCATAAAGCTTCTTTTCTCCTGTAGAAGGGTTTCTTGTGAAAGCAACACCTGTACCGGAGTCATTTCCCATATTTCCATAAACCATTTCCTGAACATTAACAGCGGTACCCCAGTCAGCAGGAATATCATTGAGTCTTCTATAAACTATAGCTCTTGGATTGTCCCATGAACGAAAAACTGCTTTAACAGCTTCCATTAACTGAACTTTAGGATCTTGTGGGAAATCAAATCCCTTTTCTTTCTTGAAGAGTTCTTTATATCTTCTGACAACTTCCTTTAAATTATCTGCTGTCAAATCAGTATCAAAATTGGCACCATTCTCTTCCTTAACAGTTTCAAGTATCTTTTCAAACTTTGGTTTTTCCACGTCCATTACTACGTCACTAAACATCTGAATAAATCTTCTATAGCTGTCAAAAGCAAACCTTACATTGTCAGTAAGTTTTGCTAGACCCTCAACAACCATATCATTAAGCCCCAAATTCAGTATTGTATCCATCATACCCGGCATGGAGGCTCTTGAACCAGATCTTACTGAAACTAAAAAAGGATTGTTCGGATCACCAAACTTCTTACCTACAATTCCTTCGGTCTTTGACATCATTGTATAAATTTCTTCTTCTATCTCTTTAGCTATAACCTTACCATCCTGATAATACCTGGTACATGCCTCGGTAGTAACTGTAAACCCTCTTGGCACAGGAAGGCCTAATCCCGTCATTTCTGCCAGGTTAGCCCCTTTGCCGCCAAGCAGGTTTCTCATTGAAGCGTTTCCTTCGTTAAAAAGATATACGTACTTTGCCATAAAAAAAACCCTCCCATTTGCTTTTTTGTGTATTATTTATGTTCTATATTGCAGAAATGTATATTAAATATACTTTTCTTACTTCTTGTATATGGGTTATTATGGAAACTGTTTTTCTGACCATACTAATTATAACATACTTAAAAAAATTTTCATTATTTTTTTGAAAAATAATGAACAATAAGGTGTTTCAAAATTCCTATGGATAAAAATCCCTTAATAATTCTCTCCAAAAATACAATAAATATTCTTCCCATGATACTAGTTTATTAGAATTGCTGTCATTTTAATCTTTAATATTGTTGATTTATCTTCAGAGAGTACAACAATACATCTTTTTCTTAGCAGCAGCATTGTCATTTGTCAATCTTTACGTAGCTTTCAAAGTAAGATTTATCAAAACCAATTTAAACTTCTGATTAAGTTTTTTACTCGAAAACAAAAGGATGTAGGCAATTTTTATCAAAGCCTACACCCTTTTCGGAAGAAAATTTATATATTTTTTTCTAAAACTCAAACTTACCTTCAAAATAACTATTTAGATCCTCAATCTTAACCCTGACCTGCTGCATGCTATCCCTGTCTCTGATGGTAACACTATTGTCCTGTAATGAATCAAAGTCGAAGGTTATACAGTAAGGTGTTCCGATTTCGTCCTGCCTTCTGTATCTCTTTCCGATACTTCCTGTTTCATCATACTCACATACATATTTTTTAGTAAGCGTTTCATATACCTTAAAAGCATCCTCGCCAAGTTTTTTTGAAAGTGGAAGCACAGCTATCTTAACAGGTGCAATTACAGGGTGGAAATGCAAAACAACTCTTACATCACCTTCTGCCACCTCTTCTTCATCATAAGCGTCGCACAGGAATGCAAGCGTAACCCTGTCTGCACCAAGTGAAGGTTCAATACAGTAAGGAACATACTTTTCATTTGTTGCAGGATCAAAATATGATAGGTCATCTTTTGAATGCTCCATATGCTGCTTTAAGTCAAAGTCTGTTCTGTCAGCAATACCCCAGAGTTCTCCCCAACCAAATGGGAATTTGAATTCAATATCTGTAGTTGCATTACTATAGTGAGAAAGCTCTTCCTTCTCATGATCACGCATCTTTAAACTATCTTTGTTTATTCCAAGGCTTAACAGCCAGTCAAAGCAATAGTTTTTCCAGTAGTCAAACCACTCGAGATCTTTACCGGGTTCACAGAAAAATTCAAGTTCCATCTGTTCAAACTCACGGGTTCTGAAAGTAAAATTACCAGGAGTGATTTCATTTCTGAAGGACTTACCTATCTGACCAATTCCAAACGGTATCTTCTTTCTTGAAGTCCTTTGAACGTTCTTGAAATTAACAAATATACCTTGAGCTGTTTCAGGCCTTAAGAATATCTCTGCCTTTGAATCCTCAGTAACTCCCTGAAAGGTCTTAAACATAAGATTAAACTTTCTGATATCTGTAAAGTTAGCAGATCCACAATTAGGGCACTTTACTCCCTTTTCCTTTACATATGTAATTAGCTGATCGTTTGTCCAGCCATCCACCTTAACATCGAGCTTGTTCTCAGCATTCCAGTCCTCTATCATTTTGTCAGCCCTGTGACGTGTCTTACAATCCTTACAGTCAATCAATGGATCACTGAAGCCTCCGACATGACCTGATGCAACCCATACCTGAGGATTCATAAGTATGGCACAATCAACACCAACATTATATGGGCTTTCCTGTACAAATTTTCTCCACCATGCCTTTTTTACATTATTCTTGAGCTCAACCCCTAAAGGGCCGTAATCCCAAGCATTTGCAAGCCCACCATATATGTCTGATCCCGGATATACAAAACCTCTATTTTTCGCAAGTGCGACTATCTTGTCCATAGTCTTTTCAAATTCCATCAAAAATGCCTCCTTAACAATATCAATATATATATTTTTAACCTACAATAATTTATTGTCAACAACAATTTTTATTGAAACACCAATTGACCAGTTATTTTTAGGAATCACCTAAAGCAGGAACTAATATTTTAATCCTACCTAAATATTTTTACGCAGCTTAACAATTTCATCAAGAATCCTGTTTCCGGCTTCATCTTTGCTCATTATTGGAAAATCCAATACACTTCTGTCCCTTTTTATGATCTTTATTATGTTTGTATCTGTTCCAAACCCAGCACCATCCTGTGTAACATCGTTTGCGACTATCATATCCAGATTTTTTGCAAAAAGCTTATCACACGCATTGTTAACCAGATCATTCGTTTCAGCACTAAATCCTGCTAATATTCTGTTTCCCTTCACTTTTCCAAGCTCTCTTGCAATGTCAGGATTTTTAACCAGTTCTATTGTCATGCTGCTTTCCTTCTTTTTTATCTTTTTATCCGCAATGTTTGCACATTTATAGTCCGCAACAGCTGCAACCATAATCATTACATCAAAATCCATATAGCACTTCATAACTTCATCAAACATTTCTTCGGCAGTCCGGACATAAACAACCTCTGTACCACACGGAGGCTCAAGACTAACCGGTCCTGATACAACCTTAACCTCAGCACCTCTCCTATATGCCTGTGCTGCAATCGCATAACCCATTTTTCCTGACGAATGGTTGGAAATATACCTCACAGGATCAATAGGTTCTTGTGTAGGTCCTGCTGTTATCAAAACCCTGATATCTTTAAAATCCTTCTTACCTAAAACCAGCTCCTTTAGTTTTTCTACAATAACAGGCGGTTCCGGCAACCGACCACTTCCAGTGGTTCCACATGCCATAAGTCCGGTTTCTGTTTCAAGAAAAATATAACCACGGTCCGAAAGCTTTTTTATATTATCCTGAACGATAGGATTTTCATACATATTGGTATTCATAGCAGGAACAAAGATAACCGGTGCTTTTGAGGCCATAATTGTAGTCGAAAGCATATCATCAGCGATACCATTTGCAACTTTACCTATTATGTTTGCAGTTGCAGGTGCAACAACTATTATATCCGCTTTTGTCGCAAGTGATATGTGCTGAATATCCCATACCTTAGGTTCATCAAACATATCAGTTATAACAGGATTGTGTGCAATCGACCTGAATGTAAGAGGAGTAACAAACCTGGTGGCATTTTCCGTCATAATTACATTTACATCAGCATGTAGTTTTTTTAGTCTGCTTACAACCTCAACCACCTTATATGCAGCTATACCTCCACATACACCAACTATAACCGTCTTGCCTTCTAACATAAAAATCCTCTCCAAAAACATATTATATAAATCACGAAAATGATTATACATTGGAAAATTTGATTTTCGTGATATTGTATTAAGGAAATTGAAGCACGATGTAAAATCTTTATCGCGTTCAATATAGGAATACTGCAAAAATAATTTACGCCTCTTTTTTCCATAGACTATTTCAACGAAATACGTCTTTATAGAAAAACAATAGAGGCGGAGTTATTTCTGTCTCTCAAGATTTATAAAACTTAGAGCATAGGCAATTACTTTATTCCACTCTTTGTTCTGATATATGTAATCTTCTGCTCATCAATTTCATTTATTGCAATAGTTACAGGTTTTTCAGAATTACATTCGGTAAGCTTATGTGCTCCTTCAGTAATTTGCCTTGCTCTTTTAGCAGCTGCAACAACCAATGTATATCTGCTATCTACTCTTTCAAGCAGTGAACTTATACCTGGCTCTATCATTGTTAATTTCTTTTCATTATTTTCTTTCATGAATCAAAACCTCCCATTTGGTAATTTCGTGAACATATTTTCTAAACCAAACTATCCATATCAATTCCGATACTTTTAAGTATATTTGCATTCCTTTTAAATTTATGTTTCTCGGACACTATTATACTGGTAACACTGTATGCAGCTTCTTCAATTTTGTCATTGACAACAACATAGTCATATCTGTCTACATAGCTCATTTCCTTTATAGCCTTATCCATGCGTTTGTCTATGACTTCCTGCTTTTCTGTTCCTCTTCCTTCAATCCTTCTTCTAAGTTCTCTAAAAGACGGTGGGAGAATAAATATTGAAACACAATCAGGGTAAATTTTCTTGATATTCAATGCACCTTCAACTTCAATTTCAAGCAAACAATCATAACCTGATTTTATAGTATCTTCAATACACTTTTTGGGTGTACCGTAATAATTATCGCAATATTTTACCCACTCTACCAGTTCATTGTTTTTGATCATATTGTCAAACTCTTCATGAGTTTTAAAAAAGTAATTTACACCGTCTACCTCACCGTCTCTTGGATTTCTTGTCGTAGCGGAAACTGAAAATCTGATATTATTTTCCTTCCCCTTCAGACTGTTAAGAAGTGTCCCTTTACCGGTACCTGACGGACCTGAAACTACAACCAAAAGTCCTGCACGGAACATCACAGTTCCCCCTATTCTTCTTCCAATTCTTCCTCTTCAGCCGCTACATCAACTTCTTTGCTGTTTAATCTGTGTGCCACTGTTTCCGGCTGTACTGCAGATAATATTATATGATCGCTGTCTGTAATAATTACCGCTCTTGTTCTTCTCCCATAGGTTGCGTCAACCAGCATACCACGCTCTCTTGCTTCCTGAATTATTCTTTTTATTGGTGCCGACTCAGGACTGACTATAGCAACAAGCCTGCTAGCCGATACAATATTTCCAAACCCAATGTTTATTAACTTCATTAATATTCCTCCTAATACTTATTCAATATTTTGTATTTGTTCTCTTATTTTCTCCAATTCGCTCTTAATCTCAACAACAAATTTTGTTATATTTAAATCATTAGCCTTAGAACCAATGGTATTTATCTCCCTATTCATCTCCTGAATCAGGAAATCAAGTTTTCTTCCTACGGACTGGCCAACCTGTAAAGTCTCCTTTAGCTGCCCAATATGACTGGAAAGTCTTACTAATTCTTCGTCAATACTACATCTGTCTGCAAATATTGCTACTTCCGTTGCCATCCTGTTTTCATCGACGATCTGCTGGTCAAGCAACTCCTTAATCCTGTTTTCCAGTTTACACTTATATTCTTTTACTACTTCAGGAGCTCTTATACCAATTTCCTTAACAATGTTCTCAATATAATCAGTTCTCTCAAGAATACAGTTTTTCAGACCTTCTCCCTCAATCTTCCTCATATTGATTAAGGAATCAATCGCACCTTCCAAAGCTTCACTGAGTAAATTCCAGATTTTTTCCTCATCCTGCTCCACTTTCTCAACCTTTAAAACATCAGGGAATTTAGCAATAAGGGAAACAGATATATCGTCCTGCAGCTCATATTTATCCTTAAGAAGCCTTACTGTATCAATGTAAGTCTTAGCAAGACCTTCATCAATCAGAATACTTCTGGAATCTTCACTGAAGTCGTCAAAACTGATAAAAACATCTGCTTTTCCTCGTGATACTGATTTGCTTACTACTTCTCTGACCTTATCCTCAAGGAATGATATCTGCCTTGGAATTTTAATATAAACATCACTATATCTATGATTTACAGTTTTAATTTCCACCAGGCACTCCATACCATCAGCCTGTGATTTACCTCTGCCAAACCCCGTCATGCTTTTTATCATAATCAGTTCATCCTTTTTATGAATTTAATATAGTCTTCTCTCAAACAATATGTATTATAACATAATTATCGATAATTTGAAGCCATAATCTTAATTTTTTTTGTGTTTTTTCCGATTTTCTCACGTTTACTTAAGAATAATATAAAAACATTTTTTTATTTTGAGCTATATTGAACAGGATAAAGATTTAATTTTGTGCTTCAATTTCTTTGATTTATTATCGTAAGAATTCAATTTGTCCTTGAAAATCATTTTCACGATTTAGCTAATACGTTATCTTTCCAAGCAGAATCTGTCTCATATAACCAAAATCTATTGAGTTAACTGAGCCGTCTCCGTTTATATCAGCCCCCAAGTATCCAATATTAGGATCTGAGGTTGGAAATTTACTTATTAAACCAAGCAAATACATTCTCATATAACCGAAATCTATTGAATTGGCTGTTCCATTACCATCAACATCTCCCTTAACAAATACCGGATTTGATTTTGCAGGAGTTGGTGTAATTGACGGTGTCTTCGTCGGTGCAGGCGTTGCAACATCATTAACCTGGACAAGCTGCCAATACTGGTTTTCTCCTCCAGCATCCCCCCATTGTTGAATAAGCCCGCCATCACTAGTTGACCATTTAGTTACATCCAGCAATTTCCCACTACTGCGGTTTTTAATTTTGTAATACCCATCTCCAATATCCGTAAATTGCCATTGCTGATTTGTTCCTCCATTGCTATACCATTGAATGATAGCAGCACCATCCGAACCAGAACCGTCTTGAACATCCAGAGAGAACCCACTTGAAGCACTAACTATCCTTTTATATCCGCTGCCGCTGTCAACCAGATACCACCTCTGGCTGAGACTTCCATTATCTGTCCATTGAACAAGCTGAGATACCTGCTCCCCTTCCCTTGCATCAAGAACCTTTCCGCTGTTTTTATTTACCAGCTTGTACTTTATATTGTCAGCAATATTCTCCGTTATTTTACCCTCAGCAGCGTTTATCTTTATGGAATTATAAAATGGCAGCTGAAGGCTTGTATCCGATGTAAATTCTATAGGCAGCCATACATATTGCGAGTCATTTACTTTACCACTCCATGCACCTGCCCATCGGTCGCCAGTGTAAAGATATGTTGTTTCAGTAGAACCCTGTACAGGTATTACAAATGCAGGTTGTGAATTGTATGTCGTAGAATTTCCCAGATTATACAGCGCCGACCATCCACTGCTCAAACTCTGCGAATAAGAATATTTTCCCTGATTTGGAGACCATCCAGTGCAGCCGGAAGTGATCAGGTAATAATAGCTGTTTCTTTTTACAAGGCAGGGGGCCTCCCTCTGTTGACCCACATACAGCTTAGCCGTAAGCTTTGATACTTTTTTATAATCAGGTGTCAATTCATACAGGTGCAAATCCATATTTTCATTTGCCGAAGAAATAAAGTAACCTTTCCCATCGGTATCAACAAACACGTTACAATCCCTTGACATATAACCCGGAAGTCCATGATCCATTACTCCTGTGGATGCCAATGGCCTGAAACTTCCCTGATATGTATATTTACCGTCCGGAGTTTTACAATAAGCAACTGCTGCTCTTGCCTCTCCATAATGAATTCCGTTTTCCCAGTGCATCCACATAACAAATTCGTTAGTTGACGCATTGTACATAACCTTTGGCCTTTCAACATTACATTTTGCCAGCTCCGATGCAGAATTCGGAGCCAGCACCTCACCCCTGTATTCCCAGTTTGCAAGGTCAGTTGACCTGTAACATCTCACTCCTAGAAAATAGTTTGAACTATCTCGATACTCCCCATACCAGTAGTAATATCCTCCATATTTAAGCAAACCACCGCCATGGGCATGTATGACGTTCCCCGAAGTGTCTTTGAATTGTGTTCCATTAGTTAATATACCTTCTGCTGCTAAAGACAATGAATTCGGAATTATTGTCGTTAACAATACTAAAAAAACAGCCAAAGCAATTGAAATAAAAGACTTTTTCATATTAAACTCTCCTCCCGTTGGGCACAATAAACCTCTTGTATATATAAATAATGCGTATAACAGTGTTTTTAAAGGTATATGTAAGAACAGTAAAGCAACCAAACTCCATTAATTAAATTATAAACTAAACCTATATTGAATGCGATAAAGATTTTACATCGCGCTTCAATTTCCTTGATTTATTATCGTGAAAATTCAAATTGTCCTTGTAAAACATTTTTACCACAAAAGAACAAAATCCTTGGGAATTAGTAATCCCAAGGATCTTATTTTCTACCTAGTGCCTCGTAGCAGAATTAATTTCTAGAACATGCGAGGCTTAGAACAGATGAAGTGCATTTTTAACATTATTAAAGACTAGAAATTAGTAATGTTAAAAAGCACTAATTATTCAACCAGTACGTTTCTAATAGCTTGAATAACCCTTGACTTTTCAAAAGGTTTTACAACAAAATCCTTTGCACCAAGTTTTATTGCTTCTATAACCATCGACTGCTGCCCCATAGCTGACACCATAATTATTTTAGTTTCAGGACTGAATTTGATAATATCCTTAACTGCCTTAATACCATCAAGTTCAGGCATAGTAATATCGAGGGTCATGACATCGGGTTGGTGCAGTTTAGCGAGGTCAATAGCATCATATCCATTTGAGCCCTCACCCACAACGTTGTATCCTTCTGTCTCTTCTATCATCTTTTTTAACAGCGTACGCATAAAAATTGCATCATCTACTACAACAAACGTAAGCTTTTTCATTGACCCACATCTCCCAATTCATACATGAGTATTGATAAAACAGCAATTCCGGCAGTTTCGGTTCTGAGTATTCTAGGTCCAAGTGTAACTGAATAAAGACCGCAATTAACTGCCTCATCAATTTCCTTCTCCGTAAATCCACCTTCAGGCCCGATAAAAACAGAAACTTTACTTATATTACCAGTTGCTTTAAGAATTTGCTTTATAGAGTTCTTTGTCTCCTTCTCATAAGGAATCAACGATAAAGCTGTATCCTGTGCCTGCTTTAACGCCTCTTTGAAACTTATAGGAATTTCTATTTTGGGTATGATGCCCCGGTTACATTGCTTAGCTGCTTCCTGTGATATGCGGTTCCATCTTTCACACTTTTTCGCAGCATCTTTTCCAATATCCAGCCTGACCACAGTCCGCTCTGTAAAAACAGGTACAATTCTGCTGATGCCAAGTTCAACACTTTTCTGAATAATGAAATCCATTTTATCCGATTTAGGCAAACCCTGATAAAGGGTAACCTCAATCGGAGGCTCAGTTAGATTTTTATACCTCTCAATAATCCTGGCATTTGCAAAACCATCACCAAAATCCTTGATTTCAGCTACATACTCATTTCCCATTCCGTCGCTGAGTGTTATATTTTCTCCGCACTTAAGCCTTAATACCCTTTTCATATGATTATAGTCTTCACCAGTGATATTGATATTATCGTCATAAATATCTTTGGAGTTTATAAAGAATCTATGCATCTAAATACAATCGCCACCCATTCACCAAGTTCTTCAAGTTGTTCGCATTTAAAACCCAGCTTTGTATATGTTTCCAGAACTTCCTGACTTCTTTCTTTAATAATACCGGAAGTAATAAAAAGACCATCTTTTTTCAAATATGAAGAAACTTTACTTGATATATCAATTATAACATTTGCAATAATATTAGCAACAATAATATCAGCCTTTTGATTTTTTAAATCGTCAATAACTCCTCTAAAGGCTTCAACTGTATCATCTACATTATTTATCTCACAGTTTTCCCTGGCAACTCTTACTGCAACCTCGTCAATATCAACAGCTGTAACGGCCTTAGCACCCAATTTTGCAGCGATTATCGAAAGAATGCCGGTACCACAGCCCAAATCTATTACAGCATCCCCAGACTTTATATACTTCTCCAGTAAAACAGAACACATTTTTGTAGTCTCATGTGTTCCTGTTCCAAAAGCCATTCCAGGATCCATCTCTACAATTATTTCATTGTTCTTACTTTCGTAGTTTTCCCATGATGGCTTTATAACCAATTTATCGGTCAAATTAAGCGGTTTGTAGTATTTTTTCCAGGAAGTACTCCAATCTTCATCATCTACCCTGGATGTACCCACAAAGCCTTCACCCACGTCCAGAAACTGACTTATAAACTTTAATTTTTCCTCAATTAAAGATGTTAATTCAGAAATGTTTCTTTCTTCTGAAAAATATGCCTTTATTGTAACCGTCTCTTCTAAGCCGCTTAAAAACTCATCATCAGCATAATCCAAAGAATCCGGTTTTGACAGTTCTCTTATTATATCATTAGGATCTTCGATAGCAACTCCACCCGCACCTATTGATGTAAGCATCTCTGTAATTGCATCGTATGCTTCCTCGGTTGTCTTTATCCTTATTTCATGCCAAATCATATATAATTGCCTCCCTAAAAAGCAGTAATAATAAGCTCACATAATGCTACATTCCAAAGGCATCCTTCACTTTTTCAAAGAAAGATTTCCTCTGTTCATGCACTTCATCCCCGCTTAGTTCGGCAAATTCTTTCAATGCAGCTTTTTGTCTGTCATTAAGTTTCTTCGGCACCTCAACCTGTACTTTGACATATTGATCTCCGCGACCGCTTCCCCTTAAAAAAGGAATACCTTTACCTCTAAGCCTGAAAACCGATCCTGTTTGCGTACCTTCAGGAACCTGATATTTAACTTTCCCGTCAAGTGTGGGAACCTCCAATTCAGTTCCTAATGCTGCTTGCACAAAGGTAATCGGCATCTCACAGATAACATCATTGCCCTGACGCTGAAAAATAGCATGAGGCCTTACTCTCACAGATATATACAAATCTCCTCCAGGGCCTCCCTTTGATCCGGGTTCTCCTTCTCCCCTTAAAGATATTGTCTGCCCATCATCAATTCCGGCAGGTATGTTGATTTTTATTTTCTTAGGTTTTCTTATTCTACCTTTGCCATTACATGCATCACAGGGATTGGTTATAACTTTTCCTTCGCCATGGCAGACTTCACAGGTCTTAATATTCACAAATTGCCCAAAAGGCGTTCTTTGCTTGTATTGAATCTGTCCGGTTCCATTACAATGCTGACATGTTGATGGCGTAGTTCCGGGTTTTGATCCTGAACCCTCACATTTTTCACAGGTCTCCATCCTATTGATTGAGAGCTCTTTCTCAACTCCGAAAGCTGCTTCCTCAAAGCTGATATCAACCGAAGATTTTAAATCAGCTCCTTTTTGAGGTCCCTTCCGAGTTCTAGTGGAAGAAGATCTTCCTCCAAAACCGGAACCACCGAAAATAGTCTCAAATATATCGCCAAAACCACCAAAATCGCCAAAATCCCCAAAGCCTCCATTAAAGCCTCCAAAACCACCCTGTTCAAAGCCTGCATGACCGAACTGGTCATACTGTGCTCTCTTTTGTGAATCACTGAGAACTTCATAAGCTTCATTTGCCTCTTTAAACTTAGCCTCAGCTTCCTTATTTCCAGGATTCATATCAGGATGATATTGTTTCGCCATTTTCCTGTAAGCTTTTTTTATATCAGCATCGGATGCACTTTTGTCAACACCGAGGACTTCATAATAGTCTCTCTTATTAGCCATCCAATCAACTCCTTCAAATCATAAGTTTAATTATACTACAATAAAGAGCCAAAGCCATTTGTAATGACTTTGGCCTTGCATTTGAAAAACCACATTACTTATCGTCATCTACCACTTTGTAATCAGCATCGTACACATTTTCCTCACCAGCAGTTCCACCAGCTTGCTGTCCGGGATCTCCACCCATATCAGGGCCTGCTGCTCCAGGATTCTGCTGATAAATCTTTGCTGAAACATCATAAAATGCCTTACTCAAATCTTCTGTCGCCTTCTTGATTGTCTCAATATCTGTACCTTTCAAAACTTCTTTTACTTTATTTATCTCGGCTTCAATTTTTGCCTTGTCATCGCTTCCGATTTTATCTCCGAGATCCTTCAAAGTCTTTTCAGACTGGAACACCATTGAGTCTGCATTATTTCTGACATCAACAGCTTCTTTCCTTGTTTTGTCTTCCGCCTCAAACTTTTGCGCTTCCTTGACTGCCTTGTCAATTTCATCATCAGACAGGTTTGTAGAAGCTGTAATAGTTACTTTTTGCTCTTTACCAGTACCCAGATCTTTAGCAGATACGTGAACTATACCGTTTGCGTCTATATCAAACGTAACTTCTATCTGTGGCACTCCTCTTGGAGCCGGTGGGATACCGTCAAGGTTAAACTCTCCTAACAGCTTGTTGTCAGCTGCCATTTGTCTTTCACCCTGGAATACCCTAACTGTTACAGCAGTCTGGCCATCAGCAGCTGTCGAGAACACCTGACTTTTCTTTGCAGGTATAGTCGTATTTCTTTCTATTAATCTTGTAAATACTCCTCCAAGAGTTTCAATACCAAGTGAAAGAGGCGTTACGTCAAGAAGCAGCAAATCTTTAACTTCACCGGTCAGAACTCCCGCCTGTATTGCTGCACCTACGGCAACACACTCATCAGGATTTATACCTTTGAAAGGCTCCTTGCCAAAATATTTTTTAACAGCTTCCTGAACTGCAGGTATTCTTGTAGAACCACCAACCAAAAGAATTTTATCTATCTTGTCAGGACTAAGATCTGCGTCCTGCATTGCACGTCTTGTTGGTTCCATAGTCTTTTCAACAAGATCAGCTGTCAATTCATCAAATTTTGCCCTCGAAATTGTAATATCAAGGTGCTTAGGACCAGTCGCATCAGCTGTAATAAACGGAAGATTTACGTTTGTAGTTGTTACCCCTGAAAGCTCTATCTTAGCTTTTTCTGCAGCTTCTTTAAGTCTCTGCATAGCCATTTTGTCATTCTTTAAATCTATACCGTTTTCTCTCTTGAAAGTGTCAACAAGGTAGTTCATTACTCTATCGTCAAAATCGTCACCACCAAGTCTGTTGTTACCATGTGTTGCTAAAACCTCAAATACTCCGTCACCAATTTCAAGTAAAGATACGTCAAATGTACCTCCACCGAGGTCAAACACGAGTATTTTCTGGTCATTTTCCTTATCAAGACCATAAGCTAATGCTGCAGCAGTGGGCTCGTTTATTATTCTTAAAACTTCCAGTCCTGCTATTTTGCCTGCGTCCTTTGTAGCCTGTCTTTGTGCATCACTGAAGTATGCAGGTACTGTTATAACCGCTTGAGTTACTTTTTCACCTATATATGCTTCTGCGTCTGTTTTAATCTTCTGAAGAACCATAGCTGAAATTTCCTGCGGAGTATAAGAACCATCATCTATTTTTACTTTCCTGTCAGTACCCATATCTCTCTTTATAGATATTACAGTCCTTTCAGGATTAGTAATAGACTGCCTTTTAGCAACCTGCCCAACAAGTCTTTCTCCTGTCTTTGAAAATGCCACAACTGAAGGAGTAGTTCTTCCGCCTTCAGAATTTGCTATAACAACAGGTTCTCCACCTTCCATTACCGCTACACATGAATTTGTGGTACCTAAGTCTATACCAATTACTTTGCCCATAATAAAAGCCTCCTTCTAATAAATATATATTTTACGTTGATTTCTTAGTATTTGAAACTACAAGCAACCTCAAAATCTTAATTTGCTACCTTAACCATACTGTGTCTTATAACTTTATCCTTCAGTAAGTAGCCCTTCTGGAATTCTTCAACTACAATGTTCTCTCCATATTCCTCGTCATCTACATGAGAAACGGCATTATGAAGATTCGGGTCAAATTCTTTGCCCACAGCTTCTATAGCCTCAACATTAAGTTTTTTCATTACCTCCTTGAATTGGCGGTATACAAGCTCTATTCCTTCTTTAATTGAAGTATCGCTCACATCATTGCCCGCAGCCTGAATTGCTCTCTCAATATTATCAACCACAGGAAGGAAAGCAGTAACAACATCACCTGTAGCATCCATATATAAAACCTCTTTCTCCCTGGCAGTTCGCTTTTTATAGTTATCAAACTCAGCTGCCGTCCTTTGCAGCAGGTTAAAATACTCTTCACATTGTTTTGTCTTTTCTTCACATTTTGCCTTTAATTCTTCAACTTCCTGGCTGCTTGACGCCTCGTCTGACTGATTGCAATCACAACCGCAATCACATCCACATTCACTTTGAACTTCTTCTCCACGATCCTTTGCTGTAGAATCGCCATTATTCATATTTTGATCTTTGTCATTTTGGAAATTGTCTTTTTTCTTCATTGGAATATGTTAACCCTCCTTTGATTATAAATTCTTATCTCTATTTAAATCTTTGATATTAGTACCAATTATTCTGTCAATCTCTTCATTAATCTTTTTTCTCACATAATTCATTGCTGCAAGCACCCTTGCGTACTCCATCCTGGTGGGACCAATTATTCCAATAGTGCCAATTACAATCCCTCCCAAATTATACGTGGCAGTAATAAGGCTGCAATCCTGCATCTCTTCTATCTTGTTTTCCTTGCCTATATGAATTTTTATGTCATTTTTGTCCTCACTGCCTATGCTGCTCAGAACCAGGGACAGTAAATCCTTGGTATCCATAAGATTCAAAAACTCCCTTGCCTTAACAACATCACTGAACTCAGGGTAATTAAATATATTTGTTGTACCGTCAAGATATACTTCTGAGGAATCAATCTGATTAATACACTCAGTAACGCCATTTAAAATGGGCAGCAATATCTCGTGGGAAGATCCTATCAAATATTCTATTTCACGTATAACCACTATATTTATCTGTTCTAATGTAAGACCACTTAATTTTTCATTAAAAATATTTGAAACCCTTATTAAAAACTCCGGTGAAACCGATTCCGGTATCTTGACCAGACTATTTTTAACAATCCCTGCACTGGTTACTACAACCACCAGTGCACTTCCTCTTTCGATAGGAACTACCTGAACAGCCTTTAAAACATTGTTTTTTCTTTCAGGTGTTGCTGCCATAGAGGTATATCTCGTAAAACGTGACATTGTAGCGGAAGCCTGTTTTAACAACTGGCTTAGCTCACTTATCTTTGTCTCCATTTCACTCTTTATAATATTTACTTCCTCAACAGTAAGTTCACAGGCTTTCATCAGTTGGTCTACATAAAACCTGTACCCCTTATCTGAAGGTATCCTACCAGCTGATGTATGCGGCTGTATAAGATATCCCATCTCTTCAAGATCAGCCATTTCATTCCTTATCGTAGCGGAACTAAGGCCTAATTCGTGCTTTTTTGAAACCGACCTCGAACCTATTGGCTCTGCGGTACTGATGTAATCGTCGATAATTGCATGTAAAATCAACTTTTTCCTATCGTCCAAAAACATCATTCTCTCTCCTTTTGTTAGCACTCTACCTCAATGAGTGCTAATACTATTTTAAAAATACCACCGTATTTTTCTTTTGTCAAGATATTTTTATGGATATTATTTGCTTTTAAATTGCATTATTATTCGCAATATTTATTTTCTGCTGTCTTCGCGATTCAATCTTTCAGTCATTTTCATCTATTAGTAAGGTACGACTAAAATATAAAGTTTTTGAATCGGTTGTTACTATTTCCTATACAAATTCCATAAATACCTGGTTTGCATAATCAAGACCAATATCACTTAATCTTATATACCCATTTTTGACAACTATCAGTCCCCTGTTATTAAGTTTATCTATTTCATTACCATATACATTATAGATCTCTTCGCCAAACCTGAATTTAAAATCCTCTATTTTTATACCGTCAATAAGCCTTAAACCCAGAATCATAAATTCGGTCATACTTTCCTTTGTATTTATAACCTCAGAATTTTCAGACGGAATGTCACCACCAAGAATACTTGCAATATAGCTTTCAATATCATAAACATTGTTATAACGTATTCCTTCCAAAAAGGAATGAGCCCCAGCGCCAATCCCTATATACTCTTCTGCATTCCAATATACCAGATTGTGCAGGCATCTGTATCCCGGCTTAGCAAAATTTGATATCTCATAGTGTTTGTATCCTCTTTGTGCTAAATAGGATTTACAGAAATTATACATTTCCCTGTCAATAATATCATCTATAGGCACCAGTTCCCCTTTTTCCAGTCTGTTGCCAAACACAGTCCCCTCTTCAATCTTAAGACTGTAACAAGACATGTGCTCAGGCTCTAACACAGTGACACTTTTCATAGTCTCACACCAATCCTTATAAGACTGTCCTGGAATTCCAAATATCAGATCTACATTAATGTTTTTAAAACCCGCTTCTCTTGCCAGTCGAAAATTGTCTTCAAACTCTTTTGCAGTATGTATTCTTCCAAGCATCCTTAGTATATTGTCCTGCCACGCCTGAAGCCCGATGCTCAACCTATTCACACCCATATCCCTGTATACCTTGAGCTTTTCATAAGTTAAGGTTCCTGGATTTGTCTCAATACTGATTTCTGCTGCTTTATCCACATTCAATTTCTCTTTCATAAGGTCTAAAAATCCAAAAATATATTGAGCATCCACCGCAGAAGGTGTTCCTCCTCCGATAAATATAGTCTTTACAGTATAATCTTTAAGTTTTTTTGCATATATATTGATTTCCTTTTGCAGGGCATTAAAATATGCAGGGACAAGCTCATCCCTGCATGCAAAAGAATTAAAATCGCAATAATAACATTTGGATCTGCAAAAAGGTATATGAATATATATGCCAATGCTCTTTCTATTTTCCATACCTATGCACATCCTTAGGAATCCAGCTTGAGAACGCTCATAAAAGCTTCCTGCGGAACCTCCACACTTCCTACCTGACGCATTCTCTTTTTTCCTTCTTTTTGTTTTTCCAGCAACTTCCTTTTTCTCGAAATATCCCCACCATAACACTTGGCCAAAACATCTTTTCTATAGGCCTTTACAGTCTCTCTGGCAATTATTTTGCCACCTATACAAGCTTGTATAGGTATCTCAAACTGCTGCTTATGAATGGTATCCTTAAGCTTCTCTGCTATTCTTCTGCCTCTTGCGTATGCCTTGTCCTTATGAACTATAAACGAGAGTGCATCCACCACTTCTCCGTTTAAGACTATATCCAGTTTAACAAGATCAGATTCCCTGTATCCTAAAAGTTCATAGTCCAAGGAAGCATAACCCTTTGTCCTTGATTTTAAAGCATCAAAAAAATCATATATGATTTCATTTAAAGGCATTTCATAAATCAGCATTACTCTGCCTTCATCAATATAACTCATATCCTTATAGACCCCACGGCGTTCCTGAGAAAGCTCCATTATATTTCCAACAAACTCGGTAGGAGACATTATCGTAGCTTTTACAACCGGCTCCTCCATGCTTTCAATTTCTGCTGTTGGAGGTAAATTAGTCGGATTGTCTATTGATAATTTTTCTCCATCGGTCTTTGTAACCTTATATATAACACTTGGTGCAGTGGTAACAAGATCGAAGTCATATTCTCTTTCAAGACGCTCCTGTATTATTTCCATATGAAGAAGTCCCAAGAAACCACATCTGAAACCAAACCCTAAAGCTACTGAAGACTCCGGTTCAAAAGTCAATGAAGCATCATTTAACTGAAGTTTTTCAAGTGCATCTCTCAAGTCACCATATTTAGAACCGTCAGCCGGATAAATTCCACAGAACACCATAGGATTTACCTTCTTGTATCCCGGAAGCGGTTCTTTAGCGGGATTCTCAGTCAATGTAACTGTATCTCCCACCCTTGTGTCCTTCACATTCTTAATACTTGCAGCAATATAGCCTACATCTCCCGCCTTAAGCTCATCACTAGGTGTTAGGGCACCCGGTCTGAAATATCCTACTTCTGTAACCATAAAATCTTTTTTGGTATACATCATACGTATTTCATCGCCGACCTTTACCTTTCCTTCCTTAATTCTCGTATAAACAATAACACCTTTGTAGCTGTCATAATAAGAGTCAAATATCAAAGCACGTAAGGGAACTTCTTCATCTCCTTGAGGACATGGAACCACCCTGACTACTTTTTCAAGAACCTCTCTGATATTGATCCCGTTCTTTGCAGAAATCAACGGTGCCTCACTTGCATCAAGACCGATAACATCCTCAACTTCTTTTTTGACGTGCTCCGGCTGTGCACTAGGCAGATCAATTTTATTTATTACAGGCAATATTTCAAGGTTGTGTTCAAGTGCAAGATATACATTGGCCAAAGTCTGGGCTTCTATACCCTGTGCAGCATCAACAACCAGAATTGCACCTTCACAGGCAGCCAGACTTCTTGAAACCTCATAGTTAAAATCGACATGGCCCGGTGTGTCTATAAGGTTCAGAATATATTCCTTACCGTCTTCGGCTTTGTGAACCATCCTAACAGCCTGCGATTTTATAGTAATACCTCGCTCACGCTCAATATCCATATTGTCTAAAATCTGATCTTCCATTTCACGTTTTGTAAGCACACCGGTTTCCTCAAGCATTCTGTCTGCCAGAGTAGATTTACCGTGGTCTATATGAGCAATTATACAGAAATTTCGTATCTTCTTTTGTCTTTCACTTGCCATTTATTCAGCCTCCAATATAAAGGAAGTTCTTATACTATTACTACATCAGCATATAATTATAACATAAGAACTTTTTTGTGAACAGGCTATTTTTCATTTATTTTTGTCGATTATTGCTTTGCCCGTTTGCTATCATTCTTGTCACCCTATAATTGCGATGGTATAATATATTATGTAACATATTAAGGTAATCCACTTGTCAGTATCTTTTAACACAATTAATTTCTACAGTTTGTGAGGTAAAGACAGATGGGGTGCATATAATTAATATAAAGGCAGTAATGCCTAATAAAAAATTAGTTTTTCAACAAGTTTGTGAAGAAGTATATACAACAATCATAAAGACATAACTATACAAACTTGTAATAGGTTGTCAAATATATTATTGGAGGTGTAATACTTGCCTTATACACTTAACGGCATTGGTAGCTGGTATTATGGTAAAAAAAACGAACACACCCGTCAGGGGGTATGTGAATTTTGTGGTAAAAGCACTCAATTAAGATCCTATGACACCACAAAATTTTTTGTATTTGTATTTCTTCCCATTCTTCCTTTAGGCGAGAAAAGAGTTATAGACGAGTGTTCATGTTGCAAAAAGCACCGTGTTACAAGCCTCAAAGAATGGAAAAGCCATCTTAAGGGAACCATTGATGCCCTTCATGCAAATTGGCTTCAAGACCCAAATAACGTTGATGCTGCGGCGGAACTTCTTCATTCAATTGCCTATTTCAGGGATACGGACAAACTTAATTCAATTTCTCGGGATATTCGAATGCATTGTTCCTATAATGCAGAAATAATGAATGAATTAGGTTTGGTTCATGCTTTTTTCAATCAGTTTGAAGAAGCAGAAGCAGCCTTTAATGCCTCACTTGCTGTGAAACAAGACAGAAATGTCGAAGAAAATTTAGCAGAGTCCCTTATGAAAGGTCTGAAGCCCGACAAAGCTAAACCTTACCTAAATCATATAACCCAGGAAAGGCTTGCCGATAAGCTCTATTATGTTTTCCTGCTTGTTGAATCCTATCAGTATATGGGAGATCACAGATCTGCATTGCAGGTAATTGAGGAATGCGAAAACGCCTTCCCTCAATTAAAAAATGAAAAACCCTTGCGTACATATCGTAAAAAATTCCAACGCAACTATGATAGTTCCAGAAGTGTCAAGGGCCCTTTAATTTCTGCAAAATCAAAAGACAAAAAACCGCTGGAGTTATCTTTTATACTTCCAAAAATCATTTTCCCTGCACTGATTATTCTTGGATTAATGATTTATATTGTGAACGCTTTCCTGCTTGGTTTATCAAGAGAAGTTTACCTGGTAAACGGCTTGGATAAGCCCTATTCGATTGAAGTTAATGGAGATAAAATAGATCTTCAGCCTATGAGCAGACAAACTGTTAAACTATCTGAAGGCACAACAAAAATAGATATATTGGATCTGAATTCCGAAGAAAAAAACCTGACAGTCAATATCAAAACTCCCTTTTGGACACGACCTGTAAATAAGCCTATTCTAGTTATTAATCCAGACAAAGTAGCAGTATTTCTTTGGCAGGAAACACAATATACAGTTGAGGAAAAAGATAATACAGATTATAAATCTCCTTACCGTTACTATGCAGGACAACACTTTTACAAATTGGATAGTGTGGATTACCTCTTTAAAGAGTTTCCTGAAACTCTAATGATGGAAGAGGGTACTAAAAAGGTCAAGTCCCAATTCATTCAATTAAACAAGAGTGAATTAACCTCATATTACATAGATATATTAAATACACTTGATTCAGAGCATATTTTATCCTATACAAAGGCGAGGTTAAACTACGAACCCGATAATGAAATAAACATTTATGCATATTTAAATTATTGTGATAAGGATACTGCTATTTTACACTTAAAGACAAGACTGGATGAAAGACCTATACTAATCAACTGGCACAGAACTTATCAAAGCTATATGGAAACATATGAACCATCCTATGATTTAGAAGGAGAATATTCTGCTTATCTGGAAAATGAAAAGGACAACAAAGCTTTGTATTATCTGCTAAGTAGAATTTTAGAAGACCCAGAAGAGGCAGAGAAATTGCTCTTAAAATCAATTGAGGGCAATGATCCATCTCCTTTTGGCTACTACGGTTTAGCTTATCAAATGCTTTCCAATGGAAACTTTGATCAGGCGTTACTTTATGTACAAAAGGCTGTAGAAGCTCTACCTGAACAGGAATCTTTTAAATTGGTACTCAATGACGCTATGCTGGCACAAGGAAAGTATGACTCGCTATTAAAGGAAATCAAGTCCAAACAAAATTCCTACCCATACGATGGAGAATTGATAGCAGAAGAGGTACGCCTGCATATGGCTAAAAATGATTCTTACAGTGCCCAGAATTCTATTTCCAATTATCTGATGCTCATTGGGTCAAATAATCAAGAACTTAAAGAGACATGGAGTACTTATTTAAATGGAGTACTTGCTTATTGTAACAACGATGCAGCTAAATACGGTGCCTCCGTTGAAGGTTTTGAGGAACCCAAACTTGCCTTTGAAGGTGCTTTTATTAACGGAGAGTTTGATAAAGCTTCTCAGATTGCTTCAGATAATGGCTTTGACGCGTCATACTTTCTCCTGCTTTATTTAGCTCAGGATAATCCTGATCCCGCCTCCAAATATCTAAATCAGGCAATAAATATATATAGAAGCGGAAATAAAACCAGTCAATTGTTGGCTGATTACTTTTCAGGAACTAAAAGTATTGTACTAGACGAAGTAAAATCGGTGATAATGCTTCCTGAATCAAAGCGAATCGTAATGGCAGCCTTAGGTAAACTGAACCCAACATACAAAAAAGAACTTTATGCATTTGCCAAAAAGCTTAACTATGAGAGAGTATTTCCCTATCACTTTATCAGCAAAATAGTTGATGATAACTAATCGTTTTATATTATGGGGCTTATAACGAAATTCATCGCTATAAGCCCCTTTTTAATGCCTTAGAAAGTGCATTTCTTTCTAATTCTTTTTAAGATTTCTAATTGCTAATTTTCAATAATGTAAAATGCTATCTTATGTTAAAAGATAAAATAATGATAAATACGCCTAAAATTATGTAAAACACTCTTGCCCCTGTTCTTCCGAACAAGGAAACGAACATCCTCGCCTTACGGTTTTCAAAATACCAATCCCAATTAAATATGGATGCCACTATAGAAAACAGACCCATTCCAAATATCAAGAAAAAATACCACCCCATAATTCCTCTCCTTCTCATAAAAAATCAACTCTTTACTTCCATCAAGCTTTATTATCGATGAAACCTTTATATTACCATTTTAAATCACAAGCTCACTTATTTCAACATTTTCTTAATACTCCATTCTTTTAGAAAGAGTATCCCCCATATATAACGGCAATTTTAGGTTCTGTAACAGTGCCAGATTGTTTTTTATTAAATAATTGAATGCATAAAATTAAAATATTTTCAATATTCACTAATAATAGTATAATTAAAGCTATATAAAATACTTGGGGAGGATTATATGAGATTCAAACTATTTGTGGCAGTGCTGTTTGGAGTTATGTGTATGACTATTACAGGATCACTGATATTTGCAGCAACTCCAAAGGTCTATATCGGTAATGAAGAAGTGGCATTTGATGTTTACCCTGTAATTGAAAACGGAAGGACTCTTGTCCCTTTAAGAGCGATTTTCGAGAAACTTGGGGCAACTGTCAAATGGGATGCAAAAACAGCAACAATAACAGCTGTAAGAGAAGATACGGAATTGATAATGAAGATTGGCAGCAGAACAGCTACTAAAAACGGAATCACTATTGAACTGGAAGTACCCGCCAAAATAGTAGATTCCAGAACACTTGTGCCGCTAAGATTTGTCAGTGAATCCTTTGGTGCTGCTGTTTACTGGGACTCTTCCGATTCGAGCATATTAATAAGTCTTACAGAACCTACATACAAGGGTGAAAGGGACGAATACCAAGCAATAAATGGTTCCGGTATATGTCTTTGGCCTGATGGCACCAGATATAAAGGAGAATGGTCATATAATCAGATGGATGGTAAAGGTGTTGTATACTACTCAAATGGTGAAACTTATGAAGGCCATATGAAATACAACCAATTAGACGGTATCGGTAAGTTCACGTGGAACACTGGTGACGTGTATATAGGTGAATGGTCTGAAAATTATAGAAGTGGTTTTGGTATGTATTATAATGACGACTCATATAAGATAGTATCCAATTTTAGTTACAATGAAATGGAAGGTCCTTCATATGCTACTTCAAATGATGATGTTATCAAACTAATGATTCCCAATACCTGGTACTTCAACCCTGATAATGAAGATGATGTTTTATCACTCTACATTGAAGAGGGGGCAGAGCTTAGAGTTAAGAACCCACAGGCTGGCAAAGACTATAGCAGTCATTCCATGGAAGAGATATACAAATCTTTTATGGATTATTATCAAATTGACGAAAGCGAAGTAAGTGCAAAGGATTCAAAAAGCTACAACATAGATGGCTGCGAGGCTTTGGGATTCACTCATAAGTCCAAAAATGGAGAAGTTCTGAAAGTGGTCCTTATTAAGGCAGGCAAAAAGTATTATTCTGTTACCTTATTTTTTGAAAACTCACTAATGGCCTCTATTTATAAATCTGATTCGGACTTAATAATGAATAATATAAACGTAAATCTTGGATATAAGGAAATAACAGTATCGAATGTTCAGGAATTGCTTGATTCCATAGGCTCAAACAGAAAGATAATTTTAAAACCGGGAAGGTATAACTTATCTGAATATCAGGACTATGATGTTTCGGATAACCCACATATCAAATGGTTTGATACATTTGACGGTAAAGAGCTTATACTATATGACATAAACAATCTTACAATAGAAAGCAAGGATTATAGGGACACAGAAATCAGCATTGAATCTTCCTATTCAGATGTTCTAAGTTTTAAGTTATCAAAAGGAATTACCCTTAACAATACTACCTTCGGTCACTATCCTGACAAAGGTCATTGTGCCGGAGATGTTATTTCATTTGATTATTGTTCCGACATCAATATAAAAAATTGTGACTTATATGGCTGTGGAACTTACGGTATTTCAGCATGCGATGTTAATAATATGGTAATGAGTGCTTCCATAATCAGAGAATGTTCCTACGGAATCATGAACTTAAGATATTGTAATAATATCTCTTTCGAAAACAACCTCTTTAAAGATAATGAAGATTTATCGATGGTTTTGATGTCAAGATGTGAAGGTATTTCATTTAATTCCTGCAACTTTGACAACAATAAGTCTACGAGCACCTATTCATCCAGTATGTTTGAACTGGAACGTTGCAATAAGATCTATGTAAATGATAGTAATTTTATAAATAATGACTTAAAATATCTTGAGAATAACAATTCAGAAATTGTATTTAGTGGATGTAGTTTCAAGGACAACACTTTTTCGACTACAGAGAGTACAATTAAACCCAGGTAGGCAAAATACCGGAAGGCTTGTTAATAACCTTCCGGTATTTATGTCCGGATGCATCCGGAATAACCATCCGGACACAAAGTATATTATCTGATATATTTAGCATAGTCTTGACCACCGTAAAAAATTCGAACAATATTAACGATTTTCAACTGCTCAACTACAGAATAGACCACTACATAGCTTTTGACAACAAGCTTTCTATAACCAAGCTCAAGCATTGGTGTATCCTCACACTTCATGCCTATAAAAGGCTGCTCTTTCAGCATATATATTTTTCTCTCGATTTCTAACATTAAATCTGATGCTGCTTTTGCGGCAGACAATGTGACTGATATATATTCATATAGATTATCTAAATCCTTTGCAGCCTCCTGTGAAAATTTCAGCTTATAGATTGTTATATCCATACTTTCTCCTCATTTTTGCAAAAACTTCATCTCCATCAATAACCTCGCCGTTTTCAATCTGACGATGTCCAATAAGTAGTTTTTTGTATATGTCTACAAGGGCAAGACTTTTTTCGTAGGTTTCATTGCTCATTACTACCATATCCCCGTAACCATTTTTTGTGATAAAAATAGGCTCCGATGAATTGTGACAAAGCTCAGAAATTTCAGTAGTATTCCTCAAATCGGTAATTGGTCTAATTTGTGGCATAATAAACACTCCTTTTTAATAACAGATCAAAGCTATTATGTCATAATTATAGCATAATTATGTGTAAGATTCTATATTGAACGCGATAAAGATTTTACATTGCACTTCAATTTCCTTGATTTATTATCGTGAAAATCCAATTTGTCCGTCTAAACATGAGCCATTTTTGGATGTAATCATCACGATTCTATTAGCAAAGCAATTTTATGATCTATTAATTAGCATTTTAACTACTCAACCCTAATTCTCACAGGCCTTGTATATATATCATAGATATCCCCGTCCCTGTCTGAGAGTTTTGCTGTATAACGAAGCATTACATAAGCCGTACCAGCTTTTTTTGAAATAATCCTGTTACCGTTCACTCCAATAACATCCCCTCCGCTAATTACCACAATGTCGGGTTCAACAGCTTTGACATCTCCACGGTACGTTCTGATATCAGCTTCAAGTGTTGCTGTTACTCCGCACTTCATATACATACTACCCTGTTTGGGAATAATTTCTGCTGCCCAGTCAGAAAACACCTGCGGACAATCCGTTGTCATGCCGCATACGCCCATTTTAAAGTACTTAATAATTGTATCTCTGTCGGTAAATCCCCAAACCCATACATTCATACCTCTATGGCGTGCAGCTTCAATAAAATTTCTGTCAACAGCATTGTAATCAGTCATAATGCTTGAGTTTAGTGTTTGAACCTGCCACAAAACATAGCGGAGTGACCAATATGTATTAAATTTAAAATCGTATCCGCTACGGACATAACCAAGAGACATTTGGGGTATTTGATTATGTGCTCTTTTCAGTTGCTCAGCATATGGCGAAATAGTCACCAGTTGTTCATCAACCACTGCTTTTTTTGAATACTCAACAAAGCGATCAACCACTGCCGGGTTAGTATCTTTAATATCTGCAAAAATCACCTGGTTTTTCCCTTTAAATTTCTCAAAATACTGGTTAAGTGTTGGTATTCTTGCCAGAGGATATTTTGCAGGAAACTGTTTGTTTGCCAGATACTTGCCCAATTCCTCCAGTGTTTTGTCCTCAACTCTGCCTGAACCGTTGGTGGTACGGTTAATTGTAGAATCATGCATGACTATTAGATGTTGTTTACCATCCATTCCACGCTTTGTAAGCCTTACATCATTTTCAACCATATCAGCTCCTAGTTGAAATGCAAGTTCACTACCTTCTATTGTATTTTCAGGTGCAAGATCCGGTGCACCCCTGTGGCCAATTGAAAACGGCTTTCTGATAATGGTTGTGTTATGGTTGTATAAGGCTAACGCCTTTGTCGCCATTTCTGGTACATTAGTTACAATACCGTTGGCTCCTGCCGTAATCATTCTGTGAATTGTAACAAGCTGTTGTTCTGAATCCTCAACGTTTACAGGTTCTTTTGTCCAGACAGTAATTAACCTCTGCTGAAGATACTGTATATTGCTTTTTGAGGCAGCTTCTGATGGGATTATTGCAATCCTTGCTAAATTGCGGTTTGTGACATTTCTTATATTCATCAGTTCACTTGCATCTGCATTTTGGGTGACATTTTCAAATTCAACAATTCCCCTTATGAATAAATAGTTTTCTCTCGCAAGTTTAACTACATCCGGCGACTTTGAAACAATAAAAGCATCCTCTATTGAATTGCCCTTTAAATATTCGGTTATTTCCATTGCTGAAACAGGGTCATTTACTCTGAATGCAGGTATTATTTTTGTTTTCATCGCTTCATACATGGCTTTTACATTTCCAATTACATTTTCAGGACCCTCTCCTAAAACCTCAAGTTTTTTGTTAATGGTAAGAATAGCTGTTGCAACTTGTCCTTTGGATATTAAATCTTCAAACTGCTTTTGATTTTTTATCTCTGTAACAATTGACGGTGACATGGCAATTTTGGTATTGGCTTCCTGAACCCTGGAGTAATTCTCTTCAGGCCTTTTCACTGTAGTTAAAGGTGTTTCTAATAAAGTGATTTTAACATTGTCAATTTTCATTACACATCCATTGGCCTGAAACCCTATTCCACCTGTCCGGTAACTTCCCTCCACATTTACATCAATCAACTGCAAATTATTAATCCATTCCTGTATCCTGTTGTCATAAGCCTTGACCTTGTAGCGATACATTTTGGTATCCTTTATTTCTTCATAGTAAAAGTCCCTTTGTAGCACATTCCAAGCATTTGAAGAATTACGTTCAGCAAACTCTACTCCATTAAGCAAGGTTGCATTTTTCCTTACGGCCATCTGGTAATATGGATAGTTACCGTTTTGTATCCTGAACATTATTGAGTTCCATCTCAAATTATCATTTGAGGCCTTGCAGGTTACATCGGCTTCAATCATATAATTACCAAATTTATTTAAATAATCAGGCAGCAGAATCCTTACAGGATTATCGGGTTTTGATCTGGCATCAATTTCAAACGCACCTTTTTTCACCCCTGACTTGGAAGGGCTTATTCCTTCAAGCCTTGTCCAGCCTTTGGGCATAATTCCATCAGGTAAGCCCTCAAACTGCTCTTCATACAATATATAACTGTCGGTTACATTTTCTTTTGATAATAATAGCAGTGTGGCAGAAACCCCATCTACTGTAACTGTTGCAGTAGTTGTTCCCGCCTTAAGTATCTTTACCTCACCATTCTCGTACCGTGCAATATCAGTATTGTCAAAAGACCATTGGCACTGTTTGCCGGTTATTTCGCTGCTTGTAAAATTTCTGAGCCGGACACTAAAACTTATGTTTTCTGTGTTTAATTCACCCTTTAAACCCAGTATGTATCCTTGCTTATGTGAAATCGAAATAATTTCAGACGACAAATCAGATGACCCCACTTGAACAATTGTGCTCTCGGTTTCCTGCTGTCCAAAAGTATATACTACAGAATTGCATAACATTAATAAAACCAACAGAGTAATGGTGATAATTTTCTTCATTGGATATTCACCTCATATAGAACGGATTTGTAAACAGATTTAATACAGTTGTACCGATTATAATTCCAAAAATACAAAAAGAACACCGCAATTACCTCATATCAAGTAATAAAGTGCCTACTCCATTTCTTCCAACTTTATTGAATGGAACAAAAATGTAGACACCCAAGTTTTGCCTGATTATACTACAATGTACTTAATATTATACATAATGTGCAAATTATTGTAAATATATTTTTGAATTATTGGGTGAGTATTTTAATAGTGCACCATATTATGGAAAGGACATTGCGTAGAGGCTATAGAGAATGTAAACGAAGCGAAGGAAAAGTCGAATCACTTTTCTTCGCGAAGCGAGTTTGATTCGACCCGTAGCGAGTT
>JAEWSG010000147.1 GCA_023398495.1 Bacillota bacterium
GTTTTGCCTAATCCTTTCTTCAGATTCCAGTTCACACTGGACACCCTTGGCTTCGGCTGTATCCTTCCCACTGTCGGGCGGATTGGGGACTTTCACCCGTTAGAACGTGTGCCCACCGGGCACACCATAAAAAAAGATCAAGGCGCTTATTGCTCCTTGATCTTTTTTATGATTTTCAGTATTCTTAAAAGTCTGCAATAATCACTGAGAAATAGATTTCATAACTTTACTGTTTTGTATAGCCTTAAGTCTTACTGCTTTGTGTCTGAGATATGCAACAATAAAAGCTAACGAAAATGATGCCATAACAATAAACACACTATAAAACATTATTTGCTGCTGGCTTTTAAAAATGTTTTTCATCACATAAATATAAACCAGTTTGTCACTTATATACGAACACAGATATATATCCAAAGACAACAGAGATATAGTACTTAGTATTCCGCTTAAACTCTTATTTTCAATTTTAACGTCATAGAAGATAATAAAAAACAGTACAGCTTCAGCTAAAATCAGAATTGACCCATAGTCACCAATTACAGCTGCAAACAGCTTGTTCCATGAATAAAACAAGGTTAAAGCAGTTTCTGTTGAGACCACTAAAATAAGAGACATAACAGCAATTTTTTTATTGAGTTTTACCGGATATTTTTTGATATACGCACCAATAAAATAATAAGTAATAGGATAAAGCTTCGTCCACCAGTCAGAAAGTGCCAAATAGCGAAACATACTGTTCTGCGAGGCCAAAGGATTAAAAAAGCCAGGTATTCCCGTTAATAAGATCAGAATAAACAAAAATACCCTATAATCTTTTTTATTATTTAAACTCCTGTGTATCATGTTTAAAAATGGTGTTAACAAAAACAGACCTATATACATGTTAATATACCATGAATACTTATCTGCCCCGAATATCAGAATTTCTCCAATCCACCTCGAGATACTTTTATCTTCCTTAAGATAAAATATCCGCATCAGTATTGACAATACCGAATAGAATACATATACCCCTAAAATCGGTATAAGCTTTTTAAAATACTTTCTTTCAGGCTTCTTCTCGGTTTGTAAATACCCAGTAAGCATTATAAATAAAGGAACACACATTGTAAAGAACCATCTTAGTGCAACCTGAAGTATCATATTCTTACCCGATACAGGTACTTTATAAAAATTCGTATGAAAGAAAAAATGTACACCAACTACAAAAAATATTGCAAAGGTCCTGACCAGATCCAATCCCGTATTGCGCTTCATATATTTAAACCCCTCTTAATCTGTAACGAATCAATTTTATTGTAAGTGTCTTTTCTAAAATCACTTTATTAACCTCCAAGAACTATTACCAGATAAGTTCCAATAAAAGCAAAAGGTGCAAGAGGCAAAGTGTCTTTTCTTCCTTTCTTCCTGAAAATGAGCAGTACTACTGACGCAATAAAACATAAAAACAAACTGAACATTATTGAAGAAAATGTTGCTGTATATCCACAGAAAACTCCTATTAAAGCATACATTTTCACATCACCCATCCCAATACTGTTCTTCACAATTAAAGCGGCTAAAAGAAATATTCCGCCTCCTAAAAGAATGCCTATCATATCTGAAATAAAGATATTCAGTACTATTTGGCTGTTGTTAAAAATCTCAAAAACATAGAACAAAACCCTTATACATATGCCAATCAATATAAGCTTGTCTGGTATTTTCTTGCTTTTAAGGTCTATGAATGCTATGGGTGCAAGCAGTAACAATAAAGTTGTCAATTTTGCAGCCTTTAGATAATCCGTAAAAAAGTGGTATTGTACCCCAAACGATGTTATACCCATTATGAATACAATAAATAAAAAAATTATATAAAATGGGCTTCTGGGAAAAAAAGCTGATACCCTTTCTTTTAGCGTTTGACTGCAAAAAATATCATCCTTCTGTATATAGCAGTTTGCCAAAGCTACAAGTATTATTGTCATAGGCACTGCGATTGCTAGCCACATTTATTTTTCTCCTTAAAGTAAATTGACTGCTACCTTATTCAATCAAAAACAATTCACACTAATCTCTACGTTCTATTATTAATAAAGTTTGGTTTATATTATTTGATAAAAGAATTAGCTTAACCTAAATCACCTTAATTTTCTTTCTTTTTACATCAAATCAACGAGACTCTTTAACTAAGATTTTTCATCACTGAATACACATTTTATCATAGTTTCACTCAATTTTCAATTATGATTTAACACCCTCGACAGCCAGTAAAAGGGAGTGTAATCTGCTTTTTCAAACGATTACACTCCCCTTTAATATTGTTATTTCACTTATCACTACTAATAGTTTTTATCTGCGTAACCTACCCATCCGCCTTCTTTTACCAGGGTCTTATCAAATTCTCCAACTTTAAAATCAATTTCTTCCGATTTCCCTTCACATTCAACAATAATTTTATCTCTATCTACATCTACAGTAAGTGAAACATCCTTTTTACCGTATGTGCTGAAAAGATAGTCAATTTTTTCTTTTGGAAGCTCAATTGCGAACATTCCACAGTTGTACATATTCTGTCTGAATATTCTTGCAAAATTCTCTGCAATTACAACATTAATGTCATTCACTTCCAAAGCCCACGGTGCATGCTCTCTTGACGATCCGCACCCAAAGTTCTCGCGGGTTATGATAACAGCCTTGCCCTCAATGTCTTTTTTCGGATCAAAGCTGTCCAGTATTAAATCTTCCATAACATAAGGCTTAAGTGCCTCTTTAGTTATTTCAGTAAGATATTTTGCCGGAATTATTTCGTCTGTATTTATGTCGCTTCTATTTAAAAACAATACTTTTCCGCTAAATGTTTTCATTTATATCCCCTCCCGGTTGATTTCAAAAAATCTACATGCCTTTCTCATATAAATCCGAATTAACAATTCTTCCTTCAATAGCTGATGCAGCAGCAGTAGCAGGGCTCATCAGATGAACCATTCCACCTTTGCCCATACGCCCATTGAAGTTTCTATTTGTCGTTGAGGCACAAGACTCACCGCTTGCCAATACACCATTGCTCATACCAAGACATGCCCCGCATGTAGGATTGGTAACACAAAAGCCTGCATCCTGGAAGATTTCGATAATCCCCTCTTTTAATGCCTGACTGTAGATTGCAGGTGTAGCAGGGCTCACAATGCCACGGACATCATCACTGATTTTCCTGCCCTTTAATATTTGGGCTGCTACTCTCAAATCCTCAATGCGTCCATTAGTGCAGCTTCCAATATATATCTGGTTTATTTGTGTTCCTGCCATCTCCCTTACAGTCTTAACCTGATCCGGTTTATATCCGAAAGTAACCATTGGCTCCAAATTTGACAAATCAAACTCATAAACTTTCTCATAAGTTGCACCTTCGTCGGATATCCATTTTGTGTACTCCTTCAAAGCCGCTTCCTTAGATTCAAATTCATCCTTTATATAATCCCAGAGGTATTCTACTGTTGTCATATCAGGATAGCATACACCACAGGTTCCGCCTGCTTCAATAGCCATATTGCATAATGTCATTCTTGCCTCCATACTCATTTCGTCAACAACAGGCCCAGTAAATTCCATTACCATATTTGTTGCACCGTTTACCGTCAATTCCCTTATAACATACAGTATGGCATCTTTTGCATATACTCCCGGTTTCAGTTTTCCATCGAGCACAATTTTTATTGTTTTTGGAGAATGGAAAGCACAAACACCTTTTAAAATACCAACTTCAAGGTCAGTAGTTCCTACACCGGCTGCAAACGCTCCAAACGCTCCATGGGTACATGTATGGGAATCACCCATTATAATAGTGTAACCCGGCCTGACAAATCCTTTTTCAGGAAATATCGCATGGCACACACCGTTTCTTCCAATATCGAAAAAGTCCTTTATTCCGTGTCTCTTTGCCCAATCACGGAGTATTTTCCCCTGTTCTGCAGTTTTACTATCCTTTGCAGGGGTTACATGGTCTATTACCGCTTTTATCTTATCAGGGTCAAACACCCTGTCCATACCTCTTGCCTGAAGATCTGTTATGGCAATCGGCGTTGTAATTTCGTGACAAAATACTGCATCAAGCTTCAACACGTGAGTATCTTCAAAAGGCATATTAACTCTATGAGCATTGAAGATTTTTTCCGCTAATGTATAATTCATATCATATCAACTCCTGTCATTATAATTAAACAATTACATTTATAACCAATTAAAACAAACATAGTTTTGAGTGTGCTCCATAGTATTAAAGTTTTTGTAGATGAAAAACTTTATATCTGCAACTCACAATTCTATTATATACTTCCATTATTAATATACTTCCTGTAATTTGCCTAGAAATAATATTTTTTTTAATGATTTTTGACTTATTTATAGATTTGATTTAATTATTTAGGAAGTTATTTTTCGTTATTCCAACTGAACTATTCTAATATAAACTTACCTGCTTTATAGTGTATCAGTTCATCTACAATCTGTTCAACATTTAATCCTTCTGTGTTTCTTATTATTACATTAAACACTTCAGGATGTGAAACACTTTCTTTAATTTCCTTCAACCAGCTATCAAATTCATCGTCACTGCCTTCACTATTTCTAATTCTTTTGACCATTTCAACCAGTTCTTCTTTGGTTAACTTTACCATATTCCTATTTCACCCTTATCATTCCAATAAAATATTATGCAACCTAATGCTGATTAACAAAACATAGGATGTGCATTTTGCATAATTCATTTCTAGAAATAAATTATGTTCAAAAGCACTAGCATTCATTTGTTTATAATAGCAATAAAAATATTGAGTGTCAATACAAGTGACTGGTATATTCTTGTGCACAGATATCCCATTTGATGTTATTCCATTATGTTTGTTAATATGTAAAATAAATTCACTAATCAGCGAATATAATTGTTATTGAGTAAAGTAGAATTGATTAGTTTAATAAGGTTGTGATTAGATGGGTGAAGAATCAAAGTTTCATACTGTTCGCGGCTATCAATTACTAGAGCAGAATAAAAAGCTTTTAACACCTGCTATGGAAGATTATCTTGAAATGATATACAGAAATAGCCTTATAGTAGGTTTTGTGAGAATAAATATACTGTCTGAACTCTTAAACGTTGCTGCATCTTCCGCAACAAAAATGGTACAGAAATTAAGCGCATTAGGTCTTGTTAATTATAAAAAATATGGAATTATATTTTTAACAGACGATGGAAAGGAAGTTGGAAAATATCTTCTGTATCGACACAATATTATTGAATTATTTCTAAAAAAATTAGGTGTGAATGAAAACATACTAACCGAAACAGAACTGATTGAACATAATATTTCAGCTTCAACACTGCATAAAATACATATTTTTAATCAATTCTTTGATCTGAATCCTGATATATCAAAGAAGTATGAGCAATTCTCCCAAAACCCACAGACGTTATAATTTGCTCAAAATATAACATCGTCTACAACTCCTTTAGCAAAAATAAAACCTGAAAGATACCGTTTGGATATCTTTCAGGTTTTTTAGTCGACAACTACTAATTAAGCTTATAAGGTTTACTGTAAATCAGTAATATCTTGCAGATATTATTTAACAGTAATTACAGTTGGTGGTGTATTAGTTCCAGTATATGAAATATTAAATCCTACTGATACTGAACCACCAGCTGGTATATTAGCATTATAACCTTCATTTGTTAGTGTCACAGTTGAACCACTTTGTGAATATTTACAATTCCAAGCATTTGTTATTTTCTGATTGCCTGAGTAATCGAAATTGACTGTCCAGCCATCAACTGCTGTGGAACCGTTATTTTTTATTGTCAAACTAACTGTTGCACCAGTACCCCATGAGTTTTCGCTATAGCTAGCAGACATGTTTCCTGAATCTTGAGGTATTGGTGTAGATGTCGGTTGTGCAGTTGGTACTGGTGTTGTTACTGTTCCGCCACCTGTTGTGATTGTTCCTGCATTTAATTTCGCTTGTACATTACCAAGGCTCTTATCTCCAAATGTTGCTCCACTTATACTTATAGTCGCATTTCCTCCGCTTATCACCTTAAATGTAAGATTTACAAATGCTCCATTTTGGCTTATGTAACCGTTTGACATTGTGTAGTCAAGGAACAATACTTTTATTTTTCCATTTGTCTCTTTATTAATTGCAAAGTTTGTTCCTGGATTTGTTACTATACTTCCTGCTTCTCCGCTTACATATTCAAGCTTGCTTGAATCATATGTGATTGTCATATCTGCTGTGCTGATTCCGCTTGATGGTACGTTTGCAAAGTATACAGGTACTACTACTGTTCCACCATTATTACCTGATACTGAATCTACACTTACTGTAAATCCGCTACCAACTACTGGTGTGTTCGCTGGTGTTTGTACTGTCTGTGTATTTGTAGGTACTACTACTGGTGTTGGATCTACTGTACCTACTGATGATGAATTAACAGTAAATACAGTTGGTGCTGTATTAGTTCCGGTATACGAAATATTAAATCCTACCGATACAGATCCACCAGCAGGTATATTAGCATTATAACCTTCGCTTGTAAGTGTCACAGTTGAACCACTTTGTGAATATTTACAGTTCCAAGCATTTGATATTTTTTGATTTCCTGAATAATCGAATGCAACTTTCCAACCGTCTACTGCTGATGATCCGTTATTCTTTATAGTCAAACTTACTGTAGCACCAGTACCCCATGAGTTTTCGCTGTATGTTACAGAAAAACTTCCTGAAGATTGAGGAGGTGTTGGTTCTGTATTTGTTGGAGGAGGAGTTTTTACTATTGTTGGTACTGTTCCGCCACCTATTGTTATTGTTCCTGCATTTAATTTAGCTGCTACATTTGCAAGGCTCTTGTCTCCGAATGTTGCTCCACTTATACTTACTGTTGCTGCGCCTGAGCCTAACACCTTAAATTTAAGATTTGCAAATACTCCGTTTTGGCTTATGTATCCATTTGACATTGTATAGTCAAGGAACAACGCCTTTATTTTTCCATTTGTTTCTTTGTTTATTGCAAAATTTGTTCCAGGATTTGTTACTATGCTTCCTGCTTCTCCACTTATATATTCGAGCTTGCTTGCATCATAGGTGATTGCCATATCAGCTGTGCTAATTCCACTTGAAGGTATATTCGCAAAGCTTACAGGCACTGTTATTGTTGCACCACTTTCAGCTGATACTGAATCTACGCTTGCTGTAAATCCACTACCAACCACTGCTGTCTTTACAGGTACTACTGGAGTCGATACTGCTCCACCATCATTAATTTTACCAGAAGCCAATGTTGAAGACACATTAGCAAGGCTTTTATCACCGAATGTTGCACCAGTGACACTAACAGTTGTACTTCCGGAATTCAATACCTTAAATGTAAGGTTTGCAAATACTCCGTTCTGACTGATATATCCATTTGACATTGTGTAGTCAAGGAACAACGCCTTTATTTTACCATTTGATTCTTTGTTTATTGCAAAGTTTGTACCAGGATTTGTTACTATATTTCCTGCTTCTCCACTTACGTATTCAAGCTTGCTAGCATCATAAGTGATTGACATATCTGCTGTGCTGATTCCGCTTGAAGGCACGTTTGCAAAGCTTACGGGTACTACTATAGTTGTTCCATTGCCACCTGAGACTGAACCTACACTAACTGTAAATCCAGTTGCTGCTTGTGTTATTTCCACCTGCATAAATGTGAATAAAAGAAACACACATAATGCCAAGGAAATAAACTTTGTTACTTTTGACTTGAACATAAACCATCCTCCTCAAATAATTAAAATTTATATATATCTAAAACCCTAATAGTTTATGAGTTTCAGAATATATTCACTATTTTTATGTAAAACAATTTTAAACATCTTACTTTCACAGGCTTCTTTCTCATGCTTATCCGACAGAGCTTGGTTACAATAATAGAATGAAGTATTTATGTACATTGACAGATCTACAAGAACTAGTACACAACAGCAAAAATATTATTGCAAAACATATAAGGTAAATAGCTTTTGCGGATAATTTTTGAATAAATACTGTGAAATAAAAGTAACTGAGTATAAAATGAGTGCTGTCTTGAAATGCTGTATGTGAATTTTATAATTTTCAAAATGATAGTTGTTTCATATTTATTAGTTATGTACACCATCAGTTACACTAGAAAAATAATAATATTATATAGAATAATATTACCACAATTTTCACAAAAATCATATATGCTATTTAAAATTTTAATATATTATATAATCAATAAACCATTATAATACTTCACCACTCCAAATCTATAATTGAAACCATTTAAATCATAAGAAAACAACATTCAATTTGTTTCCCTATTTATATAATTCGAATGTTATTCAAAATTTGTGACCCTCAAAAGTGAAATTTTTCAAAATTTTACTTCTTATTTATTGATTATATATCACATCGGAAGCTGCAATCAAAGCAGTAGGTTCAGCTGCGATAATTAGATGAACTATATCTTCTCAACAAGTTTGTTAAAAAAACAAACTTTTTGAGAAGAATAGTATAATCTATTTTATTGCAAATATTTATTATACATCTTCTTAGATTAATGTCTCTTAACCCTTACCAGAGTTAACTTAAAAATGAGGAAAGCATATACTTTCCTCATTTAAATTATATTGCTAACAATATTACAAAAGTTTAAGGAACTGTTGTATAAATTTTATCATTTGATGGATTTAAGGTAACACCTTTAGCACTAAACAATTGACTAAGTGTTACAAATGTGTAGCCCTGATTTTGAAGCGTCGGAATTATTATATCTAAAGCCTCAGGTGTTGGATGTGGAAGCGGTTGAACATCGTGTAACAAGATTATCGCACCATCTTTAGCTCCTTGTATGGCATAATTAGCTCTCTGCTGAGCATTAGTTGAAGCTATCCAGTCATTACATATAATTCCCTGTATAAAGGTCAAATCACAAGCACTATATAGTGTTTGACTGTGTGCAAGGTTTGGAGCACGGAAAAACTTAGGTGTCTGACCTGAATACTTTTGAATAGCTGCAGTGGTATTATTAAGAGAGGTTTTTATGTCTGCATAGGACATTGTATCCATGCTTGAATAGGCCCATGAATGATTTCCTATTTCATGGCCTGAACGTACTATTCTATCAATAACCGGCTTTGTAGCATCATTAATATTTTGACCTACCATCATGAAGGTAGCAGGCACCTTATATTTATCCAGTTTGTCAAGTACAAGTGGAGTTAGAGAAGTACTAGGACCATCATCAAAAGTAAGAGCAATGAGCTTTTTACCTGCTAATGAAGCAGTTGCAGTTGGTGTTGGGTTTGGTGCAGATGTATTTGTTGGCACTTGAGTTGGTAGTGTACCTAAACTACTCGTCTTGCCAATAAGGTACATTCTCATGGCAGCAAAATCGAGAGAATCGAATTTACCGTTTCTATCTATATCCCCCTGTTGAGGCAGAGTATTTATTATACCTAGTAAATACTGCCTGAACTTGGCAAAATCTATTGAATCTACTTTTCCATTTTCATCAATATCACCGAGAAGTACATTTGAAATTGGAGGAGTATTTTGACCACTTCCTGCTCCAAACGAGAAGGAGTCAATGTTAACAGGGCCATTAAAGCAAAGGTAAAGGTTTTGTGTGTTTGAGACTCCACTAACAGTTGTGGATAACTCCTTGTAGGTATCCCAACCACCAGTTGAAGGCACATTTAATGAACCTATAAGATTACCACTTGGGCTACCTAACCTTAATTGAATAGTTGTATTGGTATTGTTACCGTTTGCAACTTTCGCCTTGAAAGAACGTGCACCACTACCGAAATTAATCTTGTTAAATATAAGGGAGTCTCCATTCTCTATGTAACCAACACCAGTACCAATCGATTTCAAAGTTGAAGAATTGGCACTATTATAATCTTCAGCCTCTATTGTAGTAAAAGCACTTTTCTCACTTGCCTGAGGTGTAGCTGTAGGAATTGAGTTGGTTGGGGTTTTATTCGGAGTTTCGCCGATATTAATCGACATGCTTGTTACGTCAGCTTTACCACTACTTTGATAGCCTTCAACCACAAGTGAAACTTCATACATTTTGCCCATCTTCATCCCCATTTTTTCCCACGCCTTAAAATGGTCACTTATTGATATGTTTCCACTAGTACGTTTCGATGTCCTGACACTCCAATACTGTTGGAAAGTTGTATTACCTTTTATAGATGGTTGGTTTACTCGGGTAGTTTCGTATACGTCGTAGGTAGCACCATCTACAGTAATTTTGCCCTTTGAAACCGCTCCTGGTGGCCTCCAATTACCCCAACTCTCTATGATGTAATACTCTACAAGTGGGCTACTTGTCCATCCGTAGACAGACAAATATGAATTTCCGGATGGTTGATAGTTACAAGCATATTCCATTGATATATTCCCAAGTTCTTGATGTGTCTTGGTCTCATCAAATTTCTTGCCTGTGCGGAATAGAGCATTATTGATATTACTCCATTCACAACTGAACTTACCACCGCCATTGAGTGTCATACTTGTGGTTCCAGAATCTTTCCAAAGTTCGTAATCATAGCCATCAATGGTTCCGGTCTCATTTGAGGTGATTTTTGTTGCGGACTGTACATTTACTGCAAACAATGAAAACAGGATGGTAAAACTTAACAAAATCGAAAAGTTTACCATCTTTTTATTTCTCATTTTGCATGCCCCCTTTTATTTAATAAAATTTTTGACCATCGCTATATAAATACGAAGAAAGATTTTGTTTTAGTCGGTTTTTTGCTTTTCATCTTCAGTTTTTGGCTCGTCGTAATCTCCTATGAGTTACACCATTCCTTATCCATACAAACATCGTTTCTAGCAGTTATTAATACACTTTCTCAGCACTCGATGATAGAACGGCATATCTTTGGCAACCGCAGACACAACCTCAAGTTTTCCAGCACGAATCATTTCTTCTATGCGTAATGCAACCCAGCAATCACTAATTCCAAGTTGATATTTACTAATCACACGACCTATAATCATAACTTCTCGAAATTCCCCGACTTCTGATGCAATTTCGCGAACGATAAAGTCATCATAGAGTTTTTGTGAAGTACTGACCAACTGTCCATTCAGGATGGCCCGCAAAGGTGTGTTCTCTCCTTGAAGCTCCTGCCAATGAGATGCACAACCTTGTCTAAATACCGGCAGTACAGGCTTTTGCAAGACAAGATACCGATGCCATTCTTCAGGAGCCACTTCACCCCAGCTGCTTTTTCGCACAATATTTTCTTTTTCGTCAGCTTCCCATTCCGGGAGCTTGACAATAGAAACCTGTCCATCATGCACATTCCACTGATTCAAGAGCCCCATGAACCAATAAAGCCCACACATTTCATCAGGCTGATTACTGTACCAGATTCGAAGGGATTCTCCCGCCACTGCTCGTTCCCGAACCATTTCCAGATCTTTATTTGCCTTTTCAAGTATTTCTTTAGCCACCTGACGCCCCTCGTCATTCGGATAATTGCTGTACAAGCGTTCCAACGTCTGCTTCCTTTTAATGCCTGGCTGATTCTCCGAAATGTCTCCAATACTCAGCACCAAATTGAATCCATAGATGTCTGCTGAATTTCCACCCAAAGGTATAGCGTTCTCCCACGCCAAGCGGTCCTTTTCCTCAGCTTCTCTTTGAGCAGCTTTAACTTCATCTTGGGTTGGCTTGCTTCCATCCACGTGACTAACGATAACGCCAATACACCTATGTTGATATTTCCCCTTACCAAAGTGCTGTGCTATTTTGAGGCTTCCACATGCACTATCGCTGAATACGATTTCAATCATAATAATTATTCTCCAGTTCTCAGATTTACCTATCCGCAAGATTATATAAATAATAAATACCCTTTGATACGAGACTACATGATAAATTTCCTGTTTATCGATAAAAGTATATATATAGGATAGCAAAAAGAGAAAGACCAACTCACCGATGTAATCCTTCTCTTCAAAGGTACAATATTATGATAAGAGTTTTTAAACTATTGTTAAAGGTAAGTATGATTACTCTGCTTCCTGTTTTAGACATAAATCAGCAGGCTTATTCACTACAAAAATCGTGTCCTGTATCAGTAATTTCTTGTCTTACAAATTTAAACGAGTGTCAATAATCCCTAAAAGATATTGCCGTAATAAAGCAAAGTCAATTGAATTAACCGACCCGTCTTGATTTATATCTGCGGCATCCTGTCCAAATTGGGATGGGAATTCATCAATCATTCCAAGAAGAAACATTCGCAAATTTGCAAAGTCAATGGAATTAATACGATTGTCTCCATTCACATCGCCCATTTTAAATTCTGCCTCTTCAATAATAAAAGAGTATCCAGTTTCATAATCAGGATTAATATATATATAGTAAATCTCACCTTTTTGCAAATCACAACTAAGGCTTAATGAACCCGAGTTATTTGAAGCCAACAGTTCTGGAAATGAATCCGGTTGAGATTTAGCGACTGAAATATCCAGCTCTTTTCCATCTAGAGATCTTATACTATAAGTGCCTGAGAATTCAGGAATAAACTTAAATGTGTCTACGTCATAAATATAATTAGACTTCCCGGTTACTGGAGTAGCTGCATCTATAGTTTTTGCAGAAAAAAACGTATTGCCGTAATCATCACCAAAGGATTCCAACATAAAGGTGTAATATGTTGGAGTGGCATCTCTTCCGATTTTCAAATAATAAGTATTACCAACTTGTAAATTATCATAAAGTATTGTTGATTCAGGTTTATTCTCCAATCCTTTAATTGCTGAATTATAAATTCCAGTTATGAGTGTTTTGCCTTCATAGCAACTAACGAGATTATTTGAACTATCGTAAAGTTCAATATTTTGGCCTTCAAGACTTTGAGCGTCTACTCTGCAATCTATGGAATCGGCAGTAAAACTGAAAACATCATAGTCTCCCCAATAATATATTGAGCCTTGATACTCCTGACCTATAATAATAGCTTGAGAAGTACTGATAGTATCTCCATAGTCATCTTCAAGAGGACCGGTTATTGAAAAACTATATTGTGTATTTAATTTATCACTGTCTCCATTCCAAACTTTTATGTAATATTTTTGGTTCTCTGAAAGATTGAAATACCCGGACAAATTACCAATTCGATTTCTTGAGCTATCAGTGATGGTAAGTCTGTAACCTAACGTTTCTAAGCCGTTTTCTGGGAAATTAAGTTTATACGCTCCTGTCTTTTCAGGTATAAAACAAAAATAATCAACATCCTTATCAAGAATTAGACTTCCACTAACTTTGCTGCCTATTTCTATTTCAAGAGCACTTCCCATGTCGTTTCCGTAATCTTCCACAACAGGTCCGCACACTGAAAATTCATATTCTGTACAAAACTCAGAATCACTAGCACCAAAAAGCTTCACATAGTATTCCATGCCCTCTTCCAGAACATAATAATCAAAAAGTTTCTCTACTTCGTCATTGCACCAGTTCAACAGAACCGCTTTTGATTTAGAATCAAACATTTCCAGCTTGTAAGTTCCTGATATTTCAGGTATAAAACAAAAGTAATCAACATCCTTATCAAGAATTAGACTTCCACTAACTATACTTCCTATTTCAATGTCAAGAGCACTTTCTAAAGCATCACCATAATCTTCCATCAGAGGACCACTCATTGAAAATCCGTACTCATTAAAAACTTTACTACTACTACCATTAAATAGTCTTATGTAATATTTCCTATCTTTTTCCAGAATAAATTTACCGGAATAACTTATCATTTCTTGATTTTCCTCGTTTAAAACAACAGCAGTGTATTGAGAACCCTGTTCTTCTACATATGTTTCAAGGACATAAACTCCTGATTTTTTGGGAACAAACCAAAAATAATCAACATCCTTATCAAGAATGAGGTTTCCATAAATCAGCTCATTGATATCCCTTCTTTCTGCATTTTCCATATTATCATTGTAATAATATTCAGTAATCTCACGTATTGAAATCTCATATTCCCTCGGAAAATCATAATAGCTATCATCTGACAACTTCATATAGTATTTTGTATCTTCTAGCAAGACATAATAACCCGACATGTTTTCTATTTCCTTACCTTGGCTGTTTAAAACAACTATATCAAATTCTAAGAAGTGTGTATTAATTTGATAAGGACCTGTTTTTTCTGGAATAAAGCTGAAATAATCAAAGTCTTGGTATGAATCAAGACTTCCTTCAACAGGACTATTCAAGTAAATTTTCTTTATATTTTCTGTGTAATCTCCAAAAACTTCACTAACAGGTACAAGATAAAATTGATATTCATCAATACTTGAGCATCCTTTAATCTTAATGATGTATTCGCTATCAATTGGTAGATTGATAAAGAATTCACTTTCAAACTTATCTTCCATAAAAAATTCGTATAAATTATTATCTGCTTTGTCAGTTATTTGGATTGTTACAGAATTAGTAGCCTTAATTGAAAAAAGATAGCTTCCACTTGTAGTTGAGTAAAATCCATATGCATCAATATCCGGATAAGAATCAGTATTGTTAATTATTACAGTAGACTCTTTTATATAAGGAGGATCATCGACACCAGTGTAAGTATACTTACAATCTTTATAATCTAATAGAATTAAATCAGCAACTTCACATTGCTCTTCTGCATCAGTAAACGATTTTGTTAAAGTTTCTTCGGAAGCTGTTGCTCCAAAGACATTAAGATGGATGATCATAGTAAATACAAAGACAATTAAAGTATAATATAACTTTTTGCACATTAACAAATCCCCCTAAATAAGTATAAAACCCTCTATCTTTGACAAAAGAACACCAGCTTATATAGACACCAGTGCTTTACAATGTCATTATAACAAATAACACAAATTATATCACAAAATTTTATTAAACACTACAAATGCTATTTCCGAATTGTAATCACCTCAGTTTTCTCTTCTTTATCATTAGCAAGAAAATATGCAAAAAAACAAATCCCCGCAGCAAATCAAGATTTCTCCTGCATTCACCACGGGAATTGGGAACTAACTTTATTGTTGATATATAATACCAACTGTATCTTTAACAGTACCTACTCAACAGTAACACTTTTGGCCAAATTCCTTGGCTTATCTACATCGCAGCCCTTTTGTATGGCCATGTAGTACGCAAACAACTGAAGTGGTGTAACTGCAGCTATTGGAGCAAGCAGCGAATCAATATCCGGAATGGTTACTACAACATCTGCAACCTTCTCGACCTGTTTGTTACTTTCCTTGGCAATGGCCAAAACTGTTGCTCCTCTTGCCTTAACTTCCCTGATATTACTGATCATCTTATCCATAAGGTTATCCTGGGTCATTGGACATATAACCAGCGTTCCTTCCTCAATTAGAGCTATTGTTCCGTGCTTTAACTCACCACCAGCATATGCTTCCGAGTGGATATATGAAATCTCCTTGAGTTTGAGTGAACCTTCCATAGAAAGTGCATAATCAAGGCCTCTTCCTATAAAGAATATGCTTTTTGCATTATAATGCTCTGACGCAAACCTCTGAATCACTTCTTTATCTGCCAAAACACTTTCTATAGCCTGAGGTATGGTTTTCAATTCTTCAATGACCTTTTTGTAAAATGCTTCTTCAATTTTACCCTTCTTCATTGCAAAGTCAAGTGCTACCAGGTATAGTGCTGACAACTGTGTATTGTATGCTTTAGTTGATGCAACAGCTATTTCCGGACCTGCCCAGGTATAAAGCACATCATTGGTCTCCCTTGAAATTGAGCTTCCTACAACATTTACTATTGACAATACTCTTGCACCTTTTTTCTTTGATTCCCTTAGAGCAAACAATGTATCAAGTGTTTCACCCGACTGGCTTATTATTATAACAAGGTTTTTATCTGTTATAAGTGGATCCCTGTAACGAAATTCTGATGCAACATCTACTTCAACTGGAATTCTTGCCAGCTTTTCAATTATATATTTACCCACAACTCCTGCGTGGTAAGCCGTACCACATGCAACTATATAAATCTTTTCAATATTCTCCAAATCCTCTGAAGTTATACTGATATTATCGAGCGATATACTTCCTTCTTTTATCCTTGGGCTTATCGTATCCCTTATAACTTTGGGCTCTTCAAACATTTCCTTTATCATAAAATGCTCATAACCGGATTTTTCTGCCGCACTGACATCCCAGTTGACCTTAAATACTTCTTTTTTAACTTCTGCACCATAATTATTAAATACTTTTACACTATCGGAGGTCAATACTACAATCTCTTTATCCTCAAGAATATAAACATCTCTTGTGTATTCCAAAATTGCAGGAATGTCTGAAGCAATAAAGTTTTCACCTTTTCCCAAACCTACAACCAAAGGACTGTCTTTCCTTGCTGCTACAAACTTATCATCACAGTCGTTGCAAATTACCCCTAAAGCGTATGACCCTTCAACTTCGTTGATAGACTCAATAACAGCTTCAACTATGTCTCCTTTGTAATGATAATCAATCAGATGAGCAACGACTTCTGTGTCAGTCTCTGAAACAAATTCATAGCCCTCCGACTGAAGAAACTCTTTTAATTCGATATAGTTTTCGATTATACCGTTATGTACAACGGCAATTTTTCCTGAACGGCTTACATGGGGGTGGGAATTCAAATCGTTTGGTTCTCCATGAGTTGCCCACCTAGTATGACCTATACCTATCAAACCGCCAGGCATATTCTCATTAACTTTGTTCTCCAATATCGCAAGTCTTCCCTTGCTTTTTAGTACTTTAAGTTCATTATCTCCAAAAATAGCAACCCCTGCCGAATCATATCCTCTATATTCCAACTTTTTTAGTCCATTTATCAAAATCGGTGCAGCCATCTTGCTGCCTATATATCCAACTATTCCACACATATTGACCTCTCCTTCACACTATAAAATTTTCTTTTCCGCTTATCAGGTGGTCTAATCATTTAGACTTCGCAGACCACAAGATAGTTATTTCCACCACAAATATTCCCAGGGTCTCTGTAAAAAAACAGACTTCACCTGATTGTTTTTCATTATCTCTAAACGCATTATTAAGTTTAATTAAATTAGCATATGGAAATTTGCTATTAAGATATGCCTTCAAGCATAGCTCACCAAAAGCTGCAAAAACATGCAACCTAAAAACACCTTGTGATGCCTTGGATAAATGCTTGAATCACATTAATTCTGAACAGGATTAGTCACATGAACCCATCTTTGCTCTACAGTTACCTGTAGTTTTTGTTTGAATTCTATCGACCATGACAGGCCGGAAGGTTTCCGCCGAATCTTTCGATAACTCACCGGATAAGAATTTCCGATGACCTCCTTCTCCTCGTCCACGTATATAATATACGTTCAGGCGCTTATTATTCCATCATCTGAAGCATGTTCCATCCTCCTTTACAAAGCTTCCATGATGATTTATTAACCCTGTAACTTCTTTCTTCACCTCCTTTTAAAAAAACATTTTATAAAAATAACATATCACAAATTGTCTGATAAAAATAGTGTATTCCTAATACTATTATACAATAATATCAAACAATTTGTGATAGCAATTTTAGCCTTTAAACACTAAGAAGCCTTAACAACTAACCAAGCCTTTCCTCAATGACTTTCGCAAGTTCGACGGCTCTACTGGTAATATACTCCTGATCCTTACCTTCAATCATCACTCTTACTAAAGGTTCTGTACCTGAAGGTCTGATAAGCACTCTGCCTTCACCCTTAAACTCATCTTCAAGATCCTTGCACATATTACAAACCAAGGGATCTTCAAGATATTTGTTTTTGTTTTCATTCCTTACCTTTGCATTCTTAAGTACTTGAGGAAGAACATGCATAACCGAAGAAAGTTCTGACAACTTTTTACCTGTAGTTTTTAACACATTAAGCAACTGCACCCCTGTCAAAAGTCCATCGCCTGTAGTGTTGTACTCGAGAAAAATAATGTGTCCCGACTGCTCGCCTCCAAGCACGTACCCATTATTGAGCATGTTTTCAAGGACATATCTGTCTCCTACTTTTGTCTTTTCTATGTTAAGACCTTGTTTCTTAGCCATAATGTCAAAACCCAGATTGCTCATAACAGTAGCAACAACGGTATCCTTAGACAGTTTACCGTTTTTCTTGAGCTCAAGTGCAATTATTGCCATAATTTGGTCACCATCTATCAGTACACCGTTTTCATCAACTGCAAGCATTCTGTCAGCATCGCCGTCAAAAGCCAGACCGATATCAGCACCACTTTCCACAACAAATTTCTGGAGCTCTTCAATATGGGTAGAGCCACATTTGCTGTTTATATTTATTCCATCAGGTTCGTTATTTATTACGCACACTTCGGCACCAAGTTCAAACAATGCTATAGGTGCAGCTTCATATGCTGCACCGTTTGCACAGTCGATTGCTACTTTTAAACCTTTAAGATCACCGTTTATGGATTTTTTTATAAATTCAACATACTCATCCACAGGAGACTCAACTTCACTTTTCTTGCCTACTTTTGCTCCCGTCGGCATTAATATTTCTTCTGCACCATCTATAATAATTGCTTCAATTCTGTCTTCTAAGGCGTCTGATAACTTGTAACCCTTACTGTTAAAGAACTTTATACCATTAAATTCAAAAGGATTATGTGATGCAGATATTACAACACCAGCATCTGCATTATATAGCCTTGTAAGGTAAGCTACTGCTGGTGTCGGAATTATTCCCAATGATATAACCTCCGCTCCAACCGAGCATAGACCGGCTGTAAGAGCAGCTTCCAACATATCACCTGATATTCTTGTATCCATACCTACTAAAATTTTGGGAGTATGTTTTGTTTCAGCAGTTAAAACAAAAGCTCCGGCCTGCCCTAATTTATATGCAAGTTCACCTGTTAATTCACTGTTCGCAATACCTCTTACTCCATCTGTACCAAATAATCGACCCAAAACACTCATCCTCCTACATTTATATACAAATCATCAAATCCCACAATTACATTTCTTAGACCTATTACATTATAAACTTTTATGACAATCAAAACAAGTAACTAAAAAGTCCTTTTCATTTTTCAGGTTAACAAAAATGCCGTTATATTCTATTCAACTGCAAACTGGAATATACAATATTTATCAAAAAAGTTTGTCTTTAATAAACTTTTTTAAAAAGGCATTTATCCTCTAGCTTCCGCTACTATAAGTTTTAATTATCTGTTCCGCTACTCTGATGCCGTCAACAGCTGCACTCACAATTCCTCCTGCATAACCTGCACCTTCGCCTGTAGGATAAAGTCCTCCCACTTTATATGACTCAAGATTTTCAGTGCGCGGAATTCTTACTGGTGAAGATGTTCTAGTTTCAACCCCTGTCAGTATTGCATCCTTGATACCAAACCCTTTTAACCTATCATCAAAATATTTGATCGATTCCTTCATAGGAGCTGTTACAAAATCAGGAAGACATGTATTTATATCTGCAAGCCTTGTCTCACCTGTATAACTTGGGCGAACTTCTCCTACTTTTTGCGAAATCACTCCGTCAATAAAATCTTCAAGTCTTTGAACAGGTGCAGCATTAGAACTTCCTCCTGCAGAATAAGCCAGCCTTTCCCATATTCTCTGAAATTCAATACCTGCCAGCGGGTGAGTGCTTCCATAATCACCAGGCCCTACTGAAACTACAAGAGCACTGTTTGCGTTTTCCTTGTCCCTTGCAAATTCACTCATACCGTTTGTTACTATCATATGCGGTTCAGAAGCAGAGGCTACCACCATTCCCCCGGGACACATGCAAAACGAGTATACTGTTCTGCCGGAAGTCTTGTAAAAAAGCTGGTAATCCGCAGCTCCAAGTCTTGGATGCGTTGAAGCATCACCATATTGAGCTTTGTTTATAAGCTCTTGCGGATGCTCAATTCTAACACCCACTGAAAAAGGCTTTTGTTCAAATTGTATACCGGTCTCAAAAAGGCTGCTGAACGTATCCCTGGCACTATGGCCTGTGGCAAGGATTACAACCTCTGCTTCAATTTTCTCGCTGCCATTTACAACAACTCCTGTAACTTTACCGTCTTTAACACAAACGGATGTAACCTTTGAGTTAAATCTCACTTCCCCGCCCATGGCAATTATTCTCTTTCTCATATTCACTACTACTTTTTTTAGTACATCAGTGCCTATATGAGGCTTGGCTTTGTAAAGTATTTCTTCATGTGCACCGGATGCATAAAATTCTTCAAGCACCCTTGTACATCTCCTGTCATTTATCCTTGTCGTAAGCTTGCCATCAGAAAAAGTTCCGGCCCCGCCCTCACCAAACTGTACATTGGTCTCAGAGTTCAATTCTTCGCTTGTCCAATATTTATTTACTATTTCAGTCCTTTTCTCTACACATTCACCGCGTTCAAGTACCAAAGGCTTATAACCGTTCTGTGAAAGAAGAAGTGCCGCAAACAGCCCTGAAGGGCCTGTGCCTATTACAATAGGTCTGGTTGCAAGTTTTTTACTTCCACGGGGTAAACTTTCTTGTGCATTGTCTTCAAGAACCCTTATGTCATTGTTATTCGTAATTTTCAAGGTTCCCGGTATTTCAACAATCACAGAATATATCAGATTTATATCTGTTTTTTTTCTTGCATCTACAGATTCTTTTACAATTCTGAAATTTGTGAAATCCTGTGAATTTATCTTCAGCTTTTTTGATACAATCCTCTTCAAGGAGTTTATATCCTCGTCTAAAGAAAGCTTAATATTGTGTATAATCAGTTTCATTTAAAAACCTCTGCTTAAATATCATTCTTCTCAATTACTATCTCCACTTCAATATCTTCCAAAAGCTGAACAGTGCCTGGCAGTACTACTTTCAGAGGCCTTCTGAAGGTTCCTTCTCCAAGCCCTCGCACATCTATTGATGGTTTTAATCCGCTTTCTACTATCTTATCGAGTTCTTGAGCTGTTCCTCTTATATTAACACTTATTATTTCGTTTGTTATTCTATAATTAATCGTTGCATCGGTCAATTTATTTTCTAGCACTATGTCTTCTGCCGAATAATTAAAGTTCTTAACTGCAAGCGGTTCTATAGCCACACTAACGTATACCGTTTTCTGTGTGTTAACAAGGCTTACACCGGAAGGTACAACTATATTGGTAATTTTAGTAATGCTTTCATTTAGATTTTCAATATCTAAAGCTTCAGTTTTTAGGCTGTCAATTTCGTCTATAACATTCGAAGGTCCCGTTATCAACGCTTTACTTGGAGATGCCTTTTGAACACCATCAACAAAGTCCTTCATCGGCTTTCCTTTGACAACAGGAATTATTGAAACCTCTTTTGCAACTTCAACTTTGACTTCTACACTAAACTTATTGTCAAACTCAAGCATCTCATTGCCATTCCTGTCATAAACCTTGCACATCAGGTTTAATATACTCTCACTTTTAATACCGGTAATATCTGCAAAAGCCTTTACCTGTCCTATCGAGTTTATTATAGTGTCAGTAGCCTCAATTGATACCGTCTGAGGTGATACACTGACACCAATAACCTTATAGTTTTCCTTTGGGTCTCCTGTGGTCACAATTTCGACGGGATAGGGATTTTCCCCTATCTTTTCCAGTCCAAAATTTACCACCCTTGGTGTTACACTTTCAAAAGAAACACCCCGTGGGATTCCATAAACTTCAACATATAAAAATCCTGTAGTTACATCACTAACTTTGTCTAAATCCACAACAGCTTCAATTTCAGCAGAATTAATACGGTTTACCTTATCCTGTCTTCCCTTAAGGCTTATTGTAACAGTTCTTGGAAAATTTGCATTCTTTATAACAATATCTTTTTCTTTGAGAACATCCTCATTCTCAACTCTCAGTGGAATATTCAGGTCAGTGGAAATGATAGGGTTTGTACTGTCTAAGACAAAAAACCAGAGAAATACCGCAAACAATATTGATATAATTCTCACCGTTGAATCTCTCTTAAATAACTCATTCATTTCGTCTTCACCTTCCACAGACCTAACTTTCTATTAGGAGCGTCTTTTTCCAAAAGGTTTTTGCTTAATGCCTTTCTAAGCGTATCAGAGGTAAGGTTTCTGGTCAACCCGCCATTTAATGCAACAGAAATCTTGCCGGATTCCTCAGAAACAACTACAACTATGGCGTCAGAGACTTCACTGATACCCAAAGCCGCTCTATGTCTTGTTCCAAGTTCCTTACTCAAATTAGGGTTCTCCGTTAGTGGCAAAAAGCATGCCGCAGCCTTAATTTTTTCACCCCTGATAACTACAGCCCCATCATGAAGAGGAGTGTTTGGAGTGAAAATATTTATTAAAAGCTCAGAAGTAACATTAGAATCTATTTGAATTCCCGAATTTATTATCTCACCTATTTTAGTCTCTCTCTCAATTACAATTAAAGCTCCTGTGAAAGTCTTTGACATTTCGACTACAGACTTTATTATCTCCTCTATATTAGATTTAACTTTGATAGTATAACTCTCATCCTCAAAGTTGAAGAAATTTTTGAACCAGCTCCTGCCAATTTGTTCAAGACCTCTTCTGAGCTCTGGCTGGAATAACACTACCAATGCTATAGCCAAATATTGAATTATCATTTTAAGTATAAAAGCAATGGTTCTAAGGCCTAAAATCTCACTGAGCTTAGAGGCAATCAGTATAAACAAGATACCTTTAATCAACTGCCATGCCCTCGTCTCCCTTACGAGCCTTGCTATCTTGTAAATGGCATAAGAAACTATACTTATGTCAATAATAGCCCTGACAAGTTCCCAAGGTCCTTTAATACTTAAATTATCGGAGAGAAAATTTACTATTCCCCAAAAATTAATGTTATTAAAAAAATCCATCAAATAACCCCACGTTCTTAAAGTTAATCTCCTGAAAAAAATTATGCTTTTATTATTTCTCTAAAAGTGTGTTTAAAAAAAGACACCTGTATAACTCATTATTTTAACACTAATGCCTTTTGACGTTAATAGGCTTTTAAATAATTTAATGAAATATTAATATTATTATTACCAAACGTTGCCAAGGTAAACATTTTCCTGATACTTAAGTGCTTTATCCCTGGATTTAACCAAATTTTATTTTCTAACATATAAGCTTTATTAGGATCAGGCTTTATGCCTTATAACTTCAAACCTTTGCATTGAGTAGTCTTCATTTTTGTTTATTCCAGCCTTTTGAAGTGCTATATCAACTTGCTCTTCAGGTGTATCCACACCCTCAAGATTTGGTAATAACAACCCTGAACGATGACCCGATCTTACAATAACTCCATATTTTTCAACATCAAGTTCGTCTACTGAATTGATCGGTTCCGGCTTCATAAGTACATCTACTGAGTATACGAGACTTCCAAGCTCACTTGATCCTACCGGAAAGAATCTCGGGTCTTCTGTCCCGCTGCTGATGGCATTATAAATAATTTCTCCGGCAATATTTTCTCTGGTAGGAGCTATTGTTCCAATACATCCACGCAGTTGGCCATCTTTCTTGATAGATACAAAAACTCCGGCTCTATCCGTTTTCATTTCCTTAGGAAGCACTTGAGGCATTTCAATCATCTTGCCTTCGCGTACAAACGCCTCAAGGGATTTTCTTGCAAGTGCAACATATTCATCCTCTTTCTTACGTATCTCTTCAATTATCTTATCCATAACCTTCCTCTCATTATCCTTTCTTCCAACACCAATATTGGCTATACAATAGCCAATACCAAAAGGTGCCTCATAAGAGTATACTTCAGGTTTAATTTCATAACCGTCCAGAGCTCCATACATTATGACAAAAGATCTTAGTCCACATTGCCCAGCATTTTCACATAATTCCTCATTTATATCAAGTAAACTATTAACATCATTTTCCTTGATACTTTTTATCACTAGTTCGTCAAATTGTTTTCCATATTCACTATATCCATAATGAGAGTTAACCAGCTTATGAGAAAGGTCACCGCTAGCCACAAAAACAACGTCTCCGTCTGATTCTTCAACTGCCTTCCTTATACACATACCAAACCTATACAATTCCTCCATACTGAGGTAAGACATCGAAATGTGTATAAGTTTGAAATCATCATATTCTTTTGAAATGTAATATAAAGGTACTAAAGCACCCCAGTCAAGATCACTCTCCACTCCATAGCTTGCAGCCTCTGCAAGTTCTATTCCCCCCGAACTTATTCCTTCATCTGCTGCATAAGAAATGATAGAGTTGACAAGGCTCAAGTTATTATTGAAGCTTAAGCCCACGTCCTTTCTTCCGAATTTTCCGAAGTCACCTTTTAAAACCTTATTTTCAGAAATAAAGATATAATCTTCAAATACAGGTGCATGGGGTGTTGTAACTATAATAGTAGCAGGTCTTTTGCTTGCTATTTCTTTTGATGCTTTTATTGCTGCTTTCATAGTCTCTATAGCAGCATTTTCATCACCTTTCCCCACTTCCGGAACAATTATTGGGGGATGCGGAAAAATATACGCACCTAGTATTTTTCCCATTTATATCACTACCTTCCAAAAAATACCGACATCGCTATCAAACCAACGGATGTAACAAAAACTATAATAGCTGTTGCTAATGCAATAATCCGTACTGTTTTTCTTTTCATCTTTTCACTTCCTTATTATTTTCTTTTGGATACACTTGATTTATACATTTCATATTTATTCTATAATAAAAAACTGATATTGAAAAACATATTTTTATTCTATTGGTATAAAAAATTCTGGAAGTAGTAAGTTTTTCATGGTTTAGGGTTTTTACATCATAGCTTAATAAAATAAACAGCAATAATTTTTTATTTCCTTGAAGGATTTCTAAAAAAAATGTAGAAATATAATTATATAAGAGTAATGAACATTATCTTCAATTTAATATCCTACATCTCTACCAAAAACACTAGTATGGAACGTATCTCCCCTGTTGCATAGTAGTGTTTTTCTCATTCAATGCTTTTTGAATTTTTTCTCCCTGAGAAAAATGGCGAAATTCAAAGATACATATCACCATTTAAGTCATAACACGATTCAATGAACTGACAAGCTGGAATATATTCAAAAAACGAAATGTACAGTAATTTTTTACTATGTTATAATAATATTGTACATTATACTCCCCTTTATATTTGGGTATAAGGAGATATAAATAGTGACTTATGAAACAGGGCAAAGTTGTCGAAAGGCAATGACGCAAAGCTTTTGGGTCTAAAGCTGAGATGAAAGTCGAAGTTAAGATAGCCAAGCTGCCATTAAAAGTTCTGTTTATACTCTGAATATCATGTTCGAGGAAATAGGTCCTAAATATTTCCTTATACCAATTTTATTTTGGAGTATACATACGATAATAAGCACTGGGACAAATGGGACAAAGGGACAGGGACAGGGACAGGTACCTTGTCCCTTTATTTTATTGATACTGCTATGTTGAATGCGATAAAGATTTTTATATGAAGATATCACTTTTTACAGTTACCTCTGCTCGGGCACCCTGAGCAACTACTGCACGAGCCTTCACCTTTATTATTCTTGTAGGTGTAATAACCGGCACATACAAATGCACACAGTGCCAATATTCCAATAATTATAGTTGCCATAATATCCCCCCTATACTTCAAATGTGCTTCTTGCTACAACCCTATATTTAGAAGATCGTTTACCGCCTGATCTGAATAGCAGGTAAATAAACGATGCACTCAGTATAACTGCCGCTATAGTTCCAATACCAAACCCATGTCCTGTAAAAAACATTCCCAACTGGTATATAATAAGACTAGTGGCATAGGCAAAACAAGTCTGATACCCAACTGCTATCAGTGTCCATTTTCCATTTCCCATTTCACGTTTAATTGCACCAATAGCAGCAACACATGGTGCACAAAGCAAATTAAACACCAGGAAAGAAAATGCAGAAAGCTGTGTGAAAGACTGTTGGAGCAATGGCCATAATTCAGTTCCATTTTCAGCAACTTCTGTAAAACCCAAAAGAATGCCCAATGTTCCTACTACATTTTCCTTAGCAACAAGACCGGTAATAGTAGCAACTGCCAACCTCCAGTCTCCCCATCCGAGGGGCTTGAAAATTATTGATATTGCCCCGCCCATTGAAGCCAAAATCGAATCAGTAGGCTCAACCATCTGCATGGACCAACTGAATGTGCTTAAAAACCATATTATACCACTTGCAAGAAAAATTACAGTACCCGCTTTTACAACAAAAGATTTCCCTCTATCCCACAACTGAATTAGCAAACCACTAATCTTCGGAGCTTTATACGGAGGCAGTTCCATTACAAAAGGAGCTTCAGCACCTGAAAATGCCGGTGTTTTTTTAAGTATAATCCCTGATAATACAATTGCTGCTACACCTATAAAGTAAGATAACGGAGCCATCCAAACCGAATTTGGAAACATCGCACCAGTAATCAATGCAATTACGGGCAACTTTGCCGAGCAAGGAATAAAGGTTGTTGTAATAATAGTCATCTTTCTGTCCTGCTCACTTTCAATAGTACGTGAAGCCATTATTCCGGGAACACCACAGCCTGTTCCAACCAACATGGGAATGAAGGATTTTCCGGAAAGGCCGAATTTTCTGAATATCCGATCCATAATAAATGCGACACGAGCCATATAACCACAATCCTCAAGAAAACCGAGAAACAAAAACAGCACAAGCATTTGAGGCAAAAAACCAAGTACTGCCCCCACACCAGCAATTATCCCATCGATAATCAGAGAATTGAGCCAATCTGCACTGCCGACCGATACCAGAAAACCTTCCACAGCATTTGGAACCAGACCACCAAACAATACATCATTTACCCAATCAGTCATTAAGGTTCCCACAGTCGAAATAGATACATAATATACCAAAAACATTATAATTCCAAAGATAGGTAGGGCTAAAAAGCGGTTTGTAACTATATTATCGATTTTATCAGAAGTGCTTATTCGTGTATTATTCTTCTTAAACACAAACTGCTTTACTACACTACCTATATAGTTATAACGCTCATTAGCAATAATACTTTCACTGTCATCATCCACTTCTCTTTCGCATCTTGTTATTATACCTTCAATACGCATATTGACCTCAACTGAAAGGTTTAACTCTTCTTTTACCTTTTCGTCCCGTTCAAATAGCTTAATTGAGTACCATCTGCGATTTTCACTTTTAACACTTTCCACAATTAGCAACTCAATTTCACTCAATGCGTTTTCTACTACTTTTGAAAAAATGTGTCCCAAAGGTGTTTTCATTTTCTGTTTAGCCAAAATAATAGCTTTTTCTGCTGCTTCTCTGCAGCCATCACCCTTTAATGCTGATATTTCAACTATTTCACACCCTAGTTTTTTGCTTAGATCATTCACATTTATAACATCTCCGTTTTTACGAATGATGTCTGTCATATTTAATGCAATAACAACAGGAATACCTATTTCTGTAAGCTGTGTAGTCAGATAAAGGTTTCTCTCAATATTAGTGCTATCCACAATATTAATTATTGCATCAGGTTTTTCTTCCAGGAGATAGTTTCTCGAAACAACCTCCTCAGGCGTGTATGGAGAGAGAGAATATATCCCGGGTAAATCTATAATCTCAACATCCTTATAGCCTTTTAATTTTCCGGCCTTTTTCTCTACAGTCACTCCCGGCCAGTTTCCAACATACTGTGTACTTCCTGTCAAAAAATTAAACATTGTAGTCTTACCACAGTTAGGGTTTCCTACAAGTGCAATTGTTGTATTCATGCACTCACTCCTTTTATCAAGTTAGTCATAACTAACTTATATTGTCAAAATATGCAGCTCTAAAGGCTGCCATCACATTATATAATTTCAATCAATTGAGCATCAGCTTTGCGAAGACTAAGTTCATATCCTCTGATGTATATTTCAATAGGATCTCCAAGTGGAGCTACTTTTCGAACAAAAACCTCTACCCCGCGTGTAATACCCATATCCATTATTCTTCGTCTCAATGCACCTTCGCCATGAAGCTTTACTACTGTAGCCGTCTCACCGCATTTTACTGTTCTTAAAGTTTTCATCCTTATCCCTCCTAACGCAAGTTAGCCTAAACTAACTAATTTCCCAAATAAACGAGTTAGCTTAAACTAACTCTCCAACTATTTTTAGTTTACCACCCTTTATTACCCTTGTCAACAGTTTCACAATGATTTTTCCTTGCTTAATTACGTTGCATTTGATAACATAGGAACAGAACCTTTCATTAGCACAGCCCGTTTGACCATGTGTTAAAATGTCAGGTTATATAAACCACTAACTAACATCATATAAGGAGGACCTCATTTTGAAAGTCCATGAATCAGCCGAAAACTATCTTGAAACTATCCTAATGCTGACTAAGAGGAAGGGCAACGTCCGCTCAATAGATATTGCCACTGAACTAGGCTTTTCAAAGCCTAGCATAAGCAATGCCATGAAGCAATTTCGAGAACAGGGATATATTTCAATGGATAGCAATGGATTAATTACGCTGACAAAAAGCGGTCTGGAAATTGCAAATCGTGTTTATGAGCGTCATCTTCTGCTTACAAGATACCTGATGGCACTTGGCGTAAATGAATCAACCGCTAAAGAAGACGCCTGTCGTATTGAACATGTGATTAGTCAGGAAAGCTTTATGAAAATAAAAGAGCATTGTAAAAATATAGATAACATAAAAGATATATAAATCTTAAAATAAAAATCCCTCATATTCGTTCGAGGGATTTTGTAATTTAATCGTTTTGCTATCTGTAAACTTCACCTTAACTACCTATCTTTAACGGCATCATAAACCTTTTTGGAGATTTGAGCAATCACATTATTTGCCTCTTCGTCACTTACAACTCCTTTAGACATAACAGCAATTATATATGGTTTTTCTGCATATATAATCCCAACATCATGTACTGCTCCAATCTGATTTCCCACTTTATGGGCAATTTCAAGTTCTTCAGGCAGTAGTTTCGGAAGTCTGTCATTAAACATAGTGTTACATAAATTATGCTTAAGTTCTTCACCCAGTTCAGCATTAGCATTACAAAACTCATACACTTTTTTTAGATATATTGCCATATCCTTTGGGCAGGACACATTTTTATTATCAATTACAACTGTTCCACCAAGTTCCCTCATATATTTCCTCAGATTTTTCCTGCCAAAATGCCTTAAAAGCATATTGGTTGCAATATTATCGCTATGCGTAATGGATAATTCCAGCAGGTACTTAATTTCATAAGACTTTCCTGTTAATTTCTTACCCTGCAGTATACCCGTACCCCCTTCAAAATCATCCTTATTATAAGCTAGTTTTTGTAGGGGATCAACCTCTCCATCAGCTATCTTCTTATACACATAATAGTTAAGAGGCACCTTCACAGTACTTGCAGCTATATATTCGTCAGTATCGTTTATTCCAAACTCATAATTACTCTCAAGGTCAATATAGTATATTCCATATTGTCCTCTAACTTCTGACAAATATTTCTCAAGCTCAATCTTTAACTCGTCATAATTTGAATCCTTAACAGTGCTTCCAGTTTCGGTATCTGTTTCCTGTTCCCCACTCTGCTCTTGAGGATTTTGCGAAACATCATATACATTATTCTCATTATCTGTTTCATTATTAGTAGAGATACTTGAAGCCAGCCCTCCACTACCCGGAACAACTGAAGTAGGCTCCGTTAAGGCTGTAACCTGTATAGTACTTTGTACAGAAGCATTATCCGAAAACACAGACTCCTCATCTTCATGCCTTAGTGCATTATTGATGACAACAAACACCATAACACTTATAAGTAAAAAACAAAGTACTATAAGCAACCTTTTTCTTTTTTGCTTTCTTCTCTTTTTTATCCTTTCCTTTATGGAAAGCTTTTTGTCAAAACTCATAAACACCTCTACATGCACGTGTTGACTAAACACAAAATTACTTTCTATTTAATAATTATTATACAAATAAGAATTTTATACTTTTTCAAATTTTTCGACATCGAGAATAAAAATTGTAGCACCGCCAACAACAACTTCAACCATATTGCTAAAAAAAACACTACTGGTATCAATTGGTGCAATAGGTGAGTTTATTATCTGCTTTCTGCTTTTTGACTTGTTTTTTATAATCTCTAAAACCTGATCAACCTTATCCTCGTCCACACCTACCAACAGCGTCGTGTTGCCAGCCTTTAAAAAACCTCCTGTGGAGCTTACCTTTGTAACACTAAAACCATGGAGATTCAGTTCTTTCATGACTTTATTGCCGTCTTCATCATGCACTATGGCAAAAACAAGTTTCATTATGCTCCTCCGAATTTTTTTATATTTTCGACCTATGCCAATTAATACTGTCTAGGGTTTGAAAAAGCCTATTGTTTAATTTGTTAAAATATAGATTACTTTTATTCCTAAATAATTTTAGCACCTGCATACTATATTTTCAATAGAATTCCAACTTTATTATTAGAATTTATCCTCTACTATTTAAATCACGAAAATGATTATACATAGGACAAATTCGATTTTCAGGATAAGAAATAAAAAAAGAGTGAAATCAGCCCTTTCAGACTAACTTCACTCTTTATGCCCAATACTTGTAATCAATTATCTTATTATTTAATGAAAAGCATTAATTCTTTGACTTTGACAATACATATGATAAGGCTGACTTTATGGATTTAAAAATCCTCACCAAAATAAGGATTACTTCAGTACTAACTAAAATAAACAGCAAAATTGTAATGTCCCTATACTCAACTAAAGTCTTAACTAACGAAGAAAACATGTCCACAGATGAATAAACATTTGCTGCTGGATATAAATCTACACCTATTTCAGTACCATCCTTCAGAGTATACTTCATTATACCTGCAACCTCGGTTTTAAGAACTGGCAGCTCTATTTTCTCATTAAGTTTGAAATCAAAGGCTTTTATATAGTCTTCTCCTATTGGAAATGTGTAGTACACATCAATAGGACTAATCAAACTTACCTCTTTATCACTTACTGAAATATTTTCTACTGTTTGATCTTTTCTAACCAGTATCCCTGTCCTATAATTGCCAAATCCGTAATCAAGCAGTTTGGTGGAATCATCATATACACTTTCCTCTGGAGAATCAAGTACAATACTTATAACCCGCATATTGTCTCTTGTCGCCGTAGTGATTGCTGTTTGGCGTTCAATTTCATTGTACCCGGTTTTACCACCGTCAATACCATCATAACTCCAAAAAAGGTTATTACTGTTTGTAATAATCTCTACTTTGTCCTGGTTATTCCAAAGCTTTGCCTGTGAAGAAAATATACGTTCAAAGTATGGATTTGACAATGCATATTTTGTAAGTATAGCAAGATCATAAGCAGTAGTATATTGTTCCTGATCATACAATCCGGTAGGGTTTGTAAATTTTGTATCCTTCATTTTTAATTCTTGGGCTTTATCATTCATTATATCTATAAATGCTTTTAAATCTCCGCCTACATATTCAGCAAGTGCAATAGCAGAATCATTTGCAGAAGTAAGTATCACAGTATATACAAGATCCTCAACAGTATATTTTCCACCCACCTCTAGATTCAGTATTGATCCTTCGACAGATAAGGCATTCTTACTTATGGTTACCTGTGTACCTAATTTCGCACCAACCTTTTCCAATGCCAGCAGAGCTGTCATCATTTTGTTTGCACTTGAGATATGAAGTTTGCTTTTAGAATCCTTTTCAAATAATATCTGACCTCTCTTAGATTCAACAAGTATGGCAGATGCAGCCTTAATTTCAGGTATTTCACGTACCGCAAATACTGAAACCCCATTTACCAGAAATATCATAACCAATACAAAAAAGCATTGTACTTTAATTAGAATTTTATTTGTCATAGTAAACCTCATCCAGTTCTACATGTCATAACAAAATATTATGAGTGTGCTATTCTTTTTGCAGACCTTTCTAACATGATACAGCCTGCTTAAGATAAGTAACAGAACATTGTATTTTTCTCTTGTAAATTTATTGCCACCAAACAACTTCATTATAACAAATTGGTTTAAAATATTCATTCAATATTAAAAGAAAAACTTCAAAGCAAAATTTTAATGATTACTTTCATTCAATATATTAAATATTATAGTATTTTAATCTATTCATTACAACTGCTGAATCCTTAAAATTTTATTAAATATTTCCAATCTTGGTTGTCACTTATTTTTTGTATTTCTTTTAAATAAAGAGGAAAACTAATTACATAAAACAGGAGGTGATACTATGCCAAGTAAAAAAGACGTAGTTAATAATAAGAGTTCAAAACCATCCATTGAAAATCCATCTGGCTTATATGAGTTCGCTAATGATCAGCTTGGTGAAAACAGGGATGCAAGTTACAAAGACTTAAGTAAAAAATCATCAAATAAAGAAATAAATAGCAAAAAGAAAAAATAAAACATATCGCAGCGGAAGCTACAATCAAAGTAGTAAGTTCCGCTGCGATAAACAGATGAACTATATCTTCTAAAAGGTTTGTTTAAAAAACAAACCTTTTTTAAGAAGAATAGTATCGCAGCGGAAGCTAC
>JAEWSG010000153.1 GCA_023398495.1 Bacillota bacterium
AAAACTACTACTGAAAAAAGCTTTTCACATTTATACCATACCCTATAATTTGCTTGTAGTTTAGTCCGAGTATTTACAAAAATGCAATCGAACAATCTTTGTACAATTCTGTCTCATTTTTTAGACCCCGGAGCCTTTTGAAATCTTATATTTTATATAACATTCAATGTAAAAAACTGTAGACTTAGTAAGATTATTTATGTAAAATTAATATTGGGAAAATAATTAATAGAGCGTATATTTAGTAAGAAAGGACGAAATCTGAATTTTGTGTAAATAGGTGTTTGTATATAGTGTCTATAATTTGAAGGTGAAAAAATAAAGATTAGTAAAAAAAGCAGCATAACTTTGATAAAATTATTGATTATGCATTATAAGGAGGAATAGGAAAATGCCAGCATTATCAAATTACCGCCTTTTCATTAGCCATTCATGGGCTTATGGAGACGCATACGAGAAACTTGTTAGATTCTTCAAAGAACACCCTTACTTTAAGTGGATAGATTATTCAGTTCCCAAGGATGATCCAATTCATAATGCTCCGAATGAGGCTTTACTATATGATGCTATTAAAAAACAAATTTCGCCTGTTAACTGTGTTATCATTCTTGCAGGTGTATATAGTACATATTCCAAATGGATTAATAAGGAGATAGAAATTTCAAAAAGAGTTTTCAATAAACCTATTGTTGCAATTGAGCCTTGGGGCAGCAAAAAGACATCGAATATTGTAAAGGAGAATGCTGATATAACTGTTAAGTGGCAGAGTTCATCCATTGTTGACGCGATAAGGAAATATTCGATATAAGCATGGGGTTTACAACATAAATGATTTTTTATATAAAGACAAAAATTCAAATGATTAAGGTTAAATAATATATTCTTAATTCATGAAACAAATAGGTGATAATTGTTGAAACTATTTATTATACACAGATCAAAGGATAGAAAACAAGCAAGAGCGCTTTTAAAAAAGAGCGAACAAAAAATGTCAGCATCTTTTAATCTAATTTTTCTTAACAGTCCCAGTAGTAATAGTTGGAAAGACCATGCTATTAGTGCCATGACGGATGCAGAAGCAATAATAATATATAATCGACAGTCATGCGAAGAATCTAAAAATGCAAAATGGGAAATTAACAAGGCTATAAAAGGAAATCTAAAAATTATTGATATTAATCCTGGTGATACGCAGAATGATGTATGTTTCAAATTAAAATCACTATATGATTTTGAAGATTCCTTTCACAAGTGCTTTAATAGTAAAAACGGAACAAGTATATTGGATCTCTATAAGTTAATGGTAGATTCATCTGAAAGTTTAATTGAACGAAGACAAAAGACAAATGCATTTTTTATAACAGTGATAGGAAGTCTGTTGACAATAGCTGGTTTATTAGTGAAATGTGGGGCTTTAATTACTGATACTATTTGGTTAATCCACAGTTTTGCAATAGTAGGGTTACTCTTATGCAATTCTTGGAGAAATATTATTGATAATTATGGGAAGTTGAACAAAGCCAAGTTTGATGTTATATTGCGTCTAGAGAAAGAACTTGATGCTCAAATATTTGAAGCTGAGTGGATTTCACTCGGGAAAGGATTAAGACCTAAAAAATATAAATCATTTACTTCAACAGAAAAAAATGTTCCTCTTTATTTTGCATTGCTCATTTTGGGTTTATCAGTTTTTTTGATTATAAAACAGATAATTGGTTTCAAATAGCTGATAGGGGTATCATCCGATTTTTGCAAAAATTGTATGCTTAGCCCAAAAGACATTGTAAAAGAGTCTTTTAGCATACGCTAAGAAGTGTTGCACTATTGAAACCTTAACGTACAAAATCCGTTATTATCTTTATTGTTAAAAATTTGCCCCTATCCCATTCCACATTTATAAATGACAGGAATGTATAAATATTTTCGATAATTTATACATATGTTAAAATTTATGATATAATATGTAAATAAATCAGAAGGAGGGAATGTTATGAAAGTATTTATCTCTCACAAAAATGAAGATAGTCAAATAGCAATATATATACAAAATGTATTAAGAAATTTAGATGTTGATGCATACTTGGATGTTCTTGAAGGTAAATTACTTCTTAGTGGTGAAGAGCTTACAAATCATATAAAGGATAGACTTTCTAACTGTACTGATTTATTAGTTGTTTTATCGGTAAATACCAAGGAATCCTGGTGGGTACCTTTTGAAATAGGTATGGCTGCTCAGTTAGATTTTCCTATTGTAAATTACATACCAAATTTCGCTACAGATAAAAAAATCCAATTACCTGATTATTTGAGTTATTGGCCTAAACTTACAAAATCCGATGATTTACGCAAGTATGTTGAAATAAGGAATAATGTTAGTCAACAAATTGTGCTTGAGAAAGCCATAGGCAAACATGTATTTTCTAATAAACAATCACCAACCGAAAGATTTTATAAGGAATTGAAAAAAATATTGTGAGTTAAACATTCAAATAATTAAATCAATAAAAATATTCTAAATGAAAAGGAGTTGTTATTATGTCATTAGATCCAAGGGCGTTTATTAGTTTTGATTATGATCACAATGATATTGAAAAAACTTTATTTGCTGGACAAGCAAAAAACTCTAAGACACCATTTTCTATTCAGGATTGGTCAGCAAAATCTTCAATGCCTCAAAGTAAGTGGGAAGAAATTGTAGAAGAAAAAATAAAGAAATGTAATATGTTAATAGTGCTTGTTGGAAAATACATGGCAAGTGCAACAGGAGTAAAAAAAGAAATAAAGATGGCGAAAGATAACGATGTTCCAGTATTCGGAGTCTATGTTAGTGGTGCAGACTCTAGTAGCAATTTGCCTGATGGATTAGCTCGTAACCGAACAATAGCTTGGGAATGGGATAAAATTTCTTCTGCAATTGATCAAGTGATGAAAGAAGGTAAAAACAAATAACATGAAAAAAGCATTGATAGTAGGTATAAACAACTATCCTTTTTCTCCACTTAATGGATGTATTAATGATGCTTCTGCTTTAGGAAGTATTATAGAAACTAATGGAGATGGTTCCCCTAACTTCGATGTTAAACTTTATACTGATGTTTCCACAAAATCTGATTTAAAAGGTTTAATAATCGATTTATTTAACGGTGATAGCGACATTTCACTATTTTACTTTTCAGGGCATGGATTTATAAATGACATTACTGGCTATATTGTAACTCCTGACTATAAACAAAATGATGAAGGTGTTTCTATGGATGAAATACTTTCTATAGCTAATGGTTCTAAAGCGAAAAATAAAATAATCATTCTGGACTGCTGCCATTCAGGTGCATTAGGTTCTCCAAAAGTAGCCGGTGGTATGTCAGCACAAATAGTTGAAGGCGTTTCAATACTTACTGCAAGCAGAGATAATGAACCATCATTAGAAATCAATGGACATGGTGTTTTTACTAATTTATTATTAGATGCTTTACAAGGTGGAGCTGCAGACCTTAGAGGACATATCACACCTGGAAGTGTATACGCTTATATTGATCAAGCACTAGGTCCGTGGAATCAAAGACCGGTTTTCAAAACTAACATTACACGGTTTACCTCTATACGAACAGTTACTCCGCAAGTTCCGCTAGAAATATTAAGAAATCTTGTTCAGTATTTTCCAACCCCTGAACAACACTTTGCATTAGATCCATCATTTGAGGATACTAATACTAAAGTAGTAGAGCATAAGGTTATTGAACCATACGCAAATGCTGAAAATGTTGCGGTATTTAAGCATCTTCAAAAACTTCAAAGTGTAGGCTTAGTTGTTCCAGTTGACGAAGACTATATGTATTATGCAGCAATGAACTCGAAATCATGTAAACTTACAGCTTTGGGTTATCATTACTGGCGACTGGTAAAAAATAAAAGAATATAAATTAGATATATTGGAAGTGCTTAACATTATGGATAAAATACTTATAGTAACAAGCTCATATGACTTAACTGTTGACTATATTATAGATAAATTTAGGAACTATGCTGAATTTTTTAGGTTCAACACAGATTTACTAAGTGAATATAGTGTTGATATAACTGAAGATGGATGGTTAATACAAAGTGACCAATGGAGCATTAACCAGATTCAATTACACTCTATTTATTATAGAAAGCCTTCCTTTCCTAATATTAGCGAATATGATGCTAAATTTCATAAGATGATTCAAAAGGATATATTAACACTTATTCAGGGATTAATTGAGGCATTTAATGGAACATGCTTATCTAAACCGTCAATTCTCTATAAGGCTGAAAATAAAATTTATCAATTATCAGTTGCTAAAGAAGTTGGTTTTAAATTACCTAAAACCCTGATATCAAACTCATCAATAACTGCTAAAAAATTTTGTGATAACATAAGTAGCATAGTTAAGCCGTTATCTGTAGGAAGAATATATTATAAGAACAAACTTGGAATAATTCAGACAAACCTTGTAAATGATAGCTATACCTTTAGCAACTTGGAATTATCGCCAGCATATTTCCAGGAGTATGTATCAAAAGATTATGAGGTAAGGGTCACAATAATTGATAATAATGTATTTGCAGCAAAAATAGAAACAAATGATAAGATTGATTGGCGTAAGTATGGAAGCCAAAACTCATACTCTTTAATAAAATTGCCTATAGAAATTGAAGAGGGTTGCTTGCTTATGCTAAACAAACTTAATTTAAAATTTGGTGCTTTTGACTTTATAGTCAATGATGATAAATACTACTTTTTAGAGGTTAACCCTAATGGTCAGTGGTATTGGATAGAAGAAGCTTTAGGTTTAAATATAAGCGATGCCGTTTTTAACTATTTGGTTAGGGGAGAAAATTGATGAAAAAATTTATTTTTTGTATTTTGTTTTTATTGTCAAGATCACCTGTACTCAGTGTCACACTGGATAAATGTTTCCACAATATTAGAGTTAATGACTTCTACAGAGAGGAATTTTCTTATAAAGAACTACGTTTTTCAATTTTTAGCCTAGGCTTGGGAGTAGTAAAAGTATATTTACTAACATATAGTAGAGATGAAGGATTCAAAATCTTTAAATTTCTTAAGCTAAGTAATGTTACTAAATTATCATCAGAAGATGTTATAAAAGAAAAATTGGCAGGTTATAGTCAACATATAAATAATAAACAGGAAAATGGAAGTGATATCGAATTAGAAATAGACTTTATTAAATACAAAATAGAAAGTTGCGAAAACACTAAAAATATAGCAATAGAAAAGGCAAATACCTATTTAACTATAGTTTCGGTACTAATCCCATTATTTTTTGCAAGCGGCCTTAAGTTTGTACTAGACATTAAGAGCAATATATTACTTACTACCATAACTATTGTAATATCTTACAACCTTATTAATATAATATTTTTCTTGTTTGACTTTTATAGAGTCAAATCATATCCTAGGAGTTTATTTGGTCCTTTAAGAGAAAGTCAAGACCATTTAAAAAAGCTTGCAGAATCATATTATTGGGAATGGTATTCTATAAAAGAAGAAGCGCCATTATTTGTGACGTATGTTTCAAATATTGAAAGGTATGTAAAATATTTATTAATCTTTGTCGTGTTATTTATATTCCTAAGTAATATTAATTTAAATTCTAAAATTTCTGTATCAAAATTAAACAATATATATACTACTAGTTTAGTAAAAGAAATTTCTATATCTCAAAATGGTAGTATTAGTAATACAGATTTAAGTAAGCTTATAGATGTTCAAAGTGCCTTAATAAATAATGAGACAGAACAAATTATAATTATTGCCAAGGAAAAATTCAGTAATGAATTGATACATAAAAAATACCAGTCTATAATTAATATATTAGACACATATAATGTAAATAAGGTTGGTATAGATGAAGTACTTGAAGACAATAGTACTGTACAAGATAAAAATGATTCTATAAAAATACTTATCCTAGGAGGAAGAAAATGAAAAAGCCTTACCTATCTAATTATATGGAGGAACATGCCTTTGTAAATAGTACAGGAACATACTATGATAGCTTAATGCAAATTTCATATGTTAATTCTAGTAAGCTTCATAAAGTAATTGAAAAAAGGCATTTTGGAGGAACAAGGGAAACACGGTGTATTGAAAATACTGATCCTGATGAAACTTTTTTGTCTGGAAGCTCTATTATTACTGAAACTATTGAGGATAGTGACCCTGATGAAATGTCACTACATGGTAGTACTAAACAAACTTTTACAATAGAGGAAACTGATCCAGATGAAATGTTTTCATCTGGTGATTCTAGGTCAACAAAAACAATGGAAGATAGTGACCCAGATGAGATATGTGTATTTGGGCAAACAGTGGAAACTTCTACAATAGAAGATAGTGATGCTGATGAGATGCTTATACTTTAGAGTTTTAACTTATTATTGTTTTAGCTTCAGAAGATAAAAATACAATGGAACAACTTACTTTACAGAGAAAACACTATTTATTAATGTTAATAGACATGTTTTTACTATACTCTTCGCAAAGGTATACCTTTGTGGCCGTTTTAAAAAGTGACATAAAGATATTTAATTAATTAGTATTATTATGTGCAATAACCTGTGCTTATCGGCTCTCGGCTCCAAAGGTCTAAAAAATGAGACAGAATTGTACAAAGATTGTTCGATTGCATTTTTGTAAATACTCGGACTAAACTACAAGCAAATTATAGGGTATGGTATAAATGTGAAAAGCTTTTTTCAGTAGTAGTTTT
>JAEWSG010000058.1 GCA_023398495.1 Bacillota bacterium
ACCGAAGCTAAAGCCGGAGTTGATTAAGCCTATCACAAAGGTTGTGACCGATGCACCGATGATCGAAAGCCAAATGATTTTTTTGGCCTACTGGATAAAAGAAATCTTTGGAGGCACCATGAATGATGCGTTAAAGACGGTCATTCCCGTTCGTAAGGCAGTGAAGATCAAGGAGCAAAGAAGCATACAATTAGTCATCGACAAGGAGAAGGCCAATCAATTATATTACGAGTATCAGAGAAAGAATAATAAAGCAAGACTTAGACTCTTAGAAGCTCTGCTTAGAGATAAGGTTCTGGATTATGAGGTCGCTCTGAATGAGCTTAAAATATCCAGGGAAACGATAAGTGGTATGGAGAAGCAAGGAGTTACTAAAACAATCTCAGAGCAGGTTTATCGTAATCCGATCAACCTTCAAAGCAGACAATTTCATCCGATTACCTTGAACGAGGAGCAACAGTATGCTGTTCAGGATTTCATTCGGGAATATGAGAGTGGATTTCGTAACAATTATCTTCTTCATGGAGTAACCGGAAGTGGCAAGACAGAGGTGTATATGGAAATGATGGCCTATGTCATTGGTAAGGGAAAGCAGGTTATCATGCTGATTCCGGAAATCGCACTGACCTATCAGACGGTACAGCGTTTCTACCTACGCTTTGGAGAACGTATCTCAATCATGAATTCCAAGATGTCTCAGGGGGAACGCTTTGATCAAAGCGTTCGTGCACAAAACGGTGAGATCGATGTTATGATCGGTCCCCGATCGGCTCTATTTACCCCATTTCAGAAGCTGGGGCTGATCATTATAGACGAAGAGCATGAGAACAGCTATAAGAGTGAGACTACACCAAAATATCATGCTATCCGGGTCGCAAAAAAAAGAGCGGAATTAACTGGAAGTTCAGTTGTTCTGGGATCTGCAACCCCATCTATGGAAACCTTCCTTCAAGCAAAGGAAGGACATATGAAGCTCTATTCTCTGACTAAGAGAGCGAAGGAGGCTCAGCCTCCTCTTGTATGGATTGTTGATCTTCGAGAAGAATTAAAAAAGAAAAATAAATCCATCTTTAGTGAGAAACTGAAGGAATTGATTGTAGACCGGCTTAATAAGAGGGAGCAGATTATGTTGTTCCTCAACCGAAGGGGATATGCAGGCTTTGTATCCTGCCGAAGCTGTGGATATGTTATGAAGTGCCCCCATTGTGATATTTCTCTTACCTCTCATAACGGCGGAAATCTCATATGTCATTATTGCGGACATAGTGAGAAACAACCTGGAAATTGTCCTAGCTGTGGATCCAGATATATTGCAGCATTCGGAACCGGAACCCAGAAGGTAGAGGAGCTGGTGAGAAAGGAGTTTCCGGGAGCTCGTGTGCTTCGTATGGATACGGATACGACGAAGAATAAGGGGGGACATGAGTCAATTCTTGCTGCATTTTCCGAGCATAAGGCAGATATCCTTGTGGGGACTCAGATGATAGTAAAGGGACATGACTTTCCTAAGGTTACCCTCGTCGGTATTATCGCCGCGGATCTATCACTATATACCGGTGATTTTCGGGCAAGTGAGAGGACCTTTCAATTGCTTTGTCAGGCGGCAGGAAGAGCTGGAAGAGATGTGCTACCCGGTGAGGTTGTAATTCAGACCTATCATCCGGAGCATTACAGCATCCAGACAGCAGCAACGGGAGATTACGAGTCCTTCTATGATCAGGAGATCCTTTATCGTAAATTGATGCAATATCCCCCGGTCGCTCATATGCTGTTGGCTCTGATCACTTCGAAGGAGGAAGAGAAAGCGGACAAGGCAGCAATTCATCTTCGTGAAGCCTTAAAGCTCTATCTTGAACAGGGTGAGGTGACATTACCGATAATCGGACCGGCTCCCGCAGCTGTCGCGAAGACAAATGATATTTTTCGACGAGTGATGTATATGAAGCATAATGATTACGAAGAATTAATCCGAGTGAAGAACTATTTAGAAGGGTACTTTACTTATTCAGAATTTTTTACGGGTTGCAATCTTCAATTTGATTTTGATCCGATGAGTAGTTATTAAGTGCAATTTTCAGAAAGAGAACCATTTCATTTATGGTTTTATTCCCTATTAATCAAGTGATTTATGAATAATTTATGACTTAATCGATATTTTGTTGATAAAACGGAAGGGGATATGATATTATAATGTAATTGCTTCCACTCATATTGTGGGATGCATTTGAGATAATCAGATAACGTTATGAATGATATGATAGAGAGGATGAAATATATGGCAATCAGAAATATCAGAGAAGTTGGAGACAAGGTTCTGAATAAGGTGGCTAAGGAGATTAAAGAAGTTGATAAAAAGCTTCTTATATTAATCGAGGATATGTTAGATACTATGTATGATGCGAGCGGCGTTGGTCTTGCTGCTCCACAGGTGGGAATTTTAAAGCGCCTTGTAGTAATTGATGTTTCCGAAGAGGGAAATGAACCGATTATCCTAATTAATCCTGAAATAATAGAGCGGGACGGCGAGCAGATCGGTGATGAAGGTTGCTTAAGTGTACCGGGTAAGGTAGGAACCGTAAGCAGACCGGAATATGTAAAGGTGAAAGCATATAACGTCAATTTGGAAGAATTTACAATCGAAGGCACTGGATTACTCGCAAGAGCCTTTTGCCATGAGATTGATCACCTGGATGGTAAGCTATATGTGGATCAGACGATTGGTGAACTTCGCGATGTATTAATTACCGAAGAGGTACAATAA
>JAEWSG010000152.1 GCA_023398495.1 Bacillota bacterium
GTAAAAATTCCACGGCATCGATCCCGTTTGAGATACCCCCCATGCCGATAATGGGTATGTTAACAGCCTTGGAGACCTGGTAAACCATTCTCAATGCCACCGGCTTGACAGCAGGGCCTGAAAGGCCTCCGGTTACATTTCCCAAAACCGGTCTGCGGGATTTGGCATCAATGGCCATACCCAGCAGGGTATTAATGAGAGAAACCGCGTCAGCTCCCGCTTCTTCAGCCGCTTTTGCGATTTCGGTGATATCTGTGACATTGGGGGTAAGCTTTACAATAAGGGGTTTTTTAGAGAATCTCTTTACCCTTCCTACCACCTGGCCTACACCCTCGGGGGTACTGCCAAAGCTCATGCATCCCTGCTTGACATTAGGACATGACAAATTGAGCTCAATGGCATCCACATCAGCCTCTGAGAGAATTTCAACCATGCTTTCATATTCTTCAACTGTATTACCTGAAGCATTAGCAATAATGGCAGTATCGTACCTGCGAATAAAAGGAATTTCTTTTTCAATAAAAGCATGGACACCGGGGTTTTGAAGCCCTACACTATTTAGAATACCGGCAGGAGTCTCAGCGATACGGGGCGGGGCATTCCCTTTACGGGGTAAGGGGGTTAAGCCCTTTACAGCAATCCCACCCTACCGGTTCAGGTCATAATACTGGCTGTACTCCCTTCCGAATCCGAAAGCACCGGAGGCTGCAATAACTGGATTTTTCATTTGAAGGCCTGCTATATTGACTGCAAGGCTTATGTTTTTACTCATGCTTTGACTCCTTGAGGTCCCTGATGCCAGACCTTCTCAATCCTTAAATAATTAACCGAATATGACTTCTTCGCCCCTGAAGACCGGGCCATCCTTGCATACATGACTATAATCCCAATCATCGTCTTTACGGGTCTTGCAGGCACAGACCAAGCAGGCCCCTATACCGCAGCCCATACGCTGTTCCATGGAAACCTCACAGGGAATATCCCGCTCCAAGAGCATCTCTACTCCAAGCTTCATCATAATTGTGGGCCCACAAAAGTAGACCATATCCACCGGCTCTAGCTGAAGCTTCTGCTCTAAAAGAGATGTAACGAAGCCCTTTTCACCATAACTGCCGTCATCTGTTGCTATAAGAAGCTCGTCAGAATGCTTTTTAAATTTATCCTCAAGAACCACCAGCTCGCGATTCCTGAAACCCAATATGGCTGTTTTTTTATGGGCCGGATGATCCTTTAGAAGCTGGAGCAAAGGAAATGTGCCAATTCCGCCTCCGACAACCACGATATGCTCATGCTCGGGGTTAATGGTAAAGCCCTTTCCTAAAGGCCCCATGACATCTACTTCATCGCCGGCTTCAAAGGCACACAAAAGGCTCGTACCTTCGCCTCTGACCTGATAGACAATATCGAAGGTATGGTGTTCCCGGTCAATGGAGCAAATGCTGATAGGCCTTCTTAAATAAGCATTCAGGCCCTGACAGCATTTAATATTGACGAACTGACCGGCTTGGGCAGTATGGGCGATATCCTCCGATTTTATGCGAATCAGAAAGGTATCGCTATTAAGCTGTTTGACCTTCTTAATCTTTTTTTGAAACCTCATGAATATCCTCCAAATATCGGCAAGTCACAGGCATTGTAAATAATCACATTATAGCAATCGTTGCCTTCAAGAGCAACAATTAATCACTATTTCATTTCATTTAGTGTTATCCGGATATCAAGAATACCATGAACTTGAGAGCATTAGCTGTTAAGCGATTTCAGAAGCGCATGAACGCTTTTTTCAGTTAACTCCAGAGATACCTCCTGCTCAAGTATATCCTGCAGGAAGTGAGCATCCGATGAGCGTAAGAAAGAATAGTTCTCAAGCTCGGGATGATTTTGTAGAAAATCTTGAAGGTTGCAGTTTTTTGAGCACTCCAGAAAGCGAAAGCCATACTCTTCTGGGATTACCCCCAGCGTATTGAGCATGCTGAAGGATTCACGGTTAACATGGGCAGGAAGCACTGCCCCTCCCAAGTCTCTGATAAGCTTAAGCGCTGTCTCGGCATCCAGGTTGCACGCCCCCGAAAGAAGACGTTCTTCCCGGCTGATCTCTTGATCCGATTCGTCCATAATAATTTGTGAACCGAAAATATCCTCCCGGTTTTTTATGGGGGATAAATTTTCATAGACTATTTTCTCAAAGGCCAGTACTTGCGTAAGATCAGGAAATAAGCAAACAAGGTGAATTTCTTCAGACGTACAAAGCTCCATTCCCGGAACCACCAAAAGGCCTGCCTGATTCCCCAACCTGATTATAACGCCCGTATTTTGAGCCGAGTTATGATCGGTTATGGCGATAATGTCAAGACCCTTTATAAGCGCCATATTGACAATGTTATTTGGGGTCATGTCCTCATCGGCGCATGGGGACAAGCAGGTATGGAGATGTAGGTCAACCCAATATTTCATGATGCTTCTTCAAGTACGTAAGTACTTCATGACAAACCTTGGCTGAGCTCGACGGGCATGAAAGGAAAACCACGCCTTTATCAAGAGCCCTGTCAATTGTTTGCTGTTCTATTTCGATATTCTCGGGAATAAGCACGCAGGCTGCATCCGTCAGGGATGCTACCGCAACCACATTCAAATTGGTATGCACCGTTACCCAGAGATCACCCTGCTGCACCTTGGCCATGGCATGGCTTAACAGATCACAGGCATAAACCCCCGTCACAGTGGTTTTTAAGCGTTCAGCCTCACCTGAAATAATCTTATAGCCCAACCTACGGGCCAATTCTTCTATGGTCATCTTGTTCCTCTTTCCTGTTTCAATCCACTCTCCCGCGTTGGGAGCGACCTAAAACCCGTTCGCAACGCTCTATGATCAATCCTCAATCTGATGTAACTGATTGGCAATATTATTGACCTTTTCACGCAGCTTGAATATGCAGTCGGTCTCCTTGGCATCTTCTCTTACAATATCCTCAGCCAGTGCTCTGCAGCTT
>JAEWSG010000161.1 GCA_023398495.1 Bacillota bacterium
TCATCAAATTATGGATTCGTTCATACTTGCTCTCCCTACAGTTTGGAAGCAAAAACTAAAGTTAAGCGCTTGAAGGTATTAATTTATCAATGTTCAGTCCAGCTTTTAGGCTGGGAAAGTTGAGTTAAAAAGCATAATGTTTCACCTTTAATTATTTACTTTGAAACCAGTATATTCAAAGTTATTAATATGGTCAATAAAATCTGAAAATCTAATGGATGCATATTCTAATAGTGCACCATATTATGGAAAGAACATTGCGTAAAGGATGTAGAGAATGTTAATGAAGCGAAGGAAAAGTCGAATCACTTTTCTTCGCGAAGCGAGTTTGATTCGACCCGTAGCGAGTTTACATTCTCTAAGACTTGGAGCTTCAGTTGTTGGAATAATATGGTGCACGATAATTAAATGCACCCAAATCTTATTATATACCTTGACAAAATAAGAATTCGAGTGATAAAATATCACAGTATGTAAAATTGTGATTTTTGTATTTAGAGTTAAATGCTACATTTGCAATGAGTTTTCGAGCAAAGCCTGATACTGGCTAGGAGGTAAAAGGTGATAGAAAGCTTAAGGAATGGAAACAAAATAGTTGGAATAAAGCAGACTGTTAAAGCAGTTGAAAAAGGCGAAGCCAAGGTGGTTTTTATTGCCAGAGATGCGGATGAGCGTGTAGTTGGCAAGATTGTTGAGTTGTGTAAAAAGGATGACATACAAATTACGTATGTTGAAACAATGAAACAACTTGGAAAAGCCTGTAATATTGATGTTGGTGCTGCTGTAGCTTGTACGCTTAATTAGGCAAATGTCTTGAATCCAAAGGGCTTAATTACTTTGAGATTTTTGAATATACTACATATTACTGAAAGGAGGTGAAGTAATGCCAACGTTTAACCAGTTAGTTAGAAAAGGAAGACAGACACTTGGAAAGAAATCAACTGCTCCTGCTTTGCAAAAGGGATTCAATTCCTTGCAGAAAAAGCCTACAGATTTAAGCAGCCCTCAAAAAAGAGGAGTTTGTACTGTAGTTAAAACTACAACACCTAAGAAGCCTAACTCAGCTTTGAGAAAGGTTGCAAGGGTTCGTTTGACTAACGGAATTGAAGTAACCGCTTATATTCCTGGTATAGGCCACAATCTTCAGGAACACAGTGTTGTTCTTATAAGAGGAGGAAGGGTTAAAGACCTACCTGGAGTTAGGTATCATATTGTTCGTGGAACACTTGATACTGCTGGTGTTGCAAAGAGAATGCAGTCAAGGTCAAAATATGGTGCAAAGAGACCAAAGGCTGGTGCAGCAAGTAAGTAAGATCATATGACGTGCTTTGCGCGATGTATGGTAGTGAAAATTAATAGTGCTTAGTACGTTGTTTTATATATATTATATTAGCATGTACACAGCACTGACGACGGATAAACGAGAGGTTTTGTCCGCGAGTACCGATGATATGTTTATATCATAAGAAGGAGGGAAGAAAGGTGCCAAGAAAAGGTTATATAGCGAAAAGAGATGTATTGCCTGATCCGATTTATAATGACAAGGTTGTTACAAAACTTGTTAATAATATAATGGAAGACGGTAAGAAGGGTGTTGCTCAAAAGATTTGTTACGAAGCTTTTGACATCATTAAAGAGAAAACTGGTAAAGATCCGCTCGAAGTTTTTGAACAGGCATTAAACAATATTATGCCGGTTCTTGAAGTTAAGGCAAGAAGAGTTGGGGGTGCTACTTACCAGGTTCCTATGGAAGTTAGACCTGAAAGAAGGCAGGCTTTAGGCTTGAGATGGTTGGTTAACTATTCAAGACAAAGAGGCGAGAGGACAATGAGAGAAAGACTTGCCGGTGAAATACTTGATGCGACTAACAACTTGGGCGGAGCTTACAAGAAGAAAGACGATACGCATAAAATGGCTGAGGCTAATAAAGCTTTTGCTCATTACAGGTGGTAATTTTCAATTTTATATATGGACAAAATCACTGATGTATAAGAGAGTGATGGTTTGAAAGGAAGGTAGAAATGCCCAGGCAATTTAGTTTAGAAAATACCAGAAATATTGGAATTATGGCTCACATAGATGCAGGTAAAACTACTACTACTGAGCGTATTCTATTCTATACAGGTAAAGTTCATAAGATAGGTGAAGTTCATGAAGGTGCGGCAACTATGGACTGGATGGAGCAGGAGCAGGAAAGAGGTATAACAATTACATCTGCTGCTACCACTGCTCAATGGAAAGGGAATAGAATTAATATCATAGATACGCCGGGGCACGTTGACTTTACAGTTGAGGTTGAGAGATCACTTCGTGTTCTTGACGGATCTGTTACGTTGTTCTGTGCTAAAGGCGGAGTTGAGCCACAATCAGAGACGGTTTGGAGACAGGCAGACAGATATAATGTTCCTCGTATGGCATATGTTAATAAGATGGATATTATGGGAGCCGACTTCTTTAACTGTGTAAAGATGATGAAGGAAAGGTTACAGGCAAATGCTGTTCCTCTCCAACTGCCAATAGGCAAGGAAGACCAATTCGCAGGAATTATCGACCTTGTTTTAATGAAAGCTTATTTCTTTATGGATGATCTTGGTAAGGAAGTCGAAACAAGAGAAATTCCTGACGATATGAAGGATTTGGCAGATGAATACAGAGCTAATCTTGTTGAAGCTATTGCTGAACATGATGAAGAGCTTATGATGAAATATCTCGAAGGTGAAGAGCTTACTTTAGAGGAAATAAAAAAAGGTATAAGAAACGCTACAATCAGCGTAAAAATTATACCGGTTATGTGCGGTTCTTCATATAGAAACAAAGGTGTGCCTTTGCTTCTTGATGCTGTTGTAGAATATATGCCATCACCGCTTGATATACCTGCTATAAAGGGTATAGCTGCAGACGGTGAAGGTGAAATTGAAAGACCGGCTGATGACAATGCTCCATTTGCAGCGTTGGCATTTAAGATAATGGCAGACCCATTTGTTGGAAAACTCTGCTTCTTCAGAGTTTATTCCGGTAAGCTGACTTCCGGTTCATACGTTTTAAATGCAACTAAAGGTAAAAGAGAAAGAATTGGTAGAATACTTCAGATGCATGCAAATCACAGAGAGGAAATCGAAATGGTTTACTCTGGAGATATAGCTGCGGCAGTGGGACTTAAGGATACTACTACAGGAGATACATTATGTGATGAAGCTAATCCTGTTATATTGGAATCCATGGATTTTCCTGAGCCGGTTATTTCAGTTGCTATCGAACCTAAGACAAAAGCGGGTCAGGATAAGATGGGAATGGCTCTTGCAAAGCTTTCAGAAGAGGATCCTACCTTCAGGACGCATACAGATCCTGATACTGGACAAACTATAATTCGCGGAATGGGTGAGTTGCACCTTGAGATCATTGTTGACCGTATGATGAGGGAGTTCAAAGTTGAAGCTAACGTTGGTAATCCTCAGGTTGCTTACAAAGAAACTATCAGAAAGCCTATCAAGACTGAAGGTAAGTTTGTAAGACAGTCAGGTGGTAGAGGTCAGTATGGTCACTGTTGGATCGAAATGGAGCCAAGAGAGCCAGGAGCAGGTTACGAGTTTGTCAATAAAATCGTTGGTGGTGTTGTTCCTAAGGAATACATTGGTCCAATCGATGCAGGTATTCAGGAAGCAATGAATAATGGTGTATTGGGCGGCTATCCTGTTGTAGATATCAAGTGTACTCTTTATGACGGATCATACCATGAAGTTGACTCTTCAGAAATGGCGTTTAAGATAGCTGGATCCATGGCATTTAAGGAAGGTATGAGAAAAGCAGATCCTGTACTGTTAGAGCCTATAATGAAGGTTAGTGTTACAGTTCCAGAAGATTATATGGGAGACGTAATGGGAGACTTGAACTCAAGAAGGGGAAGAATTGAAGGTATGGAAGCCCGTAATGGAGCACAGGTTATAAATGCTAATGTTCCATTGGCTGAAATGTTCGGATATGCAACAACCCTGCGTTCAAGGACACAAGGTAGAGGTGTCTTCACTATGCAGATAAGCCATTTTGAAGAAGTTCCTAGAAATATACAGGAAGCTGTTTTAAACGGTAAAGCAGGTAAATAATTTACCGGATTTATTACAGAATAAATGCATTAGCCAGGGAATATGCAAAACCTGTGTATTCCCTGTAAAAAATAATTATAGTTAATTAATAAAAATTCAGTAATCTTTACTGAAAAAGGAGGAGAATTAATAATGGCAAAAGCTAAATTTGAAAGAAGTAAGCCCCACGTTAATATTGGAACAATAGGTCACGTTGACCATGGTAAGACTTCATTGACTGCTGCTATAACAAAAGTATTGAGCTTCCTCGGTAAGGCAAGTTTCTCTGCATATGACCAAATCGACAAAGCTCCTGAAGAAAGAGAAAGAGGTATCACTATTTCAACAGCTCACGTTGAATATGAAACTGACAACAGACACTATGCACACGTTGACTGCCCAGGCCACGCTGACTATGTTAAAAACATGATCACTGGTGCTGCTCAGATGGACGGTGCTATCCTCGTTGTTTCAGCTGCTGATGGCCCTATGCCACAGACAAGAGAACACATTCTTTTGGCTCGTCAGGTTGGCGTTCCATACATAGTTGTTTTCTTAAACAAATGTGATATGGTTGATGATGAAGAACTTATCGAGTTAGTTGAAATGGAACTTAGAGAATTGTTAAGTTCATATGAATTCCCAGGTGATGATATTCCGATCGTTAGAGGTTCTGCTCTTGATGCACTTGAGTGCACAGCAACAACTACAGATGATCCTAAATATGCACCAATCATGGAATTAATGGCAAAAGTTGATGAATATATACCAACTCCTGAAAGAGCAACTGACAAGCCATTTATTATGCCTGTAGAGGATGTTTTCTCAATCACAGGTCGTGGTACTGTTGCTACAGGTAGGGTTGAGAACGGTACATTGAAAGTTGGAGATGAAATTGAAATCGTTGGTTTGATGGAAGCACCTAAGAAAACTGTTGTAACTGGTATAGAAATGTTCAGAAAGCTTCTTGATTCAGCTGTTGCTGGTGACAATATCGGAGCTCTCTTGAGAGGTATTCAAAGAACTGATATCGAAAGAGGTCAGGTTCTTGCAAAGCCGGGCTCAATCAAGCCTCATACCTATTTCGAAGCACAGGTTTACGTATTGACTAAAGAAGAGGGTGGAAGACACACTCCATTCTTTAACAACTACAGACCACAGTTCTATTTCAGAACAACAGACGTTACTGGTGTAGTTGAACTTCCAGAAGGAACTGAAATGGTTATGCCTGGTGACCACATCACTATGAAAATCAAACTGATCACTCCAATAGCTATGGATGAAGGATTAAAGTTCGCTATCCGTGAAGGTGGAAGAACTGTTGGATCAGGAAACGTAAACAAGATTATTGAGTAATAATTTATTAATGAAGGGCCGGATTTTTATCCGGCCCTTTTTATTTTATTAAAGTATATTCCTAAAGTAAAAATGTTACATCTTAAAGTAAAAATATTGCACATTAGAAGTAAAAATTATCCGTTCTTTTGCATAAGAATATTTAGTATAATTGAAATATCAATATCAAATAAGGGGGAGACAAACAATGGTAAAAAGATTGTTAGGTACATTATTGTCTGTTGTAATGATTGCATCTCTTATGAGTGGATGCAAGCAGGATGCATCAAAGACTGAGACAACACTTACACTATGGAGTATTGCAACGGAAAGCGATGCTTTTAGTAATGCCTATAACAAGGCTATCAAAGACTTTGAGGACGCAAATCCTGGAGTGAAAATTGTTCATGAAACATTTGAAAACGAAGCTTACAAGACAAAAATTAAGACTGCCGTATCTGGAAATAACCTTCCTGACCTTTTCTATACATGGGGTGGTGGATTTTCCAAACCATTTGTAGAATCCGGGAAAGTACTGGCTATTGACAAATATTATACAGGTGAGTACAAGGAACAGTTGTCAGAAGCAGCATTAACATATTCAACATATAATGGAAAGATTTATGGTTCTACTTATACAACCCCTGTTTCAGCGCTATTCTACAATAAAAAAATCTTTGAAGAAAATGGACTTAAGGCACCAACTACATTCGATGAACTGGTACAAACCTGTGATAAGCTTATACAAAAAGGTATTACCCCTATTGGTATCAGTGCAAAGGATACTTGGGTACTGGCCATGACTCACGATGCTATGACATTAAAGTCTGCAGGCCCAGAAAAGGTTAAGTCAGCACTAACAAAAGCAGGACAGAGCTATGATGATCCGGATTTTCTGGCGTCTGCCAAGAAATTCAAACAACTCGTTGAAATGGGGGCTTTCTATAAAGGAGCAACCGGATTATCAAATGATGAAGCAAGTGCATTGTTTTACAGCGGTAAGGTTGCAATGTATACAACAGGTAGCTGGATGGCAGGTTCTATTCAAACAGATGCTGAAAATCCAGATGATTTTGATGTGACTCCATTTCCTGTTTTAGGTAGCAATGCAAAAGCAACAGACTTTATGGGTGGTGCAGTTGATAGCATTATGGTAAGTGCCTCAACTAAAAATCCTGATCTCGCAGGTAAGGCTGCATTTGAACTCACTAGAAGTATTTCAAAATATTCATATCTTGACGGAGCAGGTCTGGCAGTTTGGAAAAAAGATTATAATGACAGTGAGGTAAACTCATTAACTAAAAAGTTAGCTGATTTTGCGGCAAATGCAACATCATTCACACTGTGGTTTGATACTACCATGGAAGCTGAAGATGCAGGTGAATACCTCGCATTACTACAGGAAATGTATGTTGGCAATATAACTCCTGAAGATTTTGTTAAGTCTATGAAGAAGAACCTCGAATAAGTAGTGGTTTTTTACAAAATGAAGTATAAGTAAATCAAGCCTTTCAAACATGAATATGGCAGCTGAATCAGGAACGAATCCCTGCCATATTATAAGGAACTATATCTTCTCAGAAAGCTGTAAGAACCAATCTTATTAGAAGAATAGTATACTATTCGATGTTTGGAAGGTTTGATTATTTTAAAACAAAATCTGAATGGGGGGTTATGATGAAATCTGTAAGGCAAAATAAATTGGCCATAGTATTATTTATGTTACCAGCTTCCCTACTATTTTTTGCAATCATCATTATGCCAATTTTTATGTCAGGCTATTATAGCTTTTTAGAATGGGATGGGGTTAATCAGCCAAGCTTTATAGGTATAGGAAATTATATAGAATTATTTACAAGTCCGATAGCGGGATTTCCAAAATCCTTGCTAAATGTTTTAATTCTTTCAGCTTTGTCGGTGTTTATTCAGCTTCCTCTTTCCCTTGGTTTGGCATTACTACTTTCAAAAGGAGTAAAAGGAGAAAAGTTTTTTGTAGGAATTTTTTTCATGCCCGTATTAATATCTACTGTAGTTATAGGACAATTGTGGCTTAAGATTTACAATCCAGAGTATGGCATTGTAAATGTAGGGCTTAATGCTATAGGACTTGGAAACTATGTGAGGACCTGGCTTGGAGATCAAGAAACTGCATTGATGGCGGTGTTTGTGCCCATTATATGGCAATATGTCGGGTATCACATGCTGCTAATGTATGCCGGGATTAAATCTATTTCACCTGACATTAGAGAGGCTGCAAAGGTTGAAGGGGCAACAGAAGGTCAGCTCGCGAGGTATATTATTATTCCAATGCTAAAACCTATTATAAGAGTTTGCGTAATTTTTGCAGTAACGGGTTCTTTAAAGGCCTTTGATTTAATATATGTATTAACAAGAGGAGGCCCTGCTAAAGCCAGTGAAGTACCAAGCACCCTGATGGTATCTATGATCTTTGACTGGAATCGGTATGGATTTGGAAGTGCAATTGCAATTTTGATAATAGCTTTGTGTTTCCTCTTTGCAGTAGTTATTAAAAGAGCTTTTAGGACGGAGGAGGATTAAATTGGATACAGATAGACAGACTGCAGCAGTTGGGCTTCATACTCCAAATAAAGTAAAAACACTAAAAAAGGTAACAGTGGGTGGTATTCTAACTTATACAGTTTTGGGTATATGGGCATTAGTTAATATTTTTCCATTGTACTGGATGTTTACATTTTCCCTTAAAAGTAACAGGGAGATTTTTGGTGACAATGTTATTGGCCTTCCCAAGGAATGGTTGTGGTCAAACTACCAAAATGCTTTGACTAAAGGTAATATGGCTCTGTATTTACTAAATAGTGTTATTGTTACAAGTATTACAATTATATTGACTTTGATAGTTGCTTTAATGGCAACATATGCGTTAACAAGGCTTGTATGGAAAGGTAGAAAGGCAGTTAACAACATCATTATGCTTGGTCTTACCATTCCAATACATGCAGCAATTTTGCCCGTATTTCTGATACTTGATAGGTTAAAAATGACAAATTCCTATCAGGCCTTGATAATTCCATATACTGCTTTTGGACTTGCCATGTCAATTATGATTTGCAGTGGCTTTATAGTAAATATTCCAAAAGAACTGGAGGAGGCAGCATGTATTGATGGATGCAGTGTATATGGAATCTTTTTTAAGATTATATTGCCTCTTATGAAGCCTGCACTTTCTACAGTTGCTATTTTTACATTTTTGTCATCCTGGAATGAGCTGATGTTTGCTAATATCTTTATTGATGATGCTAAATACCGAACTTTATCCGTAGGTATTCAGACACTATCTGGTGCACACACAACTCAGTGGGGACCAATTGGAGCGGCACTTGTTATTGCTACCTTCCCTACTTTGATTCTATATTCATTTATGAGTACAAAAATACAAAAAAGTCTGACTGCCGGTGCAGTGAAGGGATAAGGGAGAATAGTATATGAGATCAAATCTATATTATAAAAAGAAGGCAGAAGAATTGGTGGCACAAATGACACTAGAGGAGAAGGCTAGCCAGCTTACTTACAATTCTCCAGCTATTAAGAGGCTTGGTATCCCTGAATATAACTGGTGGAATGAAGCTCTACATGGAGTTGCACGAGCCGGTACTGCTACTGTTTTTCCACAAGCAATTGGTCTTGCTGCAATGTTTGATGATGAATTTCTGATGAAAATTGCAAATGCAATTGCTACTGAGACGAGAGCCAAATATAATGAAAGTTCAAAGCATGAAGATAGGGATATTTATAAAGGACTTACCTTGTGGTCCCCAAATATAAACATATTCAGGGATCCTCGATGGGGAAGAGGACATGAAACTTATGGAGAAGATCCATTTCTTTCGGGTAAACTGGGAGTTGCCTTTATAAAAGGGCTGCAGGGAAATAAAGATGTAATGATGACAGCAGCTTGTGCAAAGCATTTTGCTGTCCATAGCGGTCCTGAGGATTTACGTCATGAATTTAATGCAGAAGTAACAAAGAAGGATTTGTGGGAAACCTATTTACCTGCATTTGAGACATGTGTAAAAGATGGTAAAGTGGAAGCAGTAATGGGGGGATATAATAGAACAAACGGAGAACCCTGCTGCGGAAGTTATGCACTGCTTCGTGACATTTTAAGGGACAAGTGGGGATTTGAGGGGCATGTGGTATCCGACTGCTGGGCAATAAAAGATTTTCACCTGCACCATATGGTGACAAAGACTCCAGAAGAGTCTGCTGCACTGGCTATTGATGCAGGGTGTGATCTGAATTGCGGCAATATTTATTTAATGTTGCTTGTAGCTTTAAAAGAAGGGCTAATAACAGAAGAGCATATTACAAGAGCAGCGGTAAGACTCTTTACAACAAGATTCAAGTTGGGATTATTTGAGGGTAGTGAATTTGATAATATACCTTATGAGGTTGTTGAATGCAGTGAACACAAGGAAATGGCAATTGAGGCTGCCAGGAAAAGTGCGGTACTGCTTAAAAACGATGGAATTTTGCCTATTAACAAGGGCACTGTAAAAACAATTGCAGTAATTGGACCAAATGCAAACAGCAGAATTGCATTAAAGGGAAATTATTACGGAACATCTTCGAGATATATTACTTTGCTCGAAGGTATCCAGGATGAAGTTGGAGATGAAGTAAGGGTACTATATTCAAATGGGTGTGAGCTGGTTAGTGACAGAACTGAAGTCTTGGCATATGCAAATGACCGTCTTGTAGAAGCTGTTACTGTAGCAGAGCATAGCGACTTGGTTATTTTATGCTTGGGACTGGATGAAACTATTGAAGGAGAAGAACTGGACCAAGGCAATAATTGTGGTTCCGGAGATAAGAAAGATCTTGAATTACCGGAAGTACAAAAAAATCTTATGGAAAAAATAGTCGCACTTGGAAAGCCAACAGTACTTTGTCTTGTTGCAGGAAGTGCAATAAACCTGAGCTATGCACAGGAACATTGTAATGGTATTTTACTTACCTGGTATCCAGGTGCAAGAGGTGGTAAAGCTATAGCTGATCTCCTGTTTGGAAATGTTTCGCCTTCCGGGAAATTGCCTGTTACGTTTTATAAATCCTTGGAAAATGTACCTTCATTTATAGATTATTCAATGAAAAACAGGACCTACCGCTATATAGAGGAAGCTCCTTTGTATCCCTTTGGGTACGGCTTGACCTATAGTGATGTAGAATTAAAGCAAGCAGATATAAAGGGCACTGTAGAGGTTGAAAAGGATATTGACCTAATTGTAACTCTTCAAAATCGAGGGAAAGTTGATGTAGAGGAAGTTGTACAGGTATATATTAAAGACGAACAGTCCATGTATGCTGTTAAAAATACAAGTTTGTGTGGGTTCAAGCGGGTTGCTCTAGGAGCCGATGAAGAAAAACAGGTTTCTATAAGCATACCTTTTGATTGTTTAAAAGCGGTAAATCTGGAAGGAGAGAAAATACTCGATAGTAGAAGGTTTACATTGTTTGTCGGTCTGTGTGGACCTGATAAACGAAGTGTAGAACTCACTGGAAAAGAACCTGCTAGAATTCCTGTTGAGTTGTAATTTAAAGTGTAGAAATAAATATTACGAAGGAGTATTTATAGGCTCTGGACCAGGTTGCATGGCAGAGCAATGCAGTGCAGCGGAACGACTAGGCTGCGAAACTTAGATTTCTGGAGAATTTTTCTGCACGATAATTAAATGTTCCCGGCAATAATATTGTTTCTTGATAAGCAAAAGGTACATTGATATAATAGTTGTAAATTTATTGTGAGGACAGTGTTCTAAAAGGAGTCATGAAGAAAAAAATAGAAAGAATCATTCGGTGGTTTTATAGCAGAAGGCTAAAAGATAAAATTAGATTCTTATTTTTGGTTCTTGTAATTACGTATATCGTTACACTCTACTTTATCTATAATTTTTTAGTTAAAAAAAATATGATGGATTATGTTCTCGAGAGTAACTATAATACAATGATTTCTATCGGAAACAATCTCAATGTTGAATTTGAAGCTGTAAATACAATGAGCCAGCTTATTATGACTAATAGTAATGTAATTGAGTACTTGAGAGATAGAGGGCATGGTAATACCAGGATTAATCATAATGCAATAATGGCTATGTATGATATCAGCAATAAATTTAGTTACGTGTCTTCTATCTATATCTTTAAAGATTATAAAGAGTATATTAATATATCCAGACAAGTAACAAATGTTAATATAAACCTTGTCTATAATCCTTTATGGAAGAAGGAAATCCTTGAGAAACGTGGATCTTGTGTTATTAGAGTTAATGGAGATGGTGCATTTCAGAGGAAGTTAGGGGACACAGTAATATCCGTTATAAGGATCATTAACGATCTGGATACTCAAACACCTATTGGAATTATTGCCATAAACCTGAATGTTGATATACTTAAGAATTCGTTTAAAGATATGACAAGTGACGACAGAAATTTCTGCTACTATGCAGAAGGTAAAAATATTTTAGACCAGAACGAAGAGTTTGAAGAATTTCAGAAAATGGATATTGGTAAAAAAGAATTTGAGCAAAACATAAAACAAGGGTTTGGTGTTACGAGAGTGTTATCCTATTACCATATTCCTAATACGCCTTTTGTGTTAGCTGAAATTGAAACGGTACCTTTTTTTAGATACATCTCAGTTCAGGCAATTGCTATAATAGTTATTGTAATTATTTTATCAGTTTTATGTATTATTATTACCGGTATTTTTATATCAGTTTTTATTACAAATCCAATTGAGAGACTTATGCAGTTTATGAATTTTGAAAAACTGGGATTTAGTAAGAATGGGAATAGAAACAAGTCTGCATTAGTAAGTAAAGAAAATGAAATAATGATGAAAAACAGCCGTCTTATTGAAATTAACCAGATTATGGGTGAATTACTAGAGAAGGAAAAAACAATGCGTAAGGCTGAGATGGAGGTATTGCAAGAGCAAATAAACCCACATTTTCTATACAACACATTAGGTTCTATAGCAGACCTTGCACTGGAGATCTCTGCAGATGAAATATACGATGTTGTTGAAACTCTGGGTAACTTTTACAGGAGATTTTTAAGTAAGGGAAGCAGAGAAATTACTTTACGGGAAGAAGTTGCAATTGTACAAGACTACTTGAAACTGCAAAAATTAAGGTATCATAATGTTTTTGAGGATGAATATGAGTTGCAGGAAGATTTGCTGGACTTTAAGGTGCCAAAATTAATCCTTCAGCCTTTAGTGGAAAATAGTTTGTATCATGGTGTCAGGCTCAAAGGTGAAAGAGGGATTATAAAAATATCCGTCTATACTGAGGATGGTTTATTGCATATTGGTGTATATGATACAGGCGTTGGCATGAGCTTGGAGCAAATAAGTTCAATAATGAGCGGCGACAATAAAAAAAGCTTTGGTTTTAAAGGTACGATGGACAGGATCAGATATTATTATGATGCAGAAGATGTCTTTGAAATCAAAAGTGAAGAAGGCAAGTATTGTTTAGTTGATATTAAGATCCCATTATAGGGGGTTTATTAAATGTATAGAGTAATGATCATTGATGACGAAAAATCAATCAGAAATTTATTGAAAAATATTATAAAAAGGGAAGAACTGGAAATTGAGGTAGTGGGAGAAGCGGAAAGTGGTATTGAAGCTATCAATATCATGGAGGAAGTACTACCCGATATTGCCTTTGTAGATATTAAAATGCCTTTTATGGATGGCATTGAATTTTCAAAACTGGCAATTAGCCGGTATCCAAACCTAAAGATTATAATACTAACTGCTTTCAGTGATTTTGAATATGCCAGACAATGTGTAGGAATCGGAGTATGTGAGTATTTATTGAAACCTATTGTACGTAAAGATATTAGAGAAGTTTTATTGAAGATCACAAAGGATCTCGATTCAAAGCAAAAAAAGGCTGAGATAGAAGAACCTATTGTTCATAAGAAAGATACTGTTAATAAAATAAAGTCATTTATAATGGAAAATTATATCCAGCCAGATCTGGATTTGACAATTATTGCTCAAACCTTCGGGTTTAATTCCAGCTATTTGAGCAGGCTTTTTAAAGCTGAAACAGGGGTTAATCTTATTGATTATCTTACAGAATGCAGAATGGAAAAGGCTATAGATTATGCAAAAAAAGGAAGTATGATGTATGTAGCTGCAAAAATGGTAGGAATTCCTGATCCCAATTATTTTGGTAAGTGTTTTAAGAAGTATACCAATCAAAGTTTTTCTGAGTTTATGAAGAAATATAAAAGATAAAAAATATGGGGGGGATTTAGTTTGTCATATTTACTAGGAGTAGATATAGGCACATCAGGTACAAAAACGGTTTTATATGATGAGTTGGGAAATACTATAGCAAGCAGCCTTGAGGAATATCCGTTGTACCAGCCTTATATTGGGTGGGCAGAACAGGAACCGGAAGACTGGTGGAAGGCGACATGGTTATCTATCAAACATGTTATTTCCAAAAGCGGAATTGATGCTTCCTCTATTAAGGGAATTGGACTGTCAGGTCAGATGCATGGGGCTGTACTTCTGGACAAAGATCACAAAGTTCTCAGGAAAGCAATTATATGGTGTGATCAGAGAAGTTTTGCCGAGTGTGATCAGATTACTTCAATCATAGGGAAGGAAAGACTCATTGAGATAACTGCCAACCCTGCATTGACGGGATTTACAGCATCAAAGGTTATGTGGGTTAAAAATAATGAACCTGAAGTTTTTGAGAAGATTTATAAGATACTTCTCCCTAAAGATTACATAAGGTATAAGTTAACAGGAGAATTTGCTACAGAGGTATCTGATGCAAGTGGAATGCAGTTTATGGATATACCGGGGAGAAAGTGGAGCGATGAAGTCATAAGTAAACTTGGACTTAATCAAAGCATGCTGGGAGATCTTTATGAGTCTCAGGAAGTTAGTGGAAAAGTGGATAAGCATGCTGCTTCATTAACCGGGCTGAAGGAAGGGACTCCTGTAGTAGGTGGAGCAGGAGACCAGGCAGCAGGAGCTGTTGGTAATGGAATTGTAAGACCTGGAGTTGTTTCATCGACTATAGGAACCTCGGGTGTAGTATTTGCATTCTCTGAAAATGTTACTATTGATCCACAAGGCAGAGTTCATACTTTTTGTCATGCAGTACCAAATACCTGGCACATTATGGGGGTTACACAAGGTGCAGGACTATCTCTTAAGTGGTTCCGTGACAATTTCTGTATAGAAGAAAAGAGAACTGCAGAGCTAATGAAAATAGATCCATACATTATTATGGATAAGGAAGCTGAAAAAGTGACACCGTGCTGTAATGGGCTCATCTATTTACCCTATCTGATGGGAGAAAGAACACCACATCTTGACCCTAATGCAAAGGGTGTCTTTTTCGGACTGACAGCAAAGCATGAAAAACAGGATATTTTAAGGTCAATTATGGAAGGTGTTGTATATAGTCTTAGAGATTGCCTTGAAATTATTAATGAAATGGGTGTTAACGTTTCTGAAGTAAGAGCCTCTGGTGGTGGCGGAAAGAGTGAATTGTGGAGAAAAATGCAGGCTGATATATTCGGTACTGATATTACAACAATAAAGTCAAGTGAGGGGCCGGCACTTGGAGTAGCACTTCTTGCAGGAGTAGGAACGGGTATATACAGTAACATTAATGAAGCGTGTGATGCAGTGATAAAAGAAAATACGAGGCAGGCTTCAGATATGGAGCTAAATGCCAGATACTCGAAATTTTATGATATTTATAAACGCTTATATAACTCTTTAAAAAAGGATTTTACAGACCTTGCGGCTATACTGTAAAGATAGGTACGTCTAAAAAGAAGATGGGAATAGCGGGTAATAACGTAGGTTAATAAAATAAGGAGGCAAAATACATGGCAGAATATTTTAATAATGTATCAAAAATCAAATATGAAGGAAAGGATTCAGACAATCCTTTAGCATTTAAGTACTATAATCCCGATGAAGTTATTGGCGGTAAAACAATGAAGGAGCACCTGAGGTTTGCTGTTGCATATTGGCATACATATCAGGGAACAGGCTCAGACCCGTTTGGACCGGGTACTGCTGTAAGACCGTGGGATAACATATCAGACCCAATGGAACTTGCAAAGGCTAAAGTGGCTGCAAACTTTGAACTGTGTGAAAAATTGGGAGTACCATTTTTCTGTTTTCATGACAGGGATATTGCACCTGAAGCTTCAACATTAAGGGAGACCAACAAAAGGCTTGATGAGATCGTTGCACTGATGAAAGACTATATGAAAACAAGCAGTGTAAAACTACTCTGGGGTACAACAAATGCTTTCAGTAACCCAAGATTTGTCCATGGTGCATCCACTTCTCCAAATGCAGATGTATTTGCATTTGCAGCAGCTCAGGTTAAAAAGGCTATGGAGATTACCCTTGAACTTGGTGGGCAGAACTATGTGTTCTGGGGCGGAAGAGAAGGCTATGAAACCTTACTTAATACTGATATGAAATTGGAACTTGACAATATGGGAAGGTTCCTTGGAATGGCAGTTAGTTATGCAAAAGAGATAGGTTTTAAAGGGCAATTCCTAATTGAACCTAAGCCAAAAGAACCTACAAAGCACCAGTATGACTTTGATACAGCTACAGTTATAGGGTTCTTAAGGACTTATGGCCTTGAGAATTATTTCAAAATGAATATAGAAGCAAATCATGCTACACTTGCAGCACATACTTTCCAGCATGAGCTCATGGTTTCCAGAATTAACGGTGTGCTAGGAAGTATTGATGCAAACCAGGGTGATCTTCTTTTAGGATGGGACACTGATCAATTCCCAACTAATATTTACGATACTACTCTTGCTATGTATGAAGTACTTAAGGCAGGTGGATTTACAACCGGAGGGCTGAATTTTGACTCTAAAGTCAGAAGAGGATCTTTTGAGCCTGTTGACCTGTTCTATGCACATATTGCAGGTATGGATGCTTTTGCCAAAGGGCTTAAAATAGCAGATAAAATGGTTTCCGATGCTAAGTTTGACAAGTTTATTGATGAAAGGTATGAAAGCTATAAGAGCGGTATTGGAAGCGATATTGTAAGTGGAAAAGTAGGGTTTAAAGAGCTTGAAAAATATGCTTTAGAGCTTAACGGAATCAAGAATGTATCAGGAAGACAGGAAGTTCTTGAAGGTATGTTGAACAGGTATATTCTCGAAGACTAAACTTATATATAGGGATAAGGATTATGATTTTGATGGAGGGAATGTTTTATGGGTATTTTAAGGGGAAAGTTTATCGATGGATATGACAACAAGGATATAGATATCTTTGTCCTATCGAATAAAAATGGAATGACAGTTAAAATTACAAACCTCGGGGGAATAATTACTTCTCTGATTGTGCCTGATAGAAATGGCAAATATGATGATGTGGTTCTCGGATACGATAGACTTGAAGACTATTTTGAAAATAGTCCTTATTTTGGTGCTATTATAGGAAGACACGCAAATAGAATTGAAAATTCAAAATTTGAAATTATGGGTACAGAGTATATACTGAATAATAATGAAGGAAGGAACCATTTACATGGCGGAAATAAGGGATTCGATAAAGTGATTTGGGATGCTGAGACAGTTATTATAGATGATAGAGAGTGCTTGCAGTTAACATATTTAAGTAAGGATGGTGAAGAGAACTATCCTGGCAATTTAAAAACTACTGTAACTTATTCTCTGGGAGATGACAACTCTTTAAGGATTGATTACTTCGCAGTTTCAGATAAGGACACCGTTATAAACCTTACAAACCACGCATATTTTAATCTTTCTGGTCATGGACGCGGTGAAATTACAAATCACCAATTGAAGCTTTATTCTGACATGTATACACCTGTAGATGAAGAGTGTTTACCTACGGGAGAAATTTCGGAAGTAACCGGAACCCAACTGGACTTTACCTCAATGAAACCTATTGGAATAGGGCTTTTAAGTGATGATGTTCAAATTAAGTTAGGTAATGGATATGACCATAATTGGGTGCTAAAAGTCTCTGGAACAGCTCCTGAGAAAGCAGCTGAATTATATGACCCTGAGAGCGGCAGATTTATGGAAGTCTATACAACAAAACCAGGAATCCAGTTTTACTCAGGCAACAACCTAAGTGGTGATAGGGAAGCAAAAGATAAGATACGCTACATAAAATGGGGAGGATTATGTCTGGAAACGCAATACTTCCCTAACTCTCTAAAGCACAAGCATTTTCCATCACCTGTATTTAGTGCAGGTACGGAGTATAAGCATACTACTATTTATAAGTTTTTGACACAATAAAGCTGTTTTAATTTTATTGTTTATTTTTCAATACTAAGGGATAACGAAAAAATAACTTCCGATTCTAGTATTTTGAATACATTATCAAATCAAATTTTTTCGTTATCCAGAGTAGGAACTTATATTTTATACGTACCTCAGCTTATCACCTACAACCGAGGAGGTTTTTGCAACAGTCCCTGCAGGAAGTTCCAATACTGAATGAGCCCCGGAAATAATTTTTGAAATTTTCCAGGGCTTTATTCCTTCAACTATATTTATGATTTCCATATCCTTACTCAAAAATATTATATCGAGAGGGAAATTCATAAAACACATGTGAATAGAGTTGCAGGGGATAATATGAAGTCCTTTCCCAAAAGGCAGACTTTTTTTGAACATTAATCCCATAAAACGTTCAAAGAAGTTATTTGCAACACTCAAATCGTCGGCTAAAATACTATTCTTCGTAATGTTTTTAATTAACATATAATCACCTGTCCTGAATATGTAAGATATAATTACCAGACAAAATAATTTTAAATACGTAAATAAGATTAAGATGATATTAAAATGATATAATTATTATATCATTTTAATATTTTTTAAAACAGGGGGAGGTGAAATATTATTGGAAGCACCGGATATTATTATAATAAAAAGATGTTTGGAAGGCGATAAGGATTCGTTTTCAGAACTGGTTACAAGATACAAAAGGTTGATATATAATGTAATATATAATATGATTAATAATAAGGATGAAGTCAGCGACATAGCTCAAGAGGTTTTTATCCGGATATACAGGGCATTGGATAAGTATGATCCGCAATACAAGTTTTCGACTTGGTCGGTTAAAATTGCAACAAACTATTGTCTGGACATAATAAGGAAGAAAAAAGTTGATACAATGCCTATTGATGAAGCATATGGTGTTTCCAGTGATATAGATACTCCTGAATCAAGCTATTTGAAACGGGAACAGAGTGAGAGAGTTAACTACGAGCTAGCACAATTACCTGAAAAGTATCGTGTACCACTTATTTTATACCACAAAAACGGTCTTTCATATGAGGAGATAATGCAGGTTCTTAACGAGCCTATGACTATTGTAAAAAACAGGTTGTTCAGAGCCAGGCAAATGCTTAAGGAAAAATTAGCTGGGCAAAGGAAGGAGGGAATTCTATGAATTGTGATCAATCAAATGACTTTATGATGAAGTACTTAGATGGAGAGTTAAATGATAAGGAGCATGCGGAATTAATCCATCATATTAACAAGTGCAGTATATGTTGTACCGAGTTTCAGGCTTACAGCAGTATTGCAAAATCACTTGAAGAAGATAAAGGAGTTGAACCTCCTGAAGATTTTGAAATAAAAGTAATGAGCAAAATTAATCTGATGGAAGATCATATTAAGATAAGAAAGGAAAAGAGGCTTGTTTTTATATGTTTTCTGTCAAGTGTGATTTTAACTTGTGGGATGATAGCCTGTGCTGTATTTTTGAGAGATTACGTTTTAGAAATTATGCAATATTTTGGAATTCCTGAGGTTATTACTTATACTATTTATGCTGGTTTAAGCAAAATTAACTATGCAGTGGAAATGTTAGTACGTATTGCATATTATTTTAATTCTGTTTTTACAGACATTTACTATATTTTAATCGGCTTGCTGGTAATCGCTGCAATGTCTAAAATCTACAGCAGCAATGAGATACAAAATAGGAGGACAGATATTTTACAAAACGAGTAAAAATATAATGGCATAACTATTATAAAGCACAGCTATCCAAGGAATAAATGATTTGTTTAAAAATTCCTATAGGATGGTGGGTGCTTTTTTTATGCCTTTTTAGAGCTTTATGAAAATAATACTTGAATATATGTTTTTTTATCACTAATAATAATCACACGGAGGTGATTCTATGGACGAGGATTTTTATGGAAAAAATAATGAAGTTAATGAAGAAATTGAAGATAAATCGCACGTTGCATTTAAAAATAATAAGGAAGACCAGAACTTACTGACTGCAGATAAGGAAAAACATGAAAGCCATGACGGAACAGTTGCAGTACCGGAGAATGCAAAACTATATGTAATACTAGGGTGGATAAGTGCGGCATTGACATTTTTTATTTCTCCATTATTCGCTATAGCAGGGATAACCTTCGGTATATTATTAAACAAGCAGAGAAGAGGTAGTGGTAATACTTTAATAATAGCTAATGTAGTTCTCGGACTTATAAATATGTTACTTGGAATTATGTTTGTTTTTCTAGCTGAACGTATGATTAGCTATTAACAGGACTTACCAATCTGCTCTTTACTATATCTTCTAAAACGCATAGGATGGCTGAAAATATAACTTTGGCTATAATTTTACTTCAGGCCTTATTTTGACTATAATAGCCCACGTGAAAAATACGAAGTGATATTTCATCAATTTCTTAATACAAGATTTTAGAAGATATAGTTCCTTCTTTTGCTATAGATAACGTACACTAAAGTGAAAAAGTCTGGAAGAGGTGTAAGTAATGGTTAACGAATCTAGAATGCTGAAATCACTGGTGGTTTGTATCAGTATTGTTCTTTTAACAGCTTGCAGCATAGGAGAGGCTGAACCGAAGATTAATAATAATGTATATTTTGGAGATAGAAATTTAGAGGGAATGACTAAATCACAGGTTGTTGAATTATTGGAGAATTATTCTAAAACGGTTGAGGTTCAGCCAAAGAATGCTCTGTTTGACCAGGAGAAATGGAAGGTAGTACCCGAAAGAAACGGTAAAAAGTTGAATATTGATAAGACTCTAAACACTATTTTTAACTCTGGTCAGGATAAAAAAGTAAGCCCAATTATTGATGAAGTAAAACCAAATGTAACGTCTGACAATATTGAGAACAGCATTGTACAGATAGGTAAATTCAATACTGAGATATTGGATGATCAGAATCCTAGAGTGAACAATATTGAAGTTGCAGCTAATTATATAGATAATATAAAATTAATGCCTGGTGAGGAGTTTTCATTTAATGAGACACTTGGAAAGAGAACCCGTGATAAAGGCTACCAGAAAGCACCAATAATCATAAGGACTGAAGAGGGTCCTGAAAAGGGATATGGTGTTGGAGGTGGAATATGTCAACTTTCAACAACTCTTTATAATTCGGCACTGGACGCAGATATGAAAATAACTGAACGCCACAAACACTCAAAAAGTATCGGATATGTTGAAAAAGGTAAGGACGCAACTGTAGTATACGGTGGAGCAGATCTAAAGTTTGTAAACAACCGAAGTAATCCGGTAATAATCAAGGCAACGGTTTCTGGAGGGAAAGTTACAGTCAAACTGTATGAAGTTAAGGATTCAAAACTGCTTTAAAAGACCTTGTTTTTGCCATATCGCCTCTTTGGTATCAGATTTAATTTCTAAAAAGTTTGTTAAAAAAACAAATTTTTTGATAAGAATTGAATATTATCTGATATAATTCTGATTAAGGAAATTAATTATAGGAGGCTTATTACAATATGGTTAAAAAAGAAATAGTTGTAAGCAATGTGCCCGGCCTTGAATCAAAGCCTGCTGCATTGTTTATACAGAAGGCATCTAATTATAAAGCAAACATCTGGGTTGAAAAAGGTGAACGAAAAGCTAATGCCAAGAGCTTGTTGGGTCTCCTTTCATTAGGTGTTGGAAGTGGCAATACGATAACAATAATTGCTGATGGCGAAGATGAAATTCAGGCGGTCAATGAACTAGGAAGTTATTTAATAAGTGATTTAGGGGAATAAGGGATAGCAGGGGAAGTAATGCTTTATTTGTTCCTGTATATCCATTGAATAAATATATGAAAAAGATAGTATTTGAGGGGACACCTGTATCTGGTGGTATAGGTATTGGGAATTTAATACATGTCAGGGATGTAAATTATGATGTAAACCTCGGATTAATTGATGAGTCTGAGGTTGAAAGCCAGATTACTGACCTTGAAGTCGCTATTTGTAAGACCTTTATCGAAATTCACGATTTGAAGGATGGATTTAAAGGAATACTTAGCAACGAGGAGAACAGAATTTTTGAGTTTTATAAAGAAATCCTTGATGACAATTATTTCTTTGAAGAAATAAAAAATGCCATACGGCAGAAAAGATATTATGCAGACAGGGCAATTTTTTCTTGTATCCAAAGCTATATAGATTGCATAGAAGATAGTGGCAATGAGTATGTCAAACATCGTATTTTTGATTTGAACGATGTAAGGAAACGGCTTATAAGAAATATGCATGGTGACAATGAAATAAATCTCGATGACATAGATTCAACGCATATAGTGGTTGTCAAAGAGTTGAATCCTATTATTGCTGGCGTGCTTAGCAAGAAGGATGTAAAAGGCGTTGTTGCTCAGGAAGGGGCAGGATATTTCTCACATGCTTCAATAATTTTAAAGAGTGTTGGAATTCCCCTGCTTAACAATATAGCTTTCAAAGGGATTCTTGAATATAAAGGCAAGCAGGCAATTGTTGACGGAAACAAGGGTATCCTGGTAATTAATCCGGAAAGTTCGGATATTGTAAGTTACAACGAAAAAATAATGGGCAATGAAATTGTAAAACACTCTGGGACTATAGAGCCCGCAATTACAACTGATGGGCATAGAATTTCTCTTTATGCGAGTATAAGCAGTATCAAGGAGTTTAACATAGCAAAGAGTTTTAATTTTGATGGTATTGGGCTTGTGAGAACTGAAGCGTTGTTTATTAACTATGCTAAAGTACCTGACGAAAAGAAGCAGTTTTCAATTTATTCAAGAATGGCAAAAGCTATGGATAATAAAGTGGTGGTTTTGAGAACTGTCGATATAGGCGGAGATAAAGTTCCCGGTACCCTTAATCTCAATTCCGAAACTTACCAAAATGTTTCAAGAGGAATCAGGAGATCGCTTGAACATAAAGATGAGCTTGCCGTGCAGATACGTTCTATAATAAGGGCAATAGCCTATGGTAATGTACGTATAACTTTCCCGATGGTGAATTCAGTTGGGGAGATAAGGGAAATCAAAGAAATAATAAGAGATATACAAGCAGAGCCAGCTATGCAAAATATTGCTTGTATTGAAAAAATAAAAATTGGGGCGTTTGTTGAGACTATTTCTGCAGTTGATGATATTAACAATATAATTTGTGAAGTGGATTTTATAAATATAGGAACAAATGATCTTCTGTACCAGTATTGTGGCTTCAACAGAAAGTGCTCCGCTATAAATAAGGAAAATTATCTTGACCCTGAATTTATTAAAATGGTTAAATTATGTGTCGACACAGCAAAAGTGCATGATAAGCCTGTAGTAATTTGCGGGGAAATGGCGACAGACCCCATGACTGTTTTAGTTTTACTAGGATTGGGAGTCAGTGAACTTAGTATTACTCCGGGAGCGTTTTCTGATATTTATAGTTTAATTAAAAAAGTAAATTATGAGGACGCTATAAAAATAACAAATAGAGCAATTCATAGTATTGAAATTGACGAAGTAAAAAAAATACTGTCGGATTGGATAAGCAGGATGTGATGCCTATGTTTGATATACAGGAAGAACTAAAAAAACTGCCCGATAAACCGGGCGTTTATATTATGAAGGATATAAATGGAGAAATCATATATATAGGAAAAGCTGTTGTACTGAAAAACAGAGTACGCCAGTATTTCCAGTCTTTATCCAACCAGACACCCAAGGTACAGGCAATGGTTCCTAGAATCAGGGAGTTTGAGTACATTGTTACCGACACAGAGCTTGAGGCTTTAATTTTAGAGTGCAATCTTATAAAAAAGTACAGGCCGAAGTTTAATATTATGCTTAAGGATGATAAAAGCTATCCGTATATCAAAGTCACGATGAATGAGGAATATCCAAGGATTTTGATGACAAGGAAAGTGGAAAAGGATGGAGCGAAATATTTTGGTCCTTACACAAGTGGATTTGCAGTCAAGGACACTATTGACCTTATTAAAAAACTTTTTCCTATTAAGTCCTGTAATAAGATATTTACAAAAGACTCAAAGAAGCAGCGTCCATGTCTTAATTATTATATTTATCAATGTTTGGGCCCCTGTCAGGGAGATGTAAGCAAACAGGAATACAGAGCCCTAATGAATGATATATGCAGTTTTTTGGGAGGCAAGCAGGACGAGATAATAAGGAGATTGGAAAACGAAATGGCCAAAGCGTCTGAGAGCATGGAATTTGAAAAGGCTGCAGCGTTAAGAGATAAAATTACCAGTTTAAAACATATAGCACAAAAACAGAAGGTTGTTTCTACAGCTATGGAGGATCAGGATGTTGTTGCGTTTTCAAAAGATCCCACAGACTCATGTGTACAGGTTTTTTTTATAAGAGGTGGGAAATTAATCGGAAGGGAACACTTTATATTTGAAGGAGCGGGCGATGTGACTGATAGTGAACTGATGACTTCATTTATAAAGCAGTTCTACAGCGGTACAGCTTACGTTCCAGGGGAAATAGTCCTTCAGGAAGATATAGATGAAATTGATATTATTGAAAGGTGGCTCAGCAGTAAAAAGGAGTCTCGGGTGCATATTAAAGTGCCGAGAAAGGGCGAAAAACTCAAGTTGGTTGAGATGGTTTCGCAGAATGCACTTATTGCACTGAATCAGTTCAAGGATAATATAAGGGCACAAGAGAGTCTTGCGAAGGAGGGTATGGAAAAGCTCAAAGAGCTTTTGGAGTTGGATAACCTGCCCCAAAGAATAGAAGCTTACGATATTTCCAATACTGGAAGTACTGAAATAGTGGCTTCTATGGTAGTATTTGAGGGTGGCTTTGCAGAAAAGAAGGAATATCGAAGGTTTAAGGTGAAATCTATAGATAGTCAGAATGACTATGCAAGCATGCAAGAGGTAATACACAGAAGATTTATGCATGCACGCAAAGAAAAGGAAGAAGAGGTTAGCAAGGCAAAATTCAGCAGGCTTCCTGATCTGATTCTGGCGGATGGAGGATTAGGACACGTAAACTCGGTTTCAGAAGTTCTTGAGGAATTGAATATTACTATACCTGTTGCAGGCATGGTAAAGGATGCAAACCACAAAACCAGAGGAATTGTATCTAAAGGTAAGGAAGTTGAACTGTCAAAGGATCTGAATTTACTAAGGTTTATTACATCTATACAGGATGAGGCACACCGGTTTGCAATAGAATATAACAGAAAACTTGTTAAGAAGAGATATAAAGGTTCTGTATTAGATGAAATAGAAGGAATTGGACCAAAAAGGAAGAAAGCTTTAATAAAGCACTTCGGGTCTGTAAAAAATATTAAACAAGCACAAATTGATGATTTGACAGCTGTTGAAGGGATAACATCCGCACTGGCAAGGAAAATTATTGAATATTTAAGATAGCAGGAGTAAAAGTTAATGTCAATATTTGCAATATCCGATCTTCATCTGGCGATAAGTATAGACAAGCCAATGGATATTTTCGGTGAAAGATGGTACAATTATATGGAAAGGCTTGAGCAAAATTGGTTGGAAACGGTAGGTGAAAACGACTATGTTATCATTCCAGGTGATATTTCATGGGCTACGTACTTAGAGCAGGCTTACGAGGACTTCAGATTTATAGAAAAAATGCCCGGCAGGAAGATAATATCTAAAGGAAATCATGACTACTGGTGGACAACGGTTAGCAAACTTAACAAATTCTTGTGTGTAAATGAATTTAAATCTATAAGTTTTATGCACAATAACAGTTTTGAAATTGAAGAGGTTACTCTATGTGGCACCAGAGGCTGGAAGTGTCCTGGAGATGACGGCTTTGATGAAGAGGATAGGAAAATATTTGACAGGGAGCTTCAAAGACTTGAATTATCCCTCAAAAGTACCACACAAAACTTAAAGGACAGATGTATTATTGTAGCGATGCACTATCCTCCCTTTAATTCCAAAAAGGAGCCGTCGCAATTTGTGGAAATAATGGGGAAATATAACGTAAAAAAGTGTATATATGGACACTTGCACGGTGCCGGTTTTAAGAGTTCGGTAGTTGGCGATGTAAATGGTATAAAGTTTGAATTGGTATCAGCGGATTATTTGAATTTCAAACCTCTGATTCTAGGACGCATAGGCGAGCAGTGAAGCGAAGCGGAACGACCAGCCTAGGACGCATAGGCGAGCAGTGAAGCGGAGCGGAACGACCAGCTAAATATAAACTTGAAAAAAATTATAGTTAATATTGGCTTTTCAAAATATATTATGTTATAATGGAGTGGCTGATTTTTTGTACGTTGTCAGGGGATTGAAAGCACTCTGATTACAAGGTCTTACATATAATTGGAAACTAAATTAATTATTAAATATAAAACCAAACAATGGGAGGAAAGGTTATAAATGAGCGTTAAGGTGGAAAAAAAGGAAAAAAATATAGTTCAACTCGAAATAGAGGTTGATGCTGCAAAATTTGAAGAAGGTCTTCAAAAGTCATATTTAAAGAATATGAAGAAGTTTAATGTACCGGGATTTAGAAAAGGAAAGGCTCCAAGAAATATAGTTGAAAGACAATTTGGAGTGGAAGTCCTTTATGAAGATGCTATAAATATTGTTTGTTCTGAGGCTTATGATAAGGCAGTAGAAGAAAATGATATCCATCCTGTGGACAGACCCAGTATTGACATCAAACAAATCGGAAAGGGTGAGAACCTTATTTTCGTTGCAGATGTTGCTGTTAAGCCTGAGGTTGAACTCGGACAGTATAAAGGTGTTGAAGTAGAGAAGGTGCAAGCTTTGGTAACAGAAGATGATGTTGAAAAAGAAATCAACAATGTAGCAGAAAAAAGTGCAAGACTGATAACCGTTGAAGATAGAGGTATTGAGAAGGGTGATATAGCAGACATAGATTTTGAAGGGTTTATAGACGATGAACCTTTCGAAGGTGGCAAAGCAAGCAGCTATACCCTTGAAATTGGTTCAGGAAGCTTTATTGCAGGTTTCGAAGATCAACTTATGGGAGCTAAACCTGGCGATGATGTGGAGGTTAATGTTACATTCCCTGAAGATTATGGTAATAAAGACCTTGCAGGTAAAGCAGCTCTTTTTAAAGTAATTATTAACGATGTAAAAATGAAGGAATTACCTGTTTTAGATGACGAATTTGCAAAAGATGTAAGTGAATTTGACACATTTGAAGAGTACAAGCAGGATATAAGAAAGAAGCTTACAGAAACTGCAGAACATAAAGCAAAACATGAGACTGAAGACAGGGTTATTAATAAAGTAACTGAAAATGCAACTGTGGAAATACCTGATGTTATGATTGAAAAACATATTGACACACTGGTTAGGGATTTTGATTCGAGACTGCGTTATCAAGGTCTTGACCTTGAAAAGTATCTCAACATTATGGGTATGGGATATATAGATTTCAGAAGCCAGTTTGAAAAGAGAGCTGAAGCAGAAGTAAAGTCACAGCTTGTTTTAGATGCTGTTTGTAAGGCAGAAAATGTGCAAGCAAATGAAGATGAATTTAATCAAGAGGTTGTTAAGATTGCAGAAAGTTATAAGCAAGATGTAGAAGAATTTAAGAAACATTTGCAGGATAACGATATACAATATATTAATGAAACTATAAAAATCAGGAAGACCATAGAGTTATTGGTTGAAAGTGCAAAAATAGCTTAATATAGGTTTAATTTAAAGTATTTGTGGGAAGAAATAAAGAAGAATAAAGTTCAAACAAAGGGAGGCATATTATTATGAGTCTTGTACCTGTAGTAGTTGAGCAAACAAACCGTGGTGAACGTTCGTACGATATTTTTTCCAGGCTGCTGAAAGATAGGATAATACTCTTAAGTGATGAAGTTAATGATGTTACGGCAAGCCTTGTAGTGGCCCAGATGTTGTTCCTTGAGGCTGAAGATCCTGATAAGGATATACAGCTTTATATAAATAGTCCGGGAGGATCTGTATCTGCCGGATTGGCTATTTATGATACCATGCAGTATGTCAGACCGGATGTGTCAACAATATGCATCGGTATGGCAGCAAGTATGGGAGCGTTCCTATTAGCTGCCGGAGCCAAAGGGAAAAGATATGCCTTACCAAACAGTGAAATTATGATACATCAACCATTAGGCGGAGCCAGAGGTCAGGCAACAGAAATTAAAATACATGCCGAGCATATCCTCAAAACAAGAGAAAGATTGAACAGGATTTTGAGTGAGAAAACAGGTCAGCCATTGGAAAAGATTGAAGCAGACACTGAAAGAGACTTTTTTATGTCCGCAGAGGAAGCTAAAGCTTACGGATTAGTAGATGATGTAATGGAAAGAAGAAAATAAACGAGGTGGTAGGATGTCCAGATATGATGAGAAGAAGCAACTAAAGTGCTCTTTCTGTGGCAAGACCCAAGAACAGGTTAAAAGGTTGGTAGCTGGGCCTGGAGTTTATATATGCGATGAGTGTATTGAACTCTGTTCTGAGATAATTGAGGAAGAGTTTGAAGATGCAAGAACTGAAGCAGAACTGAATGACGTACCAAAGCCTGCCGAAATCAAAGAGATTTTGGATCAATATGTAATTGGACAGGAAACTGCAAAGAAGTCTTTATCAGTTGCAGTTTATAACCACTACAAGAGGATAAACACTGATATTAAAGGGTCTGATGTTGAACTTCAGAAAAGCAATATTATTATGATTGGTCCTACCGGGTCAGGAAAGACACTGCTAGCTCAGACACTTGCAAGAATACTCAATGTACCTTTTGCTATTGCCGATGCAACGTCACTGACAGAAGCAGGGTATGTAGGGGAAGATGTTGAAAATATTCTTTTGAAGCTTATACAGGCTTCCGATTATGACATTGAAAGAGCTGAAAAGGGTATAATCTACATTGATGAAATAGATAAAATTGCAAGAAAATCTGAGAATCCTTCAATTACAAGGGATGTCAGTGGTGAAGGAGTTCAACAGGCACTCTTAAAGATTCTTGAAGGAACAGTTGCTTCTGTGCCACCGCAAGGTGGTAGAAAACATCCTCATCAGGAGTTTATTCAGATAGATACCACTAATATACTATTTATCTGCGGTGGAGCTTTTGATGGTATTGACAAGATCATTCAGAACAGAATAGGCAAAAAGTCAATGGGATTCGGAGCTAAAATAGAAAGCCAAAAGAAAATAGATGTTGGAGAAATATTGAAGAACATCTATCCTCAGGATTTGTTGAAGTACGGGCTAATACCTGAGTTTGTCGGACGTCTGCCGGTTATGGTATCGCTGCAATCTCTTGATAAAGCAGCTTTGATTCAGATATTGACTGAGCCAAAAAATGCTCTTGTAAAGCAATATCAGAAGTTGTTTGAGATGGATGAAGTTGAGCTGGAGTTTGAAACCGGGGCATTAGAAGCTATTGCAGAAAAGTCAATAGAAAGGAATACCGGTGCCAGAGGGCTTAGAGCAATAATTGAGGAAATTATGCTTGAAGTTATGTATGATATTCCGACTATGGGAAATGCAGAAAAGTGCATTGTTACACGAGAAACAGTTACGAATAATACTGCACCGTCAATTGTTATTAATGAAAATAAAAAGTCAATGAAGAAGACTTCCAAGAAGAAGTCCAGTGTTAAAAAAGAATCGGCATCATGAAATTGATGGAAGTATAATTAATATATTTAATTAGAAAAAGATGTAACCATTTGCGATAATTTGGTTACATCTTTTTTAGTACTTAAAATGCCTATAAACTATAAAAGCCAATACAAATTGTTAAACAATGATTGTTATAAAAGATTTGTTTCTACTCAGATATTGAAAAAACATTATATTAAGATGATGGTAATATTTTATCGATGAAAACCACATATTCAACTTAATATAATAATACTAATTGGTTGAATGGTGGCGTATTAAATGGACGAATTATTAATTATTAAGACTTACTCTAAAGGATGATGAAGGTCGAACAGAGATGGACTTTAATGAAACCACAAAGTATAACGCCATATACAAAGACATTATGGCCAAAGGTAAGTTGGAGTGTCTGGTATCAGTGTATGAAAAGACAGGCGGCCAGTGGGGGCATGAGGGTAAAACTCTGGAAAAGGTGGAGAATCCGGACGATGTGATCGAGCATAAGATACCGGAGATGTGTGGATGCGGCTACAACTTGGGTCAAGTTAACAAAACAAGGAAAAACCCGGCAGGTATTTGATATTCCAAAGCCAAAGATTCGTGTTACAGAGCATGTTACCTACGAGAAGGCATGTCCTGACTGCGGAAAGGTGCATAAAAGTGAATTTCCAGTTGAAGTAAACCAACCTGTACAATACGGTGAAAATATGCAGACGCTGATGAACTACCTGACACAATATCAGTTGGTTCCACTAGAGAGGGCTGCGGAGGCAGTGAAAGATATCACGAACCAAACCGTGAGCGAAGGGACGCTGGTGAACGCTGCAACCAGGCTTTATAACACACTTGAAGAAACTGAGGGTGAAATCAATCAACAGGTAACTGAAGCAGATGTAGTGGGTTTTGATGAGACTGGAATGCGTTCGGAAGGAAAGACACAATGGCTGCATGTGGCATCCACAGAAAAGCTGACGTATTATACGATCCATGAGAAACGAGGAGGAAAGGCTGCACGGGACATTGGTATTCTGCCGGATTTCAAGGGTACTGCTGTACATGATCACTTGAAGCCATATTATCGTTTCAGTGACTGTACCCATGCTGAGTGTAATGCCCATCACCTGCGTTCTCTCAAGGATATTGCAGAAAACTACCATCAGGACTGGGCAAATGATATGGACGGACTCTTGATTGAAGTATATCGCAGGGTAGAGGCCTTAAAGGCTCAGGGGTTTGTCGAAATGCCGGAAGAAGAAATGAAAACATGGCATGAAAGGTATCATGGTATTATATCCGTCGGCATAGTGGAGGATGCACAAAAGAGTCCCCAGGTATTGAATAAGAAGGGCAAGCCGAAGAAAAGCAAGGCACTGCAACTGCTGCATAAGCTCCAGCAGTACGACATTGAGAACCTGGCATAATAATTTGAGCGAAAGAGATCTGAGAATGCAAAAATTGCGTCAAAAGATATCAGGGTGCTTCAGAGGAAAGGATGGTGCCAAAGTTTTTTGCTGGATACGAAGCTATATATCAACGGCAAAGAAAAATGGAATAGATGCCATGGAAGCCATTGCAATGGCAGTGAGAGGACAACCGTTTGTCCCTGCAAAATAACTGTATTCAGTTTTTACATTCAGGGGATGCCGGATTGGTATCCCTAATTTGCTGACCCGGTTAGGTCGGAGACATCGCACACAGAAGCGATGGTTTCATCCTACCATGAAACAGGGGCTGTTGGGAATGCCTGAGCAGTAACCTTATTTATATAGGATAAAATTATAATGATGATTATTGTAATTATGACGGGAATGTTAATAATATATAACAAAATAAGATAAATATTGACATTCATTATATATATATATAATGAAATTAGAATTAATTGGGATTGGTTGTTTGTATTGATTTTGTAATAACTTCTTAAATTTTAAATAAGAGGTGTTCAGGAGGTGAGCATTATTAAATAAATATTAATAATGGTTATAAAGATTAATAATTAGAAGGATTGATTACATTGGAAAAAATATTTATAATAATTATTAAGGGGGAAGTTACAAATGAAAATCATAAAGATAGGATCCATGATTTTAGTTTTAGTGTTATTTTTAACGACATTTACTAATGCTTTTGCAGCTGATATTGTACAAAATAGAAATTACATTGATTATACAAAAACGGCGACTTTGATTAATAATTCTGATATGATTAGTAGAATGAATTGTTATGCTTATGCGTTACAGATGTTTTATAATGGTACGCTTCCATATACTATTTATGTGCCAGGTTATGGTAACTATACAGACTATTATTATAAACAACAGCCAGGAGAGTTTAAGAGTAGATTATCAACAGATACATATTGGAATATAATAGCGTCGCATCCATATTCACATGAAGATATATTTAATAAAATGAAAAATGACTTTAGCCGTTTGGGCTTCACAATTGAAAAAACAACAAAAACTGCAACTGTACCAGCAGGCAAAAGAAAAATTATGCTAGCGGTTGATCCTGAATATGACTACCATTTTTATTTTAGAAATAGTGACGGTATATGGTCGCATAAGATTGGTCAAAGCAATGTTTATAATACTGCTTCAGATGGATTAACTGTTCTAAATGATACAAATATAGATACTACAGTGAAAAAATATGGAGTTGTGGATTATAACAGAACATTAGAGACCTTTTATTTGATAAGTAAACCAGCTGTCTGGGATTTTACAAATGGAAATGCAATAACTTGTACAGGTTCAACACCATTTGTAAATGCAACTGAACAGGCTGGAGATATTATAAATTCAGCTCAGACTGTGACTTTAAGTTCGACATCTACAAATAATGGCTCTATTTCTTCTAGTTTTTGCTTTGGATATGGGAACGCTTATGGTGATGAAGATTACTATATGTTTAAGCCCAGTTATTCAGGAAATTACAAGATTTATACAACAGGAGCAACTTCAAGTTGTGACACAATAGGTAAATTGTATACTTCAACAGGGAGCTATCTTACATCAGATGATGATATTTCTTATCCTTCAAACAGGAACTTTAAAATAGTATTCAGCTTAACTGCAAATAGAACTTATTTTGTTAAAGTATCTGAAGTTGGAAGTAATGGAACTGGGAATTATACTTTATATATCAAAAGGCAATAAAAACATAAAAAATGATATTAATAGGAGGTAATGTTTATGATAAAAAGAAGAATAATTTTAGCAACTGTTGTTTGTTTATTAACAATTTCTTCGGTGACTTTATATGGGTTTAGCAAAGTTAATAGTGAAATTTCTTCCGAAATAAAAAAAGAAGAAGAGAGCAATAATTCTAATAACGAAAAAGATAAAAAGAATCCCTTTAAGAATTTATCTGATGAAGATAAAAAAGTCGTATATACAAAGGATGGAGTATGCATAAAAGAAGCGTATAAACGATCTGGAATGTTACCGGACAATATTAAAGAATTAAGGAAAAGTGATGTACTGGAATATAAAAATAATGGGAAGAAGATTGTATTTTCAGAGTTTTCTGAAACGTTTGGTCCACCAGACATGGAAGTCGGTTCGGGAACAACTATATATATATACGAATTACCCGAACAAGGAAAACTTGTAATTACTAATTACTTTGCAAAATTAATTGATAAAGATGGTAATGAAGAAATTATTACAAAAGGCAATGGGCTTATATATGGAGAAGGAAATGGTAATACTAATATGGAATTACTAAAAGAAAAAGGATTAAATCAATAATCAATAACTTAATTAACGTATAAAATAACTTTAAGCAAATGGCCGCATTTATCTGTGGTCATTTATTTTTTAGCATAAAACAAATTGTTTGCTTCAAAAATGCTTACCAATACATTCCAATTTAAAAAGTCAGGATAAAATAACTAACAAGGTAAATAATATACCTAAAGGTTTTTTGGCATAATTGCGTTTCACTTTAAAAGCTATAATAAGGTATTGCATTGCTACGCAAAAAATTAATCTTAGGAGGATAAAAAATGCTTACAAGCACTCTCTTTATTATACAATTATTCTTCTCAATAATTATCGGACTCTACTTTCTGAATCTGTTGAAATCACAGCAGGGAAACAAGAGTGCCATTGAGAAAGAGTCGAAGAAGGAGATGGATAAACTCAGAAAGCTCCGGGAGATTAAACTTTCCGAACCGTTATCGGAGAAGACGAGGCCTTCTACATTAAAAGAGATAGTTGGGCAGGAACAAGGGCTTAAAGCACTAAGGGCTGCTTTATGCGGTCCTAATCCTCAGCATGTACTTATATATGGACCACCAGGTGTGGGCAAAACTGCTGCTGCAAGGGTTATTCTTGATGAAGCAAAACAAAATAGTATATCGCCCTTTAAGAAGGAAGCCAAATTTGTAGAGGTAGATGCAACTACATTAAGGTTTGATGAAAGAGGTATAGCCGATCCCTTGATTGGTTCGGTGCACGACCCGATATATCAGGGTGCGGGGGCTTATGGTGTAGCGGGTATTCCACAACCAAAGCCTGGGGCTGCCACTAAAGCTCACGGCGGAATTTTGTTTCTGGACGAAATTGGTGAACTTCATCCTATCCAGATGAACAAACTTCTTAAAGTGCTTGAAGACAGAAGAGTATTTTTAGAGAGTGCGTACTATAGCTCTGAGGATAAGAATATACCTTCACATATTCATGAGATATTTCAAAAGGGTTTACCGGCCGACTTCAGACTTGTAGGTGCTACTACAAGGACAGCGGATGAAATACCGGCAGCCATAAGGTCGAGATGTGTTGAAATATATTTCAGACCACTTACAGCCGGAGAAGTAACAGAGATAGCAAAAAATGCGGCTCAAAAGGGAGGCTTTGTCCTGGAAGAGGGCGGAGGCGAGTTGATAGCAAAGTATGCACAAAGCGGCAGAGATGCCGTAAACATAGTTCAGATTGCTGGAGGTGTAGCTTTAGTTGAGGATCGAAGACTTATAAAGAGAAAGGATATTGAATGGGTAATCGAGTTTGGCAAATATAACCCACGTTTAGATAAAAAGGTTGATAAGAGTGAACAAGTCGGATGCATTAACGGATTGGCGGTGTTCGGAAATTGCACCGGAATGGTTTTAGATATTGAAGTTGCTGCCGTTAAGACTTTTAACGGAAAAGGTACCTTGAAAGTTACAGGAATAATTGAAGAGGAAGAAATGGATGGAAGAGGGCATAAGCTCAGGAGAACAAGTACTGCAAAAGGATCTGTGGAAAATGTTCTGACAGTGTTAAAAAGAATTTTTGACATAGACTATAAAGATTACGATATCCATTTGAATTTTCCGGGAGGTGTACCAATAGACGGGCCTTCTGCAGGTATTGCCATTGCTACGGCAGTTTACTCTGCAATTAACAATCTTCCTATTAGTAGTGAAATAGCAATGACAGGTGAAATATCCATAAGGGGAAAAGTAAAGCCGGTTGGAGGAGTTGTCGCTAAAGTGGAAGCCGCATGGAATGCCGGCATTAAGAAAGTGATAATAGCAAAGGACAACTGGCAGGAGATGTTTGAAACAATGGATATCGAAGTGGTGCCGGTTGAAGATATATATGAAGTTACACAAATAGTATTTGGAAAAAGAGAAAAGGGAGAAGCAGAAAATATTACTATACAGGGTAAGCCTGTCAATGTTTTAAGTGCTTCAGGTGCATGATATTAACAACATAGAGGAATAAAGAAATGGGGTGGACATAATAAATCCGCCCCATTTTTGTGTGATTATTTTGTGAGAAGAATAAGTAATGGTGGTTTCTCTCAAAAAAAAGAATTCATGATGATTAAGAACTTTTCTTTAATATATAGGAATTTATAGTATATTCTCATACCTTCTCGAAATAAAATATTTATGATATGCTATATTTTGATATGGCTTTCACTATAATATTTTTTTAAGGGGAGCAATAACATGAATCTGATTCAGGCAATAATACTGGGCATAATACAGGGTTTAACAGAGTTTTTACCTATAAGCAGTTCAGGGCATTTAAGTCTTTTTCAAAACGTGTTTGGACTGAAGCAGGGGTCAATAACCTTTGAAGTGGCTGTTCATCTGGCTACGCTTATAGCAGTAGTTATAGTTTTGCGAGAAGACGTGTTAAAGATGATCAAAAAGCCTTTTAGCAAGCTTACCCTGCTTGTAGTTGTGGGTACTTTGCCTACAGTCATAATTGCTGTTGTATTCAAGGATCTACTGTTATTGCTTTTTGATACGGGAGCTACATTGGGGATTGAATTCATAATAACCGGTCTTGTGCTTTTATATGTTGAAGAAAAGCACAAGGAAAAGAAAAACGGCAAAAAGCTCGAAAGCATGAACTATCTTGATGCTGGTGTTATCGGTACTGCACAGGGGATTGCAATAATGCCGGCAATCTCACGTTCTGGGCTAACTCTTGCAGGGGCATTATTCAGAGGACTGGATCGTGAATTTGCAATAAAGTTTTCGTTTCTGATGTCCATACCTGCAATATTAGGTTCGGTAGTTCTTGAAGGTTGGGATATAATAAAGGCTGGAAAAATAGCAGTAGAGACAATGCCATTGCTTGCAGGAATGCTGGCTGCAGGTATATCTGGGTATTTTGCCATAAAAGTAATGCTTAAGATTTTTACAAAGGCAAGTTTAAAATATTTCTCGTACTATGTTTTTTTTGTTGGAGGACTTATAATAATAGATCAGTATTTCACGCGAATATTTTTTTAGGGTATAGGAATTTATTAGAACCCTGGTTTTTATAAATTCCTGTACTGAGGTTTGGAAAAATTAAAGGAGTGTTGATTTTGGCAGATAAATTTATTCTCGGAATTGAGTCAAGTTGTGATGAAACTTCCGCGGCTGTTGTTAAAAATGGACGGGAGGTATTGTCCAATGTTATCTCTTCACAAGTAGATCTTCATCAGAAATATGGAGGCGTTGTACCGGAAATTGCATCCAGAAAGCATGTAGAGCTTGTTATACCTGTAATTAATCAGGCTATTGAGGATGCAGGAATAACCACTGATAACATAGCTGCAATCGGAGTTACATATGGTCCAGGGCTTGTTGGTGCTTTACTTGTCGGCCTTTCAGCTGCCAAAGCTTTGGCTTTTGCATGGGACAAGCCGTTGATAGGGGTCCATCATATAGAAGGACACATCGCAGCAAATTATTTGCAACATAAGGACTTGGAACCGCCCTTCGTGTGCCTTGTAGCATCAGGAGGTCACAGTCATATTGTTCATGTGGGCGATTATGACAGGTTTGAGATTTTGGGGAGGACAAGGGATGACGCTGCAGGAGAGGCTTTTGATAAAGTTGCGAGAGCAGTGGGGCTTGGCTATCCTGGTGGACCTTTGATTGATAAGGCAGCTAAAGACGGGAACTCCAAAGCTGTTGATTTTCCAAGGGTACATTTTGAAAAAGGCTGTCTGGATTTTAGTTTTAGCGGTATTAAGACAGCAGTGTTGAATTATTTGAACAGTCTTGAGCAAAAAGGTGAAAAGTATAATGTGGCGGATGTTTGTGCGAGTTTCCAGTCAGCTGTTGTAGACGTTTTGGTTGGAAATCTGATATCTGCAGCAAAAAAAGTTGGGTCTTTAAAGGTTGCTCTTGCCGGAGGAGTTGCGGCCAACTCGCTTCTAAGAAAAGAGCTTTTGGAAAAGGCCGGCAAGGATGGGCTTCTGGTTTATTATCCAAGTCCTGTATTGTGTACTGACAATGCAGCTATGATAGCCTGTGCAGCATATTATGAATTTGAAAGAGGTTATGTGTCGGATCTGTATTTAAATGCTGTACCCGGGCTAAAACTCGGAGAAAGAAAATGAGCTCGAAGTTTCACCTAATAATTTAGCAATCCCTTAAAGCAAGGAAATTTAAAAAGTTGTGGATAACTTTTGTTTTCCACAACTTATAATTATTTCCTGACTTATTATATTTCCCCTCAATTTATAGAAATATTCGCAAAAATACATGGTAAATTGTTCATGTAGAATTTGGTTTTCAGATAGTCAAAAGGAAGCACAGGTGTATGTATACATTATACTATTGACTGAAAAGCAAAGGGAAGGAAAAATTTTGAAAGCTTACTGTACCAATAATTACAAGACACGTTTGTATAAATGGAGAAATTGCGGCAAAAACATGTTTACGTAATTTTGTGTTACAAAATTAATTTTTTATAGGACAAAAGTCCTATGAAAAATTTGGCGAATTATACCCAATGTTGTTGAAACTTGTTGTGTGAATAATGTGGAAATATTCCCCGAACCCTTATGTTACATATGCTTGGAACTGTGGATAATGTTGTGGATATTGTGGATTAAATAGAGTACAAGCATGTATAAAAAAAGACTTTTTACACAAGTAATCAATAAAGACTATGTTTTTTTGTAAACCTAATGTAAAATAGTGGCAGAAAGGTAAAATATGAAAACAGCACAAAAGGACTATATTATAAATACTGTATATAGAACAAATATCCTGCCTGTGATATCTGCGTGCAACACTTCATGTGCATTTTGCAGTCATAAGCAGAATCCTAAAGAGGTAGAAGTTTATAAACTTGGTAAACTCGAACTTTTGGATTTTGAAGAAATTATCGAATTTTTATCCCCTGACAGGAAAATAATTATAGGAGAATCTGCAACCAGGATTGTTGAAGGTGAACCTCTTCTTCACAAGGATTTTATTAGTATTGTGGAAAAGGTGCGTAAAAAGTATAAAAAAACGCATATTCAAATAACTACAAACGGAATTCTGCTAGATGAAAAATTGGTTGAAAGGCTTCACGGCCTTAATAACATAGAGCTTAATGTTTCAGTAAATTCTATCTCAGACAAAAAAAGAATGGCAATACTTGGACTAAAAAAACAGGATAACATAAAGGAGAAATTAGCTTTACTAAAGGGTCGAATCAATTATAGTGCAAGTGCTGTTTTTGATCCGGATTTCATGGAATATGAAGATATTGAAGAAATGGCAGATTTTCTTGAGAATAATGAAGCTGATTCAATCAGGCTGTTTCTGCCGGGATATACTTTTATGGCAGAAAAAGATTGTGAATTATCCGAATTGTATAATAAAATTTCAGACTATACAGCTAAGTTAAAAAATAAATATAAAATACCTATAATTGTTGAACCATCCTATATATACGATCTCAAAGCAAGAATTGAAGGGGTTATTCATAAGTCACCGGCTCATGATGCGGGATTAGAGGAAGGAGACATAATTGAAAAAATTAATGGTAGCACTGTAATTACAAGAGTTGAGACATTTAACAAAGTTTTAAGACTGAAGGATCCTGAAATAGATATAATCAGAGGTGATAAGAAAGTAAAAGTGAGGGTTAAGAAGGAGAAAAACTTATCCCCAGGCTTTATCATGCTATATGACATAGACCCTGATGAAGCTGAAAGAATCAACCGGCTTGTACAAAGATACAATGCAGATAATGTTCTGTTTGTGACTTCCCAGCTTGCATATAATGTTTTAAAGAGCCTATTTGAGATTAGTGGATTTAACTTCAATTACGAAATTGTAGAGGCTAAAAATGCCTTCTTCGGAGGGACCATAAAATGTGCAGGACTACTCACCGTCCAGGATATTATAAATAGGGTAAAGGAGCATGTTGCGGAAAAAGGCAAGCCTGAGCTGATTGTTCTTCCTCCTGTTATGTTTGATTACAGAGGAAGAGATCTGTTAGGAAGACACATAAGTGAAATTGAGGCGGAACTTGACACAAGGGTCGAAAGTTGAATTTGAAATTAAAATTGCTTTAAAGTTGAGCGTTAATAATGTATTCCGTATTTTTGATGAGGTTAAATATGAGATACTTACTCGTGTTTATGTTTGTTATACTGCTGGTAATTACCGTCTCAGTTTTAAACATTTCAAAATTACCAGACAAGAAGCAGCCAATAGCAGTTAACGGTGTATATGAATTGAACGACTGGGATTTTGATGAAGACGGGCAGGTTAAGCTCAATGGAGAATGGGAATTTTACTGGAACAGGTTGTTTTGTCCAGAAGACTTTGCAAATGGTAAAGTAGAACAGAAGGATTTTACAAGAGTTCCTGGTCCGTGGACAAAATATAAAGTTAATGGAAAAAATCTTCCGCATGAAGGTTTTGCAACATTCAGGCTGTTGGTCAGATCAAATTCATCCAGAGAAAACATGGCTTTAAAATACAGGTTGGTGGTATCGGCCTGCAAGATCTGGGTTGACAAAAAGCTTGTATTTGAGTGCGGTAATGTGTCTCATGATGAAAAAGAACATAAAGATCAAATTACTCCTCAGATTATACCTGTTAGCCTTGGAAAATCAACTGAAATTATTGTTCAGGTTTCAAACTACGGCTATAGTGATGGTGGCTTTATAGTAAGTTTTGCCCTAGGTAATATAATTCAGGTATTTAACGCCAGAAGACGACTTGAGTTTATGGATGTATTCATATTTTCCTCCATTGTAATTATGGGTTTATATCATCTGGCTTGGTTTTTGACCTTCATGGAGGAAAAATCCACACTCATATTCGGTATTATATGCTTAATGGTAGCAATAAGAGTGCTTACCATGGGGGAGATGCTGCTATATTCAATAATTCCCATAACAGCATTATGTGAAAAATTAGCGACTTTTACGCTTGCCATGTCTCTTATGCTTATGGCCATGTTTATAAAAAGTCTTTTTCCAGAAGAAACTCCGAAAGCGTTTGTACTGTACTTACAAGTGATAAGTACGCTTTATTGTATCCTGTTATTTCTGACCCCACAGAATATAAATGCTAGCTTTTATAGTGTTTATGAGGTTCTTGCAATTCCATGTTTACCCTATATGTATTTTATTTTAATTTGTTCCGCCAGGAATAAAAGAAACGGTTCAGTAATCGCATTAACAGCTATGAGCATTTTACTCATAGTGTGTATAAATGATGTTCTTACTCAGTTGGGATTTTTGAGAATAGGCTATTTTATACCTCAAGGTTTTACTATGTTTATATATGTTCAAGCATTTATGCTTGCAAGTAAATTTTCAAACTCATTCAAGACTATAAAGAATTTATCCGAAAGATTGATTTTGATTTTTCATCTTAAGGCTCAAAAAGAGGAGATGTTATTAAAATCTGAACTCAGAACCCTGCAAGCCCAAATCAAACCCCATTTCCTATTCAATTCACTCAATATGGTTATACATGTTTGCAGAATATCTCCCCAGAAGGCAATAGGTCTGCTTACAGATTTAAGCAACTTCCTGCGGTGTGGCTTTAGCTTTAAAAACGATGATGAATTTATTGATATAGAAAGAGAAATTTTGCATGTTAAATCTTATATTTCTATTGAAATGGCCAGATTCCAGAATAGATTAAATGTCATATTTGATATTGATGAGGGAATAGAATGTAAGGTGCCTCCGTTTATTCTTCAGCCAATTGTTGAAAATGCAATTTTGCATGGCCTGCTTCCAAAGATTGATGGCGGTATATTAAAAATATCAATAAAGCTTTTAAATAAAGTTGTATTAATAAAAATTGAAGATGACGGCGTAGGAATGTCTGAAGAATGTGTTGATTCCATACTTAAAGAAAAAAACACAAAAGCAGGAATAGGGGTTGCCAACGTTAATATGCGCTTAAAAAAGATCTATGGTACAGGTCTGAAAATTGAAAGCAGGCAAGACCAGGGTACGGCAGTAACTATGAAGATTCCGGTATTGGATGATAAACATAATGAGAGTAGGAACTTATATTTTAGTCGTACCTAAATATATATATAAAAACAATAAAATAATTAAATTTGGAGGAAATAAAATGGATAGTAAACTTTATATGAACATACTGAAATTTGGCTCATTATTAATGTACTTTTATGAGGATAATAGCTTTAAGGATATAGTTCATATCACCATTTTCAGGGAATCAGAAGAACTGCTTGACACTAGCTACAGAATTGGCAAAACCAATCAAATAGAGATATCTACGCCTGTAGAGTATGAAGCATATGAGACAGATATATCGACATATCTGACAATTAATAAATTAATAGAAAACAAAAAAGCATTTTATGAGTTTAGATTTGAAGATGGCCCCGACGGGAAAATTAGTACATACACAATACGGGATAGTACTGGAGCAATTGTTGAAACTTCGCATTTTAACTTAACTTATATTATTCCTGTCAAAGCATTGAAAAAAGTCGAAGAAGTTTCAAATAGTAAACGTTTATCTATAGAATGTTCACGAAATGATACGGATGTTATGGGTTTACAGTTTGGTGCATCTTCTGATTACGCTGAAGAAAGCAGAAATGAAAAATCACTCGTTCAATATTTTTTGTACGGTTTTGATATACTTCCAGTTAATGAACCTTCAAAACCTCAAAATTATATGGTTTATGGACCGGGATATAATGATTACGAAAGCATACTATTTTCAATGGCAGTAGAAGATGATAATAAAGAAAAATACCCAATACCCAGGCTGAAAAATTTCAAAAATGATGAACTTGTTTTTCAAGGAGGGTATATGATGCCGGATTCGTCGAATTCTTGCGGAACTATAAATGGAGCCTTTCTTTTTGATAAAAAAACTCCTGAAGAAATCACGTTTTCTTTAAAAATATGGCTTGGTTAAAAATATCAAAATGCTCTTGTTAATTGACCCTTCGGTATTAATTTATCCGAAGGGTATTTAATTTAAGAAATTTGCAGGACAAAAGTCTCAACTTTAACTTACCGTTTATCAGCAAATAAAACCGGTTGTCATCAAAATTTAACCTGATATTCCATTTTCAGTACAAGATTAATAAAATCATATACAATGAGTTTGTAAGACAAATAGCTATTTAATTACAAATCAAAAGGCAAATAAAGTTGCAAACATGTTTGGGATGAACTGTTTGCTAACATCCCGGAATTTGCTAAAAAAACATTTTAGGAGGAAATAAAATGAGTACAGGATATTCAATCAATTTTGAAAACAGATCAACAAACTATGGAAAGGCATGTATCTATCAAGCTGATCCACAAATGGGTCCATACGTTATGTCATTGGCCTGGTTCGCGAAAGCTGCACACCCCACAACTAATATTAAATTTGATTGGGCCTTGGACTACAGCTTTGTTTGGGCAGAGACAGGCGAATTAATTCCTGGGGTTGTCTTTGAAGCTTCTCAAGCTTGGGAAGCAGATTTGACAGGAAAAAACCTTGTTACATTTACAATGGATAAAGGTGCATATACTTTTACGGATTTAACTAAAGGCGAAAACAAGGGAGTTATGCAAATTGTTCAGGATAGTAGTATACCACTCAAACATGCTTCGGTAGGTATCGGAATGTCTGGTGCCGGCACTTTTGTAGTACAGGCACAGCCTAATCTTAATCTGGACTTTACACCACATCCTGAGTACTGGATTACATTTGGTGATTTTGAAAGTGGAGAGGTATTGGATATAACACAAATCACCAACAAGGCAAAAATTGAATTTGCACCGGGAGTATTTTCAGTAGATGCGATATTAAACGAGGATAACACATGGACAATACGTTAATTCCAGTGAGAAATTCGATATTATTACAGCAAGTATATTAACAGTGACCGCAGTATTTATACAGATTATATCGTACATAAAACTATATTTTCCAGGATGCCCATAAGGTGGGGTGCATGTAATAAATGCAAAGAAAAATATTCCAGAAACTTAAGTTTCGCAGTCTAGAGCCTGTATATACTCCTCGGGGTCGAGCAAAACTCGCTTCGCTCAGACAATGCTCTCCCTTTCCTCGTCGTATTAACAGGCTCTACAACTTGCTTCACAATGTTTCTTACATATTTTTCTTCACTTAAATAATATA
>JAEWSG010000166.1 GCA_023398495.1 Bacillota bacterium
CCTAATCCTTTCTTCAGATTCCAGTTCACACTGGACACCCTTGGCTTCGGCTGTATCCTTCCCACTGTCGGGTGGATTGGGGACTTTCACCCGTTAGAACGTGTGCTCACTGGGCACACCAAAAAAATAAAAGCCTGTATTCATTGAACAGACTTTTATTTTTAGCTTAACCTGTAAAATATGATTGAACGAGTTTATAGAACGTTGTTCGCTTTAACTCTAACTGTTTCATTGTTTGCACTGCTGACTGTTTACCATCTCGCCACTTTTTACATTCAGCCTCAAATTCAGCAGGAACAGCAATTTTAGGTCTGCCAAATTTCACGCCTTTATTTTTTGCAACAACTATACCTTCTCTTTGCCGCGTTTTGATTTTCTGGCGTTCTTTCTCAGCAGTATACGCCAAAAGTTCAAAGACAATATTTGCTATCAGAGCTTTTTCAAGATCGCTTTTTTCCTTAGTATTGAGAATAGGCATATCCAGTATTACTATATCTATTCCTAATTGCTGAAGTTCCTGCCACTCGATTTTCATTTGTTCGTAGCTTCTCCCAAGTCTGTCGAGTTCTTTTATTACTAAAACATCTGAATGCCGTAGTATTTGATTTTTCAGTGCATTATAACCCTGCCTGTTAAAATCTTTGCCGGATACTTTATCAGTAATAATATCACGTTCGCATACACCATATTCAATAAGCGCTTGTATTTGCCTATCCAGATTCTGTTCAGTTGATGATACGCGTGCATATCCGAATATTCTTTCCTTCATATTTCCTCCGTAAATGTGTACTTTTTTGAATATAGCATTTTTTTTGTAAACAGCATTCAAAAAAGTATATTTTGATTTTATAAACATATCTGTAAAGTAACACACTATTATGAACACAATCTGTATTATTTACAGCCCTAAATCAGACACATCATAAATCGCTAATCCTTTTAGTATTCATTTGGCAATAAAATTGTTGTTGCAGAGCGGTCATGTTCTGTGATTATCCATACCTTTCCTTTTAAAGTGTTATAAGCAGAGAATAGCCGACCTTCACCAGATGACAGAGCAAAGTTATTGAGGTTTTTATCCTCACAGCATAAATCGCCCCAATCTCCGGCAGAGTGACGTGTTAAGAGCTTAAGTATTTCATTGTGGTTTAACAAATCCAGCACACCTCTTGTTGCCACAGTTTGTCCAAGTGGAAATTTTATGTTTGACGTAAACAACACCTTCTTTTCAGACATAAAAATAGGGCTCCTACGTAGGAACCCATATTTTTTGTCATGTAATTGTTGAAATGCTTGTTGCGTTTTTCCTTTAGCTGATGGTCTAAATTTTGAGATTCTATGCTGAACACGGGCGTATCCAAAAACATAATTTTTCATATAGTCCTCCTTGCGATTCCATTCATTGCAATAACGTATGAAATATGCGACTTTGATTTTGGAACGAGTAATGAAACAAAATCCCCCTCAAAACCATGCCAATTTGAGGAGGATTGCAGCTTTGTAAAATAGGGTTTAAAAACGACCGCTTTAGATACAAGAATTATCTGTATCAGTGGCTGATTTAGTATACTGATTTATAAGCAAATCCAGTTCCTTGCTTATTCTCATAATCTCAGCCTTGTTTATTTTCTCGCCTTTTTCGATAGCAGCATCAACTACAGCATTTAACTCTGCATATTTAGACTCGATAGCTTTCTGTAATTCTGATTTATTATATTTTTCGTTCATTATAATTGCTCCCCTCGTATTTTGATAAATAAAAGGACGTTAAAGGTTTTAGCCTTAACGCCCTTTTATGGGTTTTGCCGGGTATTTAACTTTTTTACATGGTAACTATTATCACGGTATTATCTCTGCATCAATATGATATGTATATTGTGCTCTGCACATAGGGCATGTTACTGTTTCACTCAACGGAAATGAAGTAGCATTCATAAATGCATTCATGAGTGCCCGAATACCATATGACCCATATGTAACTACGTCATCATTAATAGTACCACAATATGGACAAACGGATTTTATGTTAAATTCACCATACCCTTTATCATTAGTTTCAGAACCTACAAATATACAATTCTTTTCTAACGTTAGCTTGATATTGTCAAGAGTAATGCTCTTCGTTTCGGATATTGGTGTCGTTGCACCATTGTATGCGCTTTCAGTATCATCGGAGTTTGCCACTGGCATGTCTGCTCTCACAGCATTTTTCGGCGGAGCCGGAACATCCATATAATTGGATATTTCGGTCTTGTAAAGCTCTGCGTCTACATTTTCAGTACCAATGATATACGTTATTTCGCCCCAAGTCCCGAAGGGGTCATTACCGCTCCCAAATTTTTGTACCTCCTGTATTTTGTGAGCATCGTTTGCCTCGTATATGTAGTATGTCGCATAATTTCCGTCATCGCTCACGCCCACGCAGTATTCGTCCTTTCCTTTTTGCGGGTTAAATAACTGAGTTTCCCCAATGTACCGGAACGTTTCGCCTTTGGCATTATCATAGCCGTAAATATCTTTAGTAGAGTTTTCTTCTTGATAGTAATAATCGTAAATAATCAGTTCCGGATTTTTATCGCCAATGATATCCTCTATCGAATACTCCATCGAAGTTGAGCCATCGGAAATCGGCGTAATATCATATTGATTCAAAATATCGTTGTAAGCCTTATTAACAGTGGCAAGGTCAGTGGATGGCTTTGAATTGCTGCTACTTATTGTTTTGCTGCCATTTGTTCCGCTGTCACTTGTACTGCTTTCACTTGTTCCGCTACCGCAGGCAGAGAGTGAAAATGCAAGAGCAATAGCTAAAATGCCATAGAATATTTTCGGTTTCATATTATTCTTCTCCTCGATACAAGATAAATTAAAATGTAAAAATAAGTTAGGGGATTCATATTCCCCTAACTTATCTTAATTCTTTGAATGTAATTATTTAGCAAATTCTGGATCTGGTGTATTGGAAGTTTTCACATACACAAAGTAGTTAGGTTTTTGACCTCTAACGGTATAATCACCATTCTTGAATTGAATAAACATAAATGTTTTACCGTTGAGCTGCCTTATTACATATTCTGAAATAGTATCATCACCGCCCCAAACATAACCTTTAGTCCACTTAGTTTCTCCGGTTCCTCTGGTCTTGTCAGCATAAGATACTTCTCTACCGTCTTCATAGAAGTTATGGATGCCAATTTCAATATACTTCTGTCGGGTTATATCTTTTCCATCAAAATCGTCAGGTGATGCAACAAAGTTAATTTGTTCCCATTGACCAACCGCATCCTTATCCAATTCGAACTTATAATCCATCGATTCATGGATAACACCATTACCGTCTTTTGTAACAGTAATCTTTGAAGCACTGGTTTTAGCTATGGGAGCTGGTGTATCGGAAATCTTTACAAATACATCATAATAGGGTATGATTCCAGTTCTTGTATAATCACCATTTTTTCCTTCTACTACCATAAAAGTTTTACCACTAATAGTATTTATTGAATAGGCAGGGACAACATTATCTCCATATGATAAATCCACAAGATAATTTTTAGTCCAACGAAGCCCATCTCGATTAAATTTATTACCATTATCGAGATGATGTCTAGTCATTGTACCATTGGCATAAATACTTACACTCTGTAGGCTTGTAAGCATGTGATGTGGAGTATCATTAGGATTAAACTGATTCACTATATCATCATAGGTATCATAGAATTCCCATTCGCCGACTGCATTTTTATCCAATATGAACTTATATTCCAAACTGTCTTTTCTATTACCCTTGACATCTACTGTAGTAGTGAGCTTTGCATTAGTATCATTGATTACTTTAGGCAGGTTCAGTTTTTCATCAGCCTTATCATTAATTTTTACTGTTGCATTAGCGCCGTCCCAGATAACTTCCTTTCCTAAGGCTTCAGCAACTGCTCTGGCTGGTACATATGTAACACCATTCGCAGTGAATGGAGTAACCGCCTTGCCATTAGAATCCTTGGTAAGTTTATCGCCATTGACGTAAACAATAATAGGTTTCCCGCCGGATGTAAAATATGCTGTCAATTGTTTAACTACATCAGAAGCTGCAAAAACAGGTGTTACCATACTGATGATAAGTGCAAGTACCATTCCAATTGCAATGTAACCAATTTTGTTAAATTTTTTCATTCCAGTTTCCTCCTTTGCGTTCAGTAACATTTTGTTACTGGTATCCCATATTTTCATTTTTTCTTGTTTTGGCATTGCAAGCATTGACAACATATCGCTCTCAATGACAATTTTTGCATATTCTCGCTTGTTAAAAGTATATCAGCTAAGTCTAATAACTGCAATACAGTTTTTATTACAAACTGTGTCATGCGGTTCTAATCTCATCTGCTTGCCTGTACTATTTATCATAGGTGATGATATGAAAAATAATTTAAAATATATCGGAGAAAATATTAGAATAGCCCGAAAAAGCAAGAACCTTACAATAGATACACTTTCTGAAATGATAGGCATATCCTCTTCATTTCTTGGAACTCTTGAACGTGGAGAATCCTCTTTAAGCATTGAAACGTTGATAGGTGTTTGTAAGGCACTTGGGGTTAGTGCCGATTCTATAATTTTTGATAGAAGCGAAACTCCAGAGCCTTCCATCATCGATAAAAAAGACACGATCACTACCTTGCTAAATAATGCAACAGACGGTGAATTGTCATTTTTGATTGATTATATAAAGCTGTATCGTGAAAAAGTTGTATTCAAAAATTCTTAATTATGTAGGCTATGAGCAGAGATTGCAGATACAGTATTTCCTTTAATATCTCCGCACATGGCCTACTATATTGTGCTGAGATAATCTTCTGGGTAGCTTCACATTGATTGTGAATTGCAAGTAATAATTCTTTGCTGGTCATTTTAACCTCCTTGTGATTTTTGTTATTGTTCTGATTTCTGACATTCAGTTTTTTAACATACAAAGAACACTCCCATGCCGTAAACGGCAGGGAGCAGTCTTTGTACATTCGCCATAATAATTGCTTATTGCTGGTCTCCATTTTTATCGTTCTGGATATTTCTTTCTAAATTTCGTTGAATCTCTATTATTCTATTCCGTAGTGACATATATTTGCCCTCAAGAAGCTGATAGTACATATTGTAATGATTAATTTTACACAGTGGGCATGGGTTAATGATAAATCTTACAAGTCCAAGATTAAAGGGGCATTTCATACATTTGCTTTTAAATATGTCAAATAGTCTCATCAATCCATCTCCTTATGCATATTGCCGTTTTTGTCATCGATTCTTATAGTTACGTTTTTTGTAACGCTATCTATTGCCTTACCGATTGCCGTACCAGTTTCGCCAAACAGTGAGCCAATTTTTTCGGCAACATTATCAATTCTGTGACCATATATTTCTACATTGAGATTTTTATTCATGTATACCTCCAAAGTATCGTTATTTGAAAAAGCTATAAGTAAAAATTTCGTCTTATAGCTCTTAATCAATTTTTCCGTAAATAACAAAATGTATTTTTTATACTGTTAAAGTGTTACATAATCCGTCTACACTGCATATTTATCACTGTAGGCTCTGCAAATACATAATGAAATCCCTTGCTTGTTCCTGTGAAAGCAGCTTGTAGTCATTAACCTTATACCTTTCAAGCATCATAAGCCTTGCCTTGTTTGAAGGAATATTCCTAACCCCCAAAAGCTTTGATATTTCTCGGGTTTGATTTTTATCTGCAGAATTACTTTGCAGAGCTTCAGATTTTTGAGTAATATTTTCTTTATATGCTGCCGATTCCCTTAGTGGCATGGTATCTCTTGATGGCGGTAGAGCTAAATCCAAGTCTTCGACGTCCTGTGTGAATATGTCGCTACTCCGAGTAGCCGACAATACAGCATCAACAAGAGCTCTCTTTTTCGCCATTTTCAAAACTGTATTAATAATACTGAGAGCATCATTTTTTATATACTTTTTCTCTCTGTTATTACAACAGCCAATCCCTTCAGCTTCAACAAATCCAGTCCTTTTATTAATCAGAGTAGCCTTTACTTCATAATGAAATAGTCCCTCGTTCCAATGCTCTACACGGTTTATGACTTCAACATGTTTGCTGAAACCGTATACATCACAGATTTTTTCTGCACCTGGCTTTAACAGGGTAGGCTTATTGCAACCCGGCACTACGCCAAAATCAACCCCGGGTATCATAATTTCCTTAACAAAGCTCTGCAGCATCGCAATCCTCTGTTTTGCTTCATTTAAGCTGATAGCAAAATCAGGAACAAACGATACAGCTACAATAGCTTCATTTTCATTCCTTTTATTCTCGGTATCCTTAGGAATATTGGGTACAAGTTCTATAACTCCGGTGTTATTGCTGCTGCCGACCCTATCAGCCAGTCTGTTTTTTAATGCAGTATTATCCATAGTCTCAACCCTTTCTTTACTTTACTGAGAATCTTCTAAAACACGATGGTACTGTATACTTCGAATAAATCTCAGGATTATCCGCTTTAAGCTGCTTGGAATCAAAGCGTTCTGTGTTTACTGTTCTCCATGCAATAACTCTGTTTTCTATGTAGCCTGTTTCATAATTACCAAGAAGGCATTTAAGCTGATTTGCTGCCATATCCTTATTTGCTGTCGCTTCTTTTTCTGCCTCCTGATTTTTTTCAAATTTCTCAATCAGTGCAAGGGCTTCTATTGGAAGCTGCTTGCTTGAGCCTTTCATTTCTTTAGGGAATGAGCTATTAAGGAGTTCTGTGGATGCTTCTGAGCCATCAAGAGGCGGAGGGGTATTATGTGTTACGTGCTGCCAAAAATCCTGCTCAAGCTTTATAAGCATTTTAATTATTTCTTCATCCCTTAATACAAACTCCCACTTAAATTGGTTTCCTCCAATTAATACGGCAATATATGTAGCCTTAAAGCCTGTTACTGCCATATAGTGCTGTATCTGCAACAGATATTCATCAGGAATTCTGTCATCCCATTCAGTGGTTCTGAATACATTGGCAGTCTTTGCTTCAAATATACAAGTACCATATTCGGGGCATTCTATAATTCCATCCACATTGGCAAGCATGAAGGGGTATTTCTCGTTTTGCAGCATGAATTTTTCAAGTCTTACTGCAAGTCCGGTTTGTTTGGTAAACTCATCCCGTATAAGTGGCTCCATTATTGTTCCCCAGTAGGCCGCTTCCCCCGCGGGCTGTGCTTCAGACAACCCCACCTTCTCCATCCAAAGCGCTATGCCCGACTTATATTTATTTATTCCACAAATTATTGAAGCATCGCTGCCACCTATACCCTTCCTTCTCCATTCGAGCCACTTTTCCCGAGACATATTTGCAGTAGACACAAGCTTTTTATACATTTTTATCATCTCCTTCGACAGACAACAGAGATTACCGTTGTCACCTATACTATAAGTGGGTATATTTTATATTTGGGCATAAAATAAGCTATGTAAGAATTTCTCCTACATAGCTCTAACCAAGTCCATAGCCTTATCAATTATGGGATTACCGTCAATGGTTTTGGCAAACAGATTTTCCTTGAAGGAGGCTGTTTCTCTTAAAGGCTTGGCATGAGTTGCAAAATCTGATACTGCATTAATGAACCTGTAAGCATTTTTGCCCACGTTGGCAAGATCGGGTGCATCATAATACCTCATAACCAAATCATTACGAAGGAGCTTTATATTCTTTTCCTGTATAGTAGTAGAATTCTCTGGCGAAGGTATAAGTTCCGCAATGTATTCCATTACCTTGCTATCGGACATTTTTGTTTTTATAAGCTTATCTATCTCAGAACCTAGCTTATCCATGTAAAACTCTGCAAGCAAAAGGGTTTTCCTTGCTTCATCAAGCTTATTTTTAATATCTCCGGTATGGATGGTAGACCAGATTCTTTTTGCATCAAGCAGCGCAAGATTGAGGGTATTGCTGCAAACCACTCTAATAGGTGTCATTGCAACTTTGATACTTCCGCTGCCATCATGACAATTGGAAAATACTAGGTAAGGGGTAATTCGGTCTCCTGCAATAATATATTTGTCAGGGAGCTTAGCCAAAAGCCATACCTTTTTACCACCTTGAAGGCTTCCTGCGGTTTCGTATTTCACTCCCTCGCTCAAAAGCTGGTCGGTAAATTCAAATGCTTCATGATTCTGAACTATTTTGTACCTGTCTGTAACCACACCAAGAACCTTATTGTCCGTTTCTCTTATGTTTGCCTTGAAGCCAGTAATCGGGTAATTGTCCGTTGTTTCGATTTCTTTCTGAATAACTCTCCAGCTAAGACCTGCTGCTGTCAAAGCCTCCTTTGAATTAAGAGTATTTTCTACTCTAAGGCCAAGTCCATGCCACGGGGTTTCCCTTACATAAAACATGCTTTCTACATTTGCTGACATAATATCTACTTCCCTTCTTATATTGAATTTGTTTTTATATGAATTTTTATTGATTGTAAAATTAAAATTAAAGTTAAGATGGCTTCAAAGTGGGTATTAGACGAAACATATATCAGCAGCTTCATTCATGCTGTGATATTTATCTTTTGATACGATAATATGATCAAGCAGCTTAACCTTTATAGTCTTCAAGGCACTGAGCAATTCAACCGTCACAGAAATATCATCAGACGATGGGGTTTTCATGCCGCTTGGATGATTATGTCCGACAATAACAGCGGATGCATTATGGTTTAAGACCTTCTTTATTATCTCCCTTGGATAGATATGAGACATGTTGACTGTACCATGAAACAGGATTTCCGATTTGATAAGCTTGTTTTGATTATTGAGAAAGCAGACAGCAAATACCTCAACTTCATAGAATTGAAGCATTTCTACAAAATATTTTCCGGCAAGGTCTGCAGTATTAAGGTTGGGTCTTTCCTTGAAGTCAGCCAGTCGGATACGCTTTGAAAGATGATAGAGAAGTTCAAGCTTCTGTTCCTGAAGGCTGGTAAGGAGCATATTTTTGCGAAAGCGAATAAGTTCAGGAAGTCCATAGTCTTCTATGTTTTTATGTATTTCTTCGACTGGGATTCCAGTGAATAGATTTATTGCTTCTTCGTCTGTAATGGCAGTTATGCCGTATTTTTTTATGCGCTCTTTTACATGCATGATTTACACCTCCGAATAAATAGATACAGGCATAGAGCCGTAGCTCTATGCCTATTCAAAGGTATAATATATAATTGACGATTGATTAAATGCGATCTTGATTCAAAGCTAAAAGAGTTCACTCTTTGACTTAATGAAAAAATATATTAGTGCTTGTAAGTAAGTGAAGTTGAGTTTGGATTATCCCATCCCAAAATATTAAAATTATCTTTCAGTCTATTAAACGTACCTGCCTAATCATTATCATTAGAAATTTCTCTTGGCTTTCAGGAGTTACAGTAAAATCTATTTCTTTTGAATCATAAAATACATTTGTTAACATTTGGTTTATTGTTTGACAGAAAAAATCAGCCCAACTTTCACCATAGTACCCCTCTTGAACTAATTTATCAAAAATCAATAGGCTTGATTCTACTATATTATTCAAAAATGGATAAAATAAACATGCAGCATTACACATTTGAAAATAATTATCAACTAAACTAAAATTATGATATATTTTTGGAAAATAAATATTGTTTAAAATAGTAGATTTTATTAGTATCTCATCTTCTTCAGCCTTATTTTTACATCTTAGCAAACTATTCACTTCATTTGTTAAATTGTACAACCTTAGACTTTTCTCGAATCTATAAATATTAATTCCATAATAATGTTGATTTTCATTAATTTTTGATAGAATGTGTTCTTGAAGTTTTATAAGATTTTCATAGTTAATTTTGTTCACTTTTGATAAATACTTTTTTTTCGCATATTCTTTCTTTGCCAAATATCTTTCGTCTTTAGGTAATTTACTCAATTCGCTTATTTCATTATGTAAATTACATAATCTTTTATGTACATCTATTAAACCTTCATCATCCAAATTTTGTGTATCATTCATAAATGACACTTCATATTCAGAATCCATTGATATAGCTGAACCTTCTGAACGCTTATAATATTTTTCTTTCTTTGAAAACAATCTATATCTTGATTGCCTTAGGTTTTTTTCTTCATCTTCATATAACTTAAAAGTACTTGAAGCCTTAGGCGGATTCTTTAGATCAAAGTAATTAATAGTGCCTTTTACATTGAATTTTCTAGGAGAATGCTTATACACAAATTTCCCAAGGGATAAACCTTTAATGCGCTTTGTTGTATTAATATACATACATAACGAGGTGAAAAGACACGCATCAAATACACTTTGATAAACCATTTGGTCTTTATTATATATTTTAAATTCATAATCAGATGCAATTATGAAATCATAAATCCTTTTATAGACATTCTTAAGTAACTCAATATTGTCTACCTCATTTTTTTTACAGAGATCATATTGTATTGATTTATATAATTCGTATAATCTTATCGAATAAGATATATCTTTTTCAAAACGATTCTTAGACGAACTAAAATCTCCATAAAAATTCTTTGCACTATCTATAAACTCATGTACGCTCATATACTATATCCTCTAGAATAATTCAATACATAATTCCTATTTCGTTTTTGTCACGCCTTTCTTCAAAAATTATATCGTATACTATTCTCAAATAAGAAGAAAGGAGAAAATGCATCGTAAACATATGCCTGCTCTTATGATAATTATATTTTTTAAGGGTATATGTGTCAATCCAAATCCAATATTCATGCAAGATGATTAAGAACTGATTATCGATAATCCTAATTTGATATTTTATTTGATTCGCAAACCATTGCGAAAAATCTGGATTTTGAATGATACAGTACCTCTTTAGTTTTAATTTTTACCAAGAAATGCTTCTTCTCCTTCTTCTTCTCTTGATTTCAACATATATTTTCTTGGTTTAAGTATCAATTTTAGTAGACAAGAATACTGGATTGCGAGGTTGAAGAAGAAGAAGGAAATAGCAATCATAGAAAAGGAGTTTTGGAAATGAATTTTTACAATAATTATATTTTAAAGTATCAAGCGGACGAGTTGGCTGAAAAGATTATCAAACGTTACAAAGGTTATGGTGTCAATATCAATATTAAGGATAAAGACATTACAATTTTAAAAGACCGCTTCAAATTTGGAATTAAACTTCTACCCGGAACAACGATAGATAAAATAAAAAAGTATGCCGCCGACATTCGCATGACATTGAAGTTATCATTGTTTCAAGTAGTAGAAGAGACCTTGAGCATATATTTTGTTGTATCAAAAGAATTCTCTATAGATAACAATCTATTCCAAATTCTTGAGAGCCCCGAATATGCAAAAGCAAGGAAAGAAATGCAAATCGCACATCCCATTGGATTTGACGCAACTGGCAAGCCATTTATCGCTGATTTGGCAACATATCCGCAATCAATGACTGCAGGTTCAACACGATCAGGTAAAACTGTATGCCTAAAATCCTTAATGTTGAGTATGATTATAAAGTATTCACCGCATGAGATAAAATTACTTATATGCGATCGAGTTGATGATTTGGATATGTTTGCTGGAATCCCCCATTTAGCATATCCGATAATTAAGGATTCTGAAACATTCTTGAAAGTTATTAGAAAAGTTAAAGATGAGCTCGAACGCCGAATTCTCTTAAAACAAAATACAGAGTTTAACCTACTACCGAGCATAATTTTTGTTATGGATGAGTTTCTTTCTTTGTTACTGCTCAGGCATTCCAAACAGACCCGATATCATGTTAGGATTAGACCATCACCCTTGCGCGTGATGTCTCCGACCTAATCGGGTCAGCAAATAAGGGATACCAATCCGGCATCCCCTGAAAGCTAAAACTGAATATAGTTACCTTGCAGGGACAAAAGGTTGCCCTCTTACTGCCATTGTTATTGCCTCCATGGCGTCTATTCCATTTTTCTTTGCCGTTGATATATAGCTGCGTATCCGGCAAAATATACTGGCACCGTCCTTTCCTCTGAAACATCCGGAAATCTTTTGTCGCAGTTTTTGCATTCTCAGATCTCGTTCCGAAATATTGTTATCAAAGGGGATACCAAAGTCATACATGAAGGCCAGAGTTTCAATGTCATACTGCCGGAGTTTGTGCAGCAGTTGTAGCGGTTTACTCTTCTTCGGTTCTCCTTTTTTATTCAAAACACGGAGGCTCTTTTGCTCATCCTCTGCAATGCCGGCAGTGATGATATCATGATACCGCTTATGCCATATCTCCAGTTCATCTTGCGGCATTCCCTTGAGCCCTTGAGACTTCAAGTCCTTAACTCTACGGTGTATCTCCACTAGAAGCCCGCCCATTTTTTCTCCCCATTCCTGATGGTAGTTTTCTGCTACATCCTTGAGAGAACGCAGGTGATGGGCATTGCACTCCGCATGGGTGCAGTCGGTGAAGCGATAATAAGGCTTCCAATGGTCATGTACCGCAGTCCCTGTAAAACCAGGCAAAATACCGATATCCAATGCAGCCTTTTCGCCACGTTTCTCATGGACTTCATAATAAGTGAACCGTTCTGTGGATGCCACATGTAACCATTGTGTCTTCCCTTGAACACGCATTCCGGTCTCATCAAAATGGACTACATCGGAATCGCCTACCTGTTGCTTGATTTCATCCGCAGTATCTTCAAGCCTTTCGTACAGCTTGTTTGCTGCGTTTACCAGCGTACCCTCACTGACTGTTTGATTGGTGATGTCCTCTATGGCTTCGGCAGCCCTCTCCAGAGGGAGTAGCTGATATTGTGTCAGGTAGTTCATCAGCACCTGCATATTTTCACCGTATTGTACAGGCTGTGCTACGTTGACCGGAAATTTGCTCTTATGCACTATCCCACAGTCAGGACATGCCTTCTCGTAGGTAACATGCTCTGTCACCCGAATCTTTGGCTTTGGAATATCAAATACCTGACGGGTTTTCCTTGTTCCGTCAACTTGGCCCAAGTTACAGCCGCATCCACACACCTCCGGTATCTTATGCTCGATCACATCGTCCGGATTCTTCACTTTTTCCAGAGTTTTACCCTCATGTCCCCACTGGCCGCCTGTCGGCTTTCCTGTCTTCTCGCGACTATTTGCAGGTTTCTTATATCCATCCGACGAAGGTGGTTTGCCACTGTTGCTGCTGTTTTTATTGAGCTGGGCCTCTAACTCTGTAATTCTACCATTGAGCTTATTAACCTCATTATTCAGTTTATCAAAACGATCTGTAAATGTGGCATTGATGTCTTTTACCAGAGTAATGACTGATTCAATGCCTGTATTGTATGCTTTTATAATAGCAGCTTCATCCATTTGTTATACCGTCCATATCCGTTTAATATCTATATTATATGGCTTGGACAGTATGATTTCATTTATAAAATGTTACCAAGAGACCAACTTTGGTCATTTGTCAATGCCTGAGCAGTAACCTTTCTTTTATTTCAGGAATTGCAGATAAAAAAAAGAAAGAATTAGCTGTTAAAACACTTTCTGATATTTTGCGCCGAGGTAGACATGCTAAAATCCACATAGTATTAGCTGCTCATAACCCTACTCAAAAAAATATGTTAATTGATCTCAGTGACATTCCAGCAAGAATGGCTTTTCGTTGTGCAAAGTTTACTAATTCAATAGTAGCATTAGGTGAAGGCGGAGCTGAAAAACTCCTTGGTAATGGCGATATGCTGTTTCAATCTCCTTTTTTTGATAAGCCTCAACGTATTCAAGGATGCTACGTTTCAGACGAGCAAATCAGCGTAGCACTTAAACATGTTCGATTGAAATATAGTAGTAAATCTACAAAAGAGAAAATATCTGATTTGATTAACGACGATAAATATGGTTTCACAATAACATGTGAAGATTTATTAGAAATTGAACCAGAGAACGATATTCAAATTACTCCCCCGATAAAAAAATGTGAGGTCGATGAAAAACTACTTGCTAAAATAATGCTCTGGGCATTAGCACATGATACTATCTCATGCAATCTAATAAAGGATACATTCTGCATCGGCTGGAAGAGAGCTGATGAATTTCTTGATAAGTTATGTGAATTAGGCATTGTAGGAAACATTTATGCAAAACTTCCCCGACTAGTCATCCCTGATAAATACGAAGATTTATCAGAAGAAACTATAATGTTTTTGAATAAACATGGTTATTCAGAAGACGTAATAAAAAACTCTCTTAATTACAAAGAGTTATACGGAGACTAACCGCATTAGCGGGAAATGAAGGTATATATTATAACCCTATAACCAAATAAAGATTCAAGAGGTGAAAATATATGAAGAAAATGGTTACTGTAAAAGAAGCTGCAATTGTATCTGGTCTAAGTGAATATGAAATTCGAATAGGACTCAAACAAGGAAAATTTCCATATTATGCAGTAGGAAACAAAGGCAAAAAGTTTCTTCTCGATTGTGAGCTCTTTCTCGAAACACTAAAAAATATATCAATGGGTAATATGCAAGCAGCTAAGGAAGAATCAATTGAAAACAATATCACGTTTATGCCAATTCGAAAGGTTAAAGCACGTTAATAAACTTCATAACAAGCACAGGTGAGAAGAATACTTCTCCCTGTGTTTGTTATTGTCATATGTAAAAAAGGGGTGGAAAAATGGCAGCAATCGAAAAAAGAGGAGAAAATTCTTATCGTCTCACAGTATCTTGCGGATATGATAGCAGAGGTAAAAAAATCTTTAAAAAGAAAACAATTACCTTACCAGCAAACATGACAGAAAAACAGCGTGAAAAAGAGCTCCAAAAACAGTTTAATCTATTTCAAGAAGCTGTTGAAAAAGGAACTTACCTGGATGGGAGCAAGATTACCTTTGGCGAATTTATTAATAAATGGCTTGCAGACTATGCAGAAAAAGAACTTGCACCCAGCACACTACATGTCTACAAAACCCGAATCGAAAAACGAATTATTCCGGCGTTAGGTCATATAAAGTTAGACAGGCTACAACCAACGCACCTATTAGAGTTTTACAATAACTTGGGTGAAAGCGGTATATGCTTGGATGAGTTATATGTTATATCCAACGATTATTCCAGCAAAATTGAAAACATTGTTAATATAAGCATTTCTTCTGGTATAAATCAAAAAACTTTAAAGAAAATTAAGAAACAATTCCCTACAAATAAAGAAACTGCAAACAAATTAAGCAACTATTTTGGTATTCCACTACATAAGCTATTCTCTATACATGAATCAGATAAAAAGCTTTCGAGTAGAACTATTTCGCATCACCACCGTTTAATATCTGCACTGCTCACAGCAGCTGTTCAGTGGCAACTGATTGAGTCAAATCCTGCGAAAAGACTAAAACCACCAAAGGCTGAAAAAAGCCATGCTAAATTTTATGATAATGATGATGTTGTAAAAATGTTTGAATGTCTTGAAAATGAGCCTTTGCAATACAAAGTAATGATTTATGTTACAATTTATGGAGGCTTACGGCTCTCCGAGGTGGTTGCCCTTGAATGGAGTGATATATCAGGAAATACTCTCTCAATTAATAAAGCAAGGCAATATATTTCAGGAAAAGGATGCTTTGAGAAATCTACAAAAACGAATTCAAGCAATCGGGAAATTACTTTGCCAAACAATGTTATCTCTTTACTCGAAGAGTATCATACCTGGCAGAACGAAGAGCAAAATAAATTGGGTGATTTATGGAAAGGTAGCAACAAGCTTTTCACACAGACTGATGGTACTCCCATATTCCCATCCCGGCCTACGGTTTGGTTTCATACCTTCCTAAAACGCCATAACCTACCGCCGATAACGTTCCATCAGCTCCGGCATACCAATGCCTCTCTTCTAGTATCTCTCGGAGTAGATATTACAACCGTAAGTAAACGTTTAGGACATTCTCGAACATCAACCACTTTAGATATCTATGCCCATTCTATAAAAAGTCGGGATGAAGAGGCAGCAACTAAATCCTAAACTCCCGCAAAATTATACTATACAGTTATAGACGAAAGCCAGGCAGGCAAACTGTCAGTGGACAGGCCACAGGCATTAAAGATATCCCTTTGCTTCTTAGTTATTGGTGACAGGAGTTTTTTACCATCACAAGTATGGACGTATTTTATTTTTCGAAGCTCCTTCAGTATCGATGAAAAGGTCAATCCACTTCCATCCATATAGGTTTGTAGCTTGTTTTTCATACAAGAGCGCAATATCAATGCAAAAAAAGCAACGAACATCTTGCCTTCAGTTGTCCCATCAGTATGGCAGTGCAGGCGTTTCATATCCAGTTCATTTTTCAGATCATCGAAGGACTTTTCTACAACATCTCGTTGACGGTAGGTCATTAGGACTTCAAGTGAAGACGCTTCGAAATCGGTCTCGATAATGATAAAAAAACCAAGTCGCGAGATAATGGTATTAATTTTTTCACTGTCGCGAATGAAGCCAACTCCGCCATCTTTTGAACGGTTAATCTTAAAATACCGGTCATATTGTAAACTTTTTACGGGTGGCTCAGACATCTCGCTCAATGCTCGCTCGCATCGTTCAAGATCATTAAACAGGATTTCTTCTTCAGCTGCAGCTTTGGCCGGACTGTAGTATATGTGAGCTTTAACACGCATGCCGAAGTCTTCCCGTATCACCTCTTTGGCATAAGGGAGGTTTTTACCAAGCCTACATTCGGAACGACTGACAATATGGTTGCGGTATTTATCAATTAATTCTCTAGCGAACAAACTTGAATTCGGTACACTGATGATAAACCGCGTGCCTGCTTCAGTCATGAAGCGTAGATTGTCTGCAGTGAAAAACCCTCTATCCATCACATATTTTGTTCTTTTGCATCCAATCAATTCATTGTCACGGAGCATATATTCCAAGTGCACCTTGTCTGGTACGCTTCCTGGATACACACAGTAATAAAGAGGAAGCATACTTTGCTGACCGTAGTACATTGCAAAGTTCAGCTGCGGAAGGCTTTCTTTATCCCTGTTGTACCCCCATTCCAATGCCTCAATACCTTTTGAATAAGAAGATACGGAAGTAACATCATAGGCTATATATTCGGATGGATTCCTTGCATAAATCCATGTTTTGAAAAAATCCATCCTACTTTTGTAGTTAATTGATTGAAATACACGGCTGATGTCAGCAGAACCTAGTTTGACGTTACCATGCGGATAAACTTCGTCAAACCAATCTCCGTAGTATGACATTACGTTGCCCTCACAGAGCATGTATTCAGCCAGTGCTATGATTTGATCCGCATTTTTCGGGAACTTTTTCCTCATAATTTCAACAAGACCTAGTTCGTTCAGCAGTCCATCAACTACATAGGTAACCCCGCAGCTTTTGATGGATTCAATTTCAGGTTGACTGGGGTTGCTATTCGAAGAGGAATAAATCTCATAATAGTTCTTATTGGGGATAAGCATCCCGGTATCATTATCGATTTTACCGATGGAAACTCTGTCGTTTGTTGGCCTGCCTTTCTCATTCCTATATATGCGAGTAATATGATACACATAAGTTGTATTCTTACTCTTATACTTAATGATTCCCCGTTCAGGCAATGGTACTTGATGTTTTGGATTCAAAGCCATATAATTTACCTCAAAAAATGTATAGTATAATTATACTATACATTTATAAAAAAATCAAGCTTTAAATTCAATCAAAGTTTGATTTTGCATGGCTTTTAGCCTAAACTCCCGCAAAATTATACTATACAGTTATAGACGAAAGCCAGGCAGGCAAACTGTCAGTGGACAGGCCACAGGCATTAAAGATATCCCTTTGCTTCTTAGTTATTGGTGACAGGAGTT
>JAEWSG010000188.1 GCA_023398495.1 Bacillota bacterium
AATGGAAGGTGCACGAAATGGCAAACTGTCGCAAGGGATGTTGGAGAGCGGCAGTGATGCTAAACAGTGCACTAACAAACAAAATAATAGCCAGACTAGGGTATATCTCCATGTCTGACTACTATCAAAAAATCTGTGAAAACTAAAGAACCGCCGTATACCGAACGGTACGTACGTGCGGTGTGGGAGGTCGGCTAATCAATTAATGGTTAGCCTCCTACCCGATTTTACCATAGTAAAATTTTAACCAGACTTTTTACAGCTTCAGGCAGTGCTTCAACCTCAGCCAGAATTTCCTCCCTGGTGTATTCCTTGTTCGTCATGCTGATCTTGGCTTCCTTAAAGTCCGCTTCAAAAGCTATACTTTTGGGGCCTTCATCATTTGACCATTTAACCCATTCAGGAAGGTCTTCATCATTTTTGTTTGGATTTCCGGACTTGGCAAAAGCAGCTATATATGACATCATAGCTTTTTGAAGGTCTTTTCTTCCTTCTTCGTTTTCTTCTGAAAATGATACATTACCCCATGTGTCATAATCCCATCCAAAGAAGAAGGACAATTCAAAGGCGTGTCCACTTCCAATAAGGAAATCAAAAGGCTCGGCACCGGACCCTATACCACCCCAGTTGAAAACATAACAGTAAACATCGTCCTGATGTTTCTTTAAAATTCTGGCTACTGAATCTACTGTATTTGCTTTCCAATACAATGAAGGGTATTTTCCACAAGCATCATACAGTTGTCTGTCTGCTTCTAGCGGCATTAATTGCTCAAGTGTTATCTCAGGCTCTGCAACTCCGATGGCATTATAGACATTATACCAGGTGTATCCGCTGGAAGTTGGGACAAAGCCAAGCCAGGATGGCAGGAATGGCCGCATTTCATCCTTGTCGCTTCCAAGTATTACAGGTACTTTATTATAGTTACCTGACTCGAACATTGAGGCTTGGCTGCCTGGTAATACCACTCCGTCAATAAACGGGGCAACAGTAGTAATTGAGCCGTATTGGTCCATAACTGAGCGTTCTATTTCCTTGTCGGTTTTGCTTCTCAGGTAGGCGGCGATTTGTTCATTAGTCATACCCGACCTGTATTCTGCCGCTAAAGTAAGATCTGTACACGTTCCGTCTGCCACAAGAAGATTGTCTATTGCTGCATTTGAACGTTCAATACCTGTTGAAAGCGGATAATTTACACCGCTTCCTCCGGAAGCTATAACTTTATTAAATAGTCCTTTTGCAAGAGGTGAGATCATAAGGTTTAAAGCGTGATAACCTCCGGTTGATTCACCGGCAACTGTCAGATTATCAGGATTACCACCGAATCCTTTTATGTTACGTTTTACCCATTTGAGGGCTTTAATCTGGTCAAGCGTACCGTAGTTGCCTGACTTGTCTTCGGCTGTTCCATCAGGGTTAAGTGCGGGATTGTAAAACCAGCCTAAAGGCCCTATTCTGAACTGAATGACAACAACAACCATATTGGAATCGCTTGCGAGTTTTGAAGCATCGTATTGTTCTGCTCCGCTGAATACATGACCTCCTCCATGAATCCACACGTAGACAGGGAGATTTTTTTCTTCGGTTTTTGGACGATATACATTCAGGTACAGGCAGTCCTCTGAGCCTATAACGTAATTGAGCGGATTCCATTGATTATCCAGTGCAGGCTGAGTACAGCGTGTAAAGTCATATGTAGAAAAGCGGACTTTTTTCCAAGGCTTAGGATCTTTTGGAGCTTTCCATCTTAGTTCACCGACTGGTGGTTTTGCATATGGAATACCCATCCATGCCCAGCTATTGTTGACAGCTTCTATACCGGCCACCCTACCAAAAGTTGTTTTTACTGTTGTTTTAGATGCATTTTTCAATGAGTTTATAGTATTATCTATGGATTGTAATATTGGAAGCTGTTGATTTTCATCAATGAAAGCTGTGACTTTACATCTTATATCATAATTCAGTTTAATAACGGCTAGGGAATAGTTGCCGTTTTCAGTACTTTTAATTACCCTATCAAGGTCTCTTGAAATTATCTTTTTATAACTAGGTCCATGCTTGCTTTTAAATGAGCTATCAGCCAATTTGTCGATCTGATCGGTAAGCACTTCCAGTGAATCAATTGGGCCCGGTGTCTTAACTGAAGGCTGAAGGAGACTTTCTGAAGCTTGATCAATGGTAGCACCGGCTGAAAATGTTACACATGTGTTTGTAATTAGACAAATTACTATTACAAGTAACACTGACAATACTTTTTTCATTTTTTATTCCTCCCCTGATTATTGAAATATTTGTTTACTTATACTCTCAGTAACAGCCCTCCTTCTTAAAAAAACTATTTTTATGTTAACAATTACAGCTATTACAATTTTATCAGATAAACATGACAAAAAAAGATATGTCCAAAACTTTAATCCCATATTTAGCATACTATGCTAACCCATAAAACGGAATGTATTAATGAGAAAGGCTATCCTTGATGAAAAAGGCCTTTTGGGTGAATCCGGTAAAGTGGTGCTTGAGAAAGATGTTGCTTAAGTCTCCTGTTGGCTCCTTTGAGACAAATCTAAGAAAGATAGCTATGGCAAAGCCTTATAGCTATCTTTTTTATGAGTGTTTGTCAGTAATTAGGCAAACGTTTTCTATTAGCCTTTTACGGATTGTCAGAATCGTCCACCGCCACCGCCGTGACTTCTTCCGCTGCTGCCCCTGTGTGTACTGCTTCTGCCGCTGCCACCACCTGAATTACGTTCAATTCTGGTTCGGGTAGTTGTTTCTCTAAGGTAGATATCGGAATTTTCAGAAAGAGCAAAGGAACCGCCTTCTTCATAAGTTCGGTTGTTAATTGTTACTTTCCCTTTACTCGAATAAGAAACTATGGCAGTTGCAATTATAGATATAGCTAAGGCAATAAGATAAATATACCAGGTTCTCATTAATCTAGATACCTTATCTAGATAAGAAGGATTAGAATAGGGAGGGTCGCCTTCAACTCTGTATTGCCCTTTTGGAATACCTGAAGTTGCATAGCTGTCAACATCGTTAAGGAATTTCCGGCAGGCATCAGAATAATTAGCATTGGAAAGCGAGCCTGTTACATGATCTACCATATATTTTATTCTGATATCTGTAAAAATATCAATTGCATTACCTTCCGTAGATATCCATACTTCTCCTTCCTGCATATTAACCAGCATCAACAAGCCGGAGTGCTTTTTATCCAGACCATAGTCATTGTAATCATAATAATCATCGGCATAATCCATTGATGATTTACCTTCGGTATTATCAGTAATAACTATGACGGTATCGAGTATATGAGTTTCCTTTATAGAATCAATTTTTGTTTGAAGCTCTGAAATTTCACTATCGGTAAGGTAACCCATATTATCTATGACATTGTTTGGATTAGATGCATAGGCAAGGGTGCCAGCTAAAAGCGAAACAAGCATAAAAACCAACAAAACAATACTAAGTTTCCTAAACAAATAAAGCACCTCCCAAAACACAAATTATAAATGCTACAATGAATACCACCGAGGCAAATATCAACTGTTTTATGCGGCTGATAGGTGTATCTCCGACCACTTTGCCTGTTTGACCGTTTATTATAAATATGTGATCTTTGCCTTTAAACTTGTTTATCAGAAGATAAATAGGCAGCATGGCATAAGAAGCATCAATTTGAGATAAATTAACATTTCTTTCTCTTACGATGAAAGATGAATATCCTGTCACAGTACTTTTGAGCCTATCCTCAATATAGTCTTCGGCTCTTTTTTGCATGGTAGTTTTGGCCTCATCGGACTCAACATCATACTTTTCAGCCATAAATCCAGACATATACTTCATGGAGAAATCAGTCATATCGTTGTAATCAAAAGGTTCTGCCATATACATAAATTTATCGTCCAGCTTCTTTGAAGCGTCGACGGGAATTCTGTTATAACGTGCATTACCACGTCGGTTAACAAGGAAAAACTTTGTATTGGTATACCGATAATTGCCCTGGGTCCACGATCTTACCATGGTTGCTTCACCGCTAATTTTACCATCGGCTTTGCAGTCAAAGAGCCAATATGGTGCATATATACCGGTAACCTTGTCAATTTCCTCTTTCTGTTTAAACTCATCGGGAGCAAGCAGCTTTTTATTGATCCATGCTTTATAAATATCTCTGGCTTGTTCCTTTATGAGCTTGAATGGAATTACACTTTTTGGTTTAAAACGACCAGAAAATCTTGTCTTTATAATAGTAGGGCTTTTGCAATAAATACAAAAGGTCGCAGAAGTAGTAGCATCTGCAATTAATTCAGCTCCGCAACTATCACATTTATAAGAGTCCAACTCAGCCATATCCTGATCAGGAGCTTCCTCTTTGCGTACGCTGTCTAACTGATCAAGTTCAAATTCGCTTGAACAGTAATTGCATTTCCAGTTCTGAGTAAGCGGGGAAAATTCCAAAGGCGCATTACAACTTGGGCATTTGTATTCTTTTACTGAATTCATTTTTATTCTCCTTGTTTTGAATTGCTAAAAATGTTATTTCAGAATAATTGCAAATTGATATTATATATAAATTATACATTTCAATAAATCGGTAGTCAAACATTTGCTAAGTTTTGGTGTTACTGAATATTCACTCGGTTTGACGCCCCTTTTTTTATAGGGATATACAAAGCAAGCAGAAAAATAAGTAATGTAGCAAAAGCTACAAAAATCACAAAAGGAGATGGTGGTGTTGAAATATAAAGGGCTGAGGAGCCATTGGTGTGATTGGATAAAATTGTAATGGAACCGTTGGTACTATTCGTTGCTCCAACCATTTTTAAGTGTTTGATAATGTTTAGTGTTCCCATCAGAAAGCACAGAGATATTACAAAGCTCAATGAAAAATGCTTAAGAAAATTCCAGTGCTGTATGAATTTTTTCATATTAATCCCCTTTAACTATATTGAACGCGACAAAGACTTTACATCACGCTTCAATTTCCTTGATTTATTATCGTGAAAATTCAATTTGTCATAGTAAAATCATTTTAACGATTTAAATAGTAAAAAATGTTATATTGAATTATATCATACCGGAACGGAAGCTGCAATCAAAGATAATACCCGTCAAAGATGAAGCACAAAAATAAAACATAAAGAAATTAAGGCTTGTGCAGATCATTAAAGTCATTTTTCGCGTTCTTATTTTTACAGGCTACTAAATGGGCAATCTATCTAATTAATAGTATAAAAATTCCTTTACTTGATTTTTGTGTAAAGAAGAAATCAGGTCATAGCATGCATAAAAAGAACCGATTAGCCAGATCGACATTTTCTCAATAGCTGCTACAGCAGTATTTAAGTAAATGTAGTCACCATTATATAAAGTCGAAAACAGCCTTAGGGAATTGGAATCCATTCTCTTGTCCTTACTAGTTTCGATAATTGTCCTATCATTCTAAAGTATTTCAACCTTTGTTCTGATTCCAATTTAATATCTCCAATACTTTTTCAAATGTATGTGCTGAATTAATAGTATATGTTCCGGCTTTTAATTTTAGGTTCTTTTCTTTCATATATTTAATCATTTTATTTCTTTCTTTTGCAACCCAAACATCAAATTCTTTTCCATCTTCAAACACAGTATAGTCACTGTTTTGGGTTGTTTCAACTGTAAATTCCTTTCCAATTCCAGTCAATCCTTGTGATTTCAAATTTTTATTGAATTTATTATTACTAGATATTGTTATTGTTGTAATTGTAATACCTATTAATATTACAGCAACCCCAATTCCTATAAACACTTTTTTCAAAATATGTCACCCCCTAATTTTCGGTTCATTATACCATTTTTTGAAAATAAAATCAATATCTGTTGTTTATCCGTCAGATTGATACCCGTTGAGAGGTGTATATTGTTTAAGTTAAGAAAAATATGGAAGAAACATAGTGAAGTAAGTTTTTTATTAAACGCACCCCCGTTGCGGCAAACAGCTGAACAACTTCTTATAAAAAAGTTTGATAAAAAAACAAAAAAGCCCGTCTAAAAAAATTTTCTTGCCGAATTTTATAATAAATATGCATTAATGTAGTTTTTAGACGATTTAAATCTTAGCGTGTTGAATCCACATCATAAAGAGTCAAACTATAATATGACCGAAAATAAATAAGCATGACTACCTGATTTTAGTCATACCTTATTTATTTCTTATAAAAATTTATTAAATTAGGAGGAAAAGTATGTTAAAGAAAAAGTTAATTACCTTTTTGACTGTCAGTGCAATGCTGGCTGGCAGCATTGTTGGAAGTTTTTCAGGGGACACGAAGGTAACTGCCGCAAACCTGATTAGCGACGATTTTGAAGCTGGAATAAGCGGTTGGGGACCAAGAGGAGATGAAACAGTTGAACTTAGCACAGAACAAGCTCATTCGGGAGCATACAGCTTAAAAGTGAGTAACCGAACTCAAACCTGGAATGGGCCGCAGGTTGATAAATCAGATACTTTAACCTTAGGAGAAACATATACCTTGTCGGTTTATCTGAAATATGTCGGAGATGAATATGCAGGCAGACAAAGATTCAGTTTGCAGTTGCAATATAATAATGGTGAGGATGTATATGCAAACATTAAGACGATTGATGTAAATAAGGGAACATGGACTTTGTTAGAAGGACAGCTTACAGTTCCCCTTGACGCAAACGACGTGAAAATCTATGTAGAGACTGAGTGGAAAGCATCTCCAAGCACTCAGGATTTTTTGGATTTTTACATAGACGATTTTACAGCAATGCCTGCAACTTTGCCTGAAATTGAAAAGAATATTGCAAGCTTAAAGGATGTTTTTTCAGGGTACTTCAGAGTTGGTGGTGCCAACTCGGCGAGTGAACTGGCTCCAAAGCCTGCAAAAGAACTTTTCCTTAAGCATTATAATAATATGACGCTTGGAAATGAGTTGAAACCTGACTCTGTACTAGACTACAACGCTACCATAGCTTATATGGAAGCAAATCCTGGTGATGAGGTAAACCCTCAGGTCAGCCTCAGGGCTGCAAAGACACAGCTTGATTTTGCAAGAGATAATAACTTTCCGGTAAGAGGTCATGTATTGGTATGGCATGCCCAAACTCCTGATTGGTTCTTTAGAGAAAACTATTCACAAGATGAATCTGCACCATGGGCTTCAAAAGAAGTTATGCTTAAAAGGCTTGAAAATTATATAAAAAATCTTATGGAACTTATTGAAAAAGAGTATCCGACAGTAGACTTTTATGCATGGGATGTTGTAAATGAGGCGGTTGATCCTAATACTTCAACAGGAATGAGAAACCCCGGCTCAAACAACAAGACTTCCGGGAACTCATTATGGATGCAGACAGTTGGCGAAGAGTTTATAGTTAAAGCGTTTGAATACGCAAGAAAATATGCTCCCGAAGATTGTAAGCTATTCTATAATGACTATAACGAATATGAAGACAGGAAACTGAATTTTATCGTAAATATACTTACAAACCTCAAAACTAAAGGTTTGGTAGATGGTATGGGCATGCAGTCTCACTGGACTATGGATTACCCAAGTCTCAGCATGGTTGAAAATGCTGTAAGGAAGTATGATGCATTAGGTTTGGAAGTTCAGCTAACAGAGATAGACATTAACAATAGTGACAATAGTACATCAGGTCTGGAAAGGCAGGCAACGCGTTATCAACAATTTATTTCTAAAATTGCAGATCTTAAGAAAGAAGGTCTGAATATAACTGCGATAATATTCTGGGGTGTGACAGATGCAACAAGTTGGCTTGGTGGTGCTCCACTACTGTTTAATGGGGAATACAAAGCAAAACCTGCTTTCTATTCTATAGTTAACAATATTACACCTATAGCAACTTCCACGGCAACTTCAAAACCTACTCCTACAGCAACACCTACTGCTTCTAAGGTGATAATAGGGGATTTGAGCGGGGACAAGGCGTTTAACTCAATAGATTTCGGATTGATGAGACAATACATGCTTGGCATTATAAAAAGCTTCCCAGTGGGAGATGCCGGGGTGATAGCTGCTGATGTAAATGGGGATGGAAAAGTTAACTCAATAGATTTTGCATTGATGAGAAGTAAGTTGCTTGGTATTATCAATAAATTTCCAGCAGAATAATAAAACTGTCTGAAAATTCTATTTAATCTCTCCAGATAATATATATACTGTAGAATATATTATCTGGGGAGATTTTTGTAAAATGGATAAGAATTTGAGTGCCAATCTTGTACTGGGCGGTGGTGGAATAAAAGGAATTGCCTATGTGGGAATGCTTGAATCGGCCGAGAAGAAAGGTATAAGTTTCAGGAATATATCAGGTGTTTCTGCAGGTGCTATAGCAGGTGCATGTTTTGGTGCAGGATATGGTTCGGAAGAACTGAAAAAGGAGTTTTACGAGTTTGATTTCGGTAAATTCAATATAGAGCAGATAGCCAAGAAAGTTCCTGTGGTTGGAGAGTATATGGAATTTTGTATGAAAACGCGGTTTGAGGATAAAAGTATAAATAAATTTCTGACCATGGACTATTATATACCATCAAGGGACGCCGATATGATGGATTTTGACAAGGATTTTAATTTTTATAGAGGGAACTTCCTGAAAAATATAATTAAGTACAGTAAGTTAGGATGTCTTTTTGATGGAGATCTTCTGGAAGAATGGGTGTATAAACTGCTGGCAAACAAGGGGATAAAAACTTTTGCAGATTTAAGAGGCGGTACTGCGGATAAATCAAATCCAATGGGATATAAAGTGAGGATGACAGCGGTTGATGCCAATCGAAGCAAGGTTATTGTTCTGCCGGACGATATGGCCTATTACGGTATTAACCCTGATAGCTTTGAGGTGGCAAAGGCTGTCAGAATGAGCTCGAGTGTGCCCTTTGCGTTTAAACCTGTGGAGATTATTGCCAAGGTTGACGAAAAGAAAAAGAAGCATTATATAATTGATGGAGGCGTATTGGACAATTTACCTCTGTGGACCATAAGCTGTAATTATAGAAGACCTTTAATTGCCTGCAAACTAAACGGCGGAAAACAGAAAATTAAACTATTTAATCCATTTAATGTATTTAAAGGTCTTTTGACTGCTACACATAATATTGGTGTTCCGAAATACAATTGCAGGAATTGCTTTTTTGTCTCTATTGATACTTCAAGAGTTTCTTTTTTGGATTTTGATCTGTGTGAAGAAGATAAGAATTACTTGTATAGTTCAGGAAGGAAGGCTGCTGTTTCGACCTTTAACAAGCTTATTTACATGCAAAATATGGAGAGATTGAATATACTCGGCAGAATAAGATATTTGCTGACAGCAAAGTATTGATAGACCTTTGAAGCATACCACAGTTATTTTTGATGGTGTACTTTTAAAATGTGCACCTCTTTTGAAATTTTGCTTTATTTTTTATGTGTTTTGTTATATTATAAAGTGTAATAGTTCATCTTTAGGAATTGATTTTAGATGTGTTGACCTAAGCAAACATTCATATGATTATAGTTTTTATATAGTTAATTTTTACAAGATATATACTGAATTGGGAGGAAGTAAAATGCATTATGAAAGTACGCGTGGGGGATTGAAATCTTTAGAATCTGCTGAAGCAATTAAAAGGGGTTTGGCATCCGATGGAGGATTGTTTGTTCCTGAAGATCGGGTTGAAATATCCCTCGATGATATAAATAAAATGGTTGAAATGACTTATCAGGAGAGAGCGGTATTTATTCTTAAAAAGTACCTGACAGATTACACAGATCAGGAAATAGCTGATTGCGTTTATAATGCATATACAACCGAAAAGTTTGGTGGAAACAGCAGTATAGCTCCTATATATAGGCTCAATGAGAATGTGCACGTGCTTGAATTATGGCATGGTCCAACTTGTGCATTTAAGGACATGGCACTTCAAATTTTGCCTCATTTTCTGGTTAAGGCAGTAAGAAAAACAGGAGAAGCCAGTGAAATTGTAATACTTGTTGCTACATCAGGAGATACGGGAAAAGCTGCATTAGAAGGTTTTAAAGACGTTGATGGGACCCAAATAATTGTTTTCTTTCCCAACAAAGGTGTTAGTGAAGTTCAAAAGTATCAAATGGTTACTCAGGAGGGTAATAATGTACACTCAATAGCTGTTGAAGGTAATTTTGATGATGCTCAGAACGGTGTTAAACAAATATTTACAGATTTGCAGCTTGCAGAAAAACTTAAGGCTGCTGATTATAAGTTTTCTTCGGCTAATTCAATTAATTGGGGGAGACTTGTTCCTCAGATAGTCTATTACTTTTCTGCTTATGCAGATTTAATGAAGAATGGCGAAATTAAAGCCGGAGAAAAAATCAATTTTGTTGTTCCTACAGGTAATTTTGGAAATATCCTGGCGGCGTACTATGCAATGGAAATGGGATTACCGATAAACAGACTGGTGTGTGCTTCAAATGACAATAATGTTCTGACTGATTTTATAGAAACTGGAGTATATGACAGAAACAGAGATTTTAAGAAGACTATTTCTCCATCAATGGATATTCTTATATCGAGCAATCTTGAAAGACTGCTTTATGAAATTACTGATCATGATTCAGGCATGGTTAATGAGTGGATGGAAAAACTGAAGGTTGATGGTAAGTATTCAATAGATCCTGTGACCAGAAAGAAAATTTCCGATGTGTTTTGGGCTGGGTATTCTACTGAAAGTGAGACAATGAAAACCATAGAAGCTATTTTTAAAGAATATAAATATGTTATTGATACTCATACAGCTGTTGCTGTAGATGTTTATGATAAATATGTTATTTCTACCGGAGATATTACAAAGACAGTTGTTGTTTCAACAGCTAGCCCGTTCAAATTTAACGAGAGTGTTGCAAAATCAATTTTCGGCTCTGATGCTACTGACGGTAAAAGTGAATTCGAGCTGCTTGACGATTTGGCACAGGAGTGTAGTCTGAAAATTCCAGAAGGCTTGAAAAATTTGGATAAAAAACCTGTAAGGCATAACAGAGTGTGCGAGAAAACTGATATGAAAAGTGTTGTAAAGCAGATTCTTAACATTTAACTTTGTAAAAATAAAAATTATCACTAAGCATATAAGAACAATAAACATACACTACTCTTCTCAAAAAGCATGGCTTTTGTCTTGAAAGTGTTAAAGCATAAGCGATATAATATGCTTTTTGAGAAGAGATAGTTCTATAGATTTAAATTCGCAACTTACTACTTTTTGCAGCATCCGCTGCGATATGCATTATGATTAGCTTTTAAAAAACTTAATTTGTAAGCATTGCAATAAGTTTATTATGGAACAGCCTTATGTATCTGTCTTTGTTGTTGTATAGACTTACACTCAGAAAATCAATGTATTGAAAGTAGAGGTGTATGGTATGGAGGAAAAAAAGATACTGGTAGTGGATGATGCGTTTTTTATGCGGGTGCTTCTGGGAAATACCCTGAAGGATATCGGCTACAAAAACATCGAATTTGCCGAAGATGGGTTCGAAGCAATAAAAAAGGCCAAAGAAATTCAGCCTGAGGTTGTAACACTTGACGTATCTATGCCTGGAATGGATGGACTTGAAGCAATTAGTAAGATATTGGAGGTTAGCTCGAAAAGTAAAATAATAATGGTGTCGGCAGTCAAATCCGATCAGGTTATTGAAAACGCCATAAACAAGGGAGCAATAGATTATATACCTAAGCCGTTTAATCGGTACGAAGTGGAGAGCAGTTTAAAAAGAATAAAGTGGTAGATATGTTTTACATAAATAGGACGGTTATTTCGTACTACGGTTAGACGAAGGTAGAAAGAACCGTCCTTTTATACTGCCCTTTAGCTATTGGAAGTACTCTGGGCGTTGGTTTTCAAAATTACCAGGGATTGCTTCAGTATATGGAGCTGGAACATCTACATATCGTATTTCCCTTCTGGAGATTGATTCAAGGATGTCAAACACCATTTTGACGTCTCCGAATTCAATATCTGGGGTTACGGATATCTGTTCAGTTTGGTTTAAGGCATTGTAGAAATTCAACAGTTCGTTGTAGAAGCCACGTTCAGGGGTATAACCTATCTGCTCAGATTGTCCATCATGGTATGAAACATTTATGATTCCGGAAGCTTTGTCCTCAAGGTATATTTCTCCTTTTGTTCCAAAGATCCTTAAGCCTACAGGAGGTTTTTGTGTTTCAATTCCCGAGGGGTAATAGGTATACTGGCCGACTACACCGTTTTTAAACAATATATTGCTATTAATCGACACATAGGGATTGAAATCTTCTTTTTGAGGTTTGCCAAAGGCTTGTACACATTCAACTGCACCAAACATATGTCGCAGAGCTGCTAAATCGTGGAGTGCAGCATCAAGGAATGCACCACCGAAATATTTCGGGTGCTGTCGCCACTCTGTTGCAGCGTAAGTATCCTTGGTCATCTCACATGGAAAGCAGGCTATGTTATTTCTGATGAAATATATGGGCTCTCCAATTTTTCCACTGTTTAAGATATCCCGGATTTTATTGTTTTCCTCGTTATACCTGTAGTTTTCTGCTATCATTATTTTTAGATTGTACTTTTTTGATAGCTGAAGGTATTTTTTGGCATCTTCCATATTTGATGCCATTGGTTTCTCGCAAATAAAGTTTTTTCCTGATTTTGCAACTGCCTCTGACACAGTGTAGTTCAATTCTATAGGCACAAGGATATCCACAGCATCAAGGTCATTTCTTAGCAGCATTTCATTATAATCATCATAGACATTGGCAATATCAAGGTTTATCTTTTTTGCGAAATCTTCTGCATCTTTACGGGTTCTGTTGCATAACGCAACAATATTATATTTGTCACTGAGCTCCTGCAAGGCAGGATAATGGAGGCGTTCAAACGCCATACCAGTTCCGATTATTCCTAGACGAATTGTGCTCATATGTTTCCTCCGGCTATAATACTTTATTTACATTCAGCCCTGCTTGGGCTATAAAGTTCTCAATATTTTTTTCGGTATACCTTGCTTCGTCATAATCAACAGTAATTGTACTTGCCTGCATATCAACCCTTACTGAATTTATTCCGTCATGGGCGTGAATTGATTGCTTTATTGCAGGAATTGCACCGTTGTCTACCAGATCTGATACAATAAATTTATTGGCTTTCATTGAGTATTCCTCCCTTTCTGTTTCGAATGTAATGAAATATTCTCATTATCCCTAGTATGCCGTATTAGAGTATTATTATTCGAAATACGTGTTTTTGGTAATGATGATAAGTTAATTGTTATATTTTTTGTGTATTTTGTCGATATATAAACAGGTGCTGTGATTGTTCCATAAAGGTGCAAGGGAGGCTGTGGTGTGAGAAAAAAGAATTCAGAATTGAAATCTGATTATAAAATAATAGTTGTTGATGATGACAAGGGTATATTGGATTCGCTGTCTGTGACCATTAATCGGATGGGATATCGGTATATTGGTGTCAGTAATCCTCTTGATGCAATTGAAATAATCAGGAAAGAACATTATGACCTTCTTGTGCTGGATTTTCTCATGGAGCCCATACAAGGTGACGAAGTTGTTGAACGGATCCGTGAATTTAACAAGGAACTGTATATTTTGCTTTTGACTGGATACAAAGATGTGGCACCTCCCTTAGAAACTATAAAGATACTTGATATACAGGCATACTGCGAAAAGTCGGATAACTTTGACCAATTGTCCTTGCTTATCGAGTCAGGTATAAAGTCGGTTTCGCAAAAAATGACAATTCAGAAGTTTAGAGATGGCTTAAAAAGGATTCTGGATTCAGTACCAAAGATTTATCAATTGCAGTCAGTAAGCGCTATAATAGGAGATATATTATTTGAGATTTTGCCTTTTGTACAAAGTGAGAATGCTTTTATTCTTATAGATGATCTTATTGGGATATCGGAAAATAAAAAGAGCTTTTTCAAAGGTATTGGTAAATATGACACGAGTTTGGAAAAACTTTTAAAAATGATGGATTATAAAACCTTGGAAGCAATAGGAACCGCAAAAACATCAGGATGTCTGGTGAAAGTAAGCCAGGGAATAATTCTACCGCTTATTAGCAAGAATTCGTATTTAAGGACTGAAGGCGTGATATATCTAGAGTATGAACATGAGGATGATGGAATGGAGCTTCTTAAAATTTATGCTAACCAGGCTGCTACTTCTATAAACAATGTTTTCCTTCACTCTATTGTTAATATTAAAAATGACGAATTAGATAAAACCTATAGTGAACTGAAGAAGCGATATATGGATGCTGTTCAGGTGTTACGTCTTGCTGTTGATGCAAAGGATGAGTACACAAGAGGTCACTCCGATAGAGTGGCTTATTATGCGGTAGAAATCGGGAAAGCTTTTAATTTGCCCCCCGAAGACCTTGAAAAGCTGAATGCGGGAGGAGTATTTCACGACATAGGAAAAATTGGGACAGCTGATGATATTTTACTTAAGACTGAAAAGCTTGATGACAAAGAATATCAGGAAATAAAAAAACATCCTATAAAAGGTGCTAATATACTTTCGGCAGTGTCTATGTTTAAGGATATAGTACCGTTGGTTATGTACCACCATGAAAGGCTTGATGGAAGAGGGTATCCAAGTGGATTAAAGGGTGAGGAGATACCGTTTTTGGCAAGAATAATTTCTGCAGCAGATGCTTTTGATGCTATGACTTCTGATAGAAAATACAGATCCAAACTACAGCTGGAGGAAGCAAAAAAACAACTTATTATAAATTCCGGAACACAGTTTGATCCTTTGGTAATTGAAAAGTTTTTGGTCCTGTTAGAGGATTTCGAACTTATAAGGAATGAGTTTGATAAGAGAAATCTTTAAAAGTGAAAATACATTGAGTTTTTGATAAATGGGGCTGTTGCACTAAGTAAATAGTGTACAGCTCTTTTTTCTGTAATAAAAGAGTATAACTCTCCGTTCAAACTCATGCGGTATATCGCTTGGAATTAGTGGGCTGGAGAAGGTTTTTGAGAGGAAGACAGGTACTTGCCTCCGTGCAAGTTGTGCCTTTATTTGAAGTGTTTTAACATAGAAAAGGATTCACTTAATCATACAGAGTCACAGAACTATGATAATTTGGGCAATCTAAAGGAAAAAGTAGATGTCAGAAACAATAAAATTGTATACAAATATGATATAATGGGAAGAGTTGGGGAGGTCTATGATTCAACGTTATTAAATTCTAAGTATACAGGTATACTATTTCTATAACGGACATGGAGATGTAACAGCCCTTTTAGATGCAACTACAAAAAATAAAAGAGCCCAGTATGCCTATTGCAGGAATGAGCCCATAATGTATACTGATCCGACCGGACATTATACACAGGGAAAAGTTTTAAGTTATGTAGAAGGACAAAAGCAGAGTTATGATCCTGATGCTTGGGAACTTCAACAATACTTGATAAAGCTTGTACATATGAAAAGGGAAGATATCCCCGCAGGGGAGGAAGGGTTTTATGGTCCCAAAAAGGTTTTATATGAGTTTTCTCTTGGCAATATGTGGACAAGAGCCGGTAAATGCGGTCAACGAAATAAATTATGGCAAAATTTCGGCATGCTTAAACTCTTTGCATGAAACAGTACATATCTTGAATCTTTACATCTGCTTTAAAGGGCAGGAGAACTTGCGAAGGCTGCTGTTAACCTAATCAAATATAATGCTAATCCAGAAGCTAAAAATAATAATAGCCTTATCAGACTTTTATCAGGCAATAGCTTTTAACTAGTAGAAAAAGGATGAACTTATATGAAAAAGATTACAAATTTAAATATTCCATTGTTAATTGGAATCGCAAACTTGATCTTGGTTTTTGCAACACTAGTTATGATATATGCAAGTTTAGGTAATCCAAGTGCAAAATTGCAAACTATATACAAACTACTTGTAGAGTACTTAAAGTATTCATTCATACCAGCTCTAATAAGCATAGTTTTAACTAAAGCATCAACTCCAAAAATGCCAGCAATTAACTATATTCTTAATATAATATATTTGACTATATACATATTAGCATTTTTGCTTATAAGCAGAATTCAATTAGGAGTATAGAAAAATACTTGCCACGAAAGGGATGAACAGGGACGAAAGATTTGTGGAGAATTTTTTTTGAAGCCGGTGATAATGATATGCAACAAACTCTTGAAAGGTATTTAGCAGGTAAATTTAAATCAGAGGAACTTGAGATTAATAGTGATAGTGAGATTAAAAAAGAAGATATTATAATTTTTTCAAAGCAGATAATTGGACAAAAATAAAGTGCTCAGTATCTTTCTGATTCAAAAAATCTACCTCCTTTTAATCCGTTTTCTGAGTTTAAAACACCAGGAGACAAGTTTGTTAATTCTATACTAAATGGCGACTGGGGAGATAATCCCGGTGATGCAGAAACAATCCAAATAGGAATAGATGCATACCATAAACAGCATCCATTTGGTTTCTAAGTAAAAATTCAGATAAACACACTTCATAATGTGTTTATCTGGGTATATAAATATTTAACTTGGAGTTGATGATATGAAAAAGAAAGCAGGCATTTTAACTATTTGTATATTCCTTATATTAATACTGGTTACGGGATATTTAGTACATCAGAATTTCTTTTCACAAAATATAACAAGTCCTCAGCCTGACAGTAAATATTCAGGCGATGCATACTTAATTATAAAAAATAAGAAATATGGTTTTATCGATAAGTCAGGTAATATAATTATAAAGCCAATATATAAGTATGCTGAGGATTTTTCAAATGGTCTTGCACTAATTGTACATAATGGCAAAATTGGATATATTGACACAGGCGGAGAAATGGTAATTAAACCCAAATATGAGGAAGGGAAGAAATTTAAAGACGGGTTGGCACCGATAAAAATGGCAGGAAAGTGGGGCTATATCAATAAACAAGGGAATTTCATAGTTGAGCCTAAATATGAAGAAGCAGATATCTTTTTTGATAAAAGAGCTATGGTAAAGTTGATAGGTAAATGGGGATTTATTGATGAAAGAGGTAATCTTATAACAATGATTGAATATGATGATGCAACTATATTTAAAGAGAATCGAGCGAGTGTATTAAAATTCGGCAAATGGGGGTGTATTGATGAAAATGGGAAAAAAGTAATTGAGCATCAATTCATTGAACCACTATACTTTTCACAAGGGCTGGAATCAGTTAAAATTAATGATAAGTGTAGATATATTGATACGTATGGTAAGATTGTAATACCGCCAAAATATGATGGGGCTGGAAGTTTTAAAAATAATTTGGCTTCGTTTAGAATTAATGACAAGTATGGATATATTGATAAAAACGGCAAAGTTGCAATTGATGCGAAATTTGATGGGGCTGATCAATTCAGTGAGGGACTTGCAAAGGTTCGTATTGGAGAAAAATACGGTTATATTAATACTTTGGGTTATTTAGTAATACAAAATAGCTTTTCTGAAGGCAGGGCTTTTAAAGAGGGGCTTGCTGCTGTCAATTATAATAGAGATGGAATTGATAATTGGAGTTTTGTTAATGTTAAGGGAGAGTTGATTGTAATGTCAATGTTTGATTCTGTGGAAGATTTCAAAAACGGTTTGGCAAAAGTTTGGTATCAAGGTCAACTAGGGTATATAAATAAAAGTGGATTCTATGTTTGGAAACCTACATACTAGCCGATGAAAAGTATTATGACAGCAACGGAAATATAACCACCAACCCTGCAAACATGATAAAGACGGTGAGACTGAATACACAGGTGCAGATGGAAAGCATGTGACGGGTTTGTATTATCTAAATGCAAGGCATTATGACCCGGGAACAGCAAGATTTTTAGAGATGGATACCTACACAGGTAGTATATCGGATCCATTGAGTTTAAATCTCTATAGTTATTGCAGGAATGAGCCCATAATGTATACTGATCCGACCAGACATTATACACAGGGAAAAGTTTTAAGTTATGTAGAAGGACAAAAGCAGAGTTATGACCCTGATGCTTGGGAACTTCAACAATACTTAATAAAGCTTGGGTTTCTGAGTAAAGGTGATGTTCCCGCAGCGGAGGAAGGTTATTATGGCCCAGACACAGTAAACGCAGTAAATGAATTTAAAAATATATATTTACCCGGTGGAAATAAGGATAGCAATGCGGGAAGAGTAGGAGATACAACTTGGCTGTACTTAAAGAGAGAAGTTGCTTTAAAGAATCTGGAAGGTCCAACAAATCCAGAGTATTTGGCTAAAAGAAAAGCGGAAATTTGGGATGAGTTTTATACTGATTATGATAAGCAGACATCCAAACCTAAATCCTCAAGCAGTACCTCGGGTAATACACATGATTATGGGAAAAGTGTTTCAAATCAGGGGACGGGCAATCCTGTCCTGGGAAGTGCAAGCTATAACTCACAAATACACGATATAGAACAATCACAAGGTGCAAAAGCTGCATTTGACCGAATAATATCTGATGTTGACAAAAATGGTAGCCAACTTGATGATTTTGATTCAACGAATGCTATTGCATTTAACCAATTGGTTGAATCTTATGTTAAGAAAATTGGAACAACAGATACTAACTACTTTAAGAAGATGCATTTTTTCCGTCTCAAACTTAATAGGTGCCCATCATCTCTAGATGCAATGAAACAATATATTGCTAACCATCCAGATAAAAAGTGGAAGCTTTATGACCCTGATAAGGCTGCATTTCATATGAATGAACCATAACAAACAAAACTGAAGATAGTTTTATTCAGAATATATAGGAAAGGGTAGTGAAAATGAAAAAATTAGAGATTAGTAATTTAGCAATTATAGTAGGGTGTGCAAATTGGGTAATCATTATTACAATATTTGCAATGATTTTTTGTAAATTCAAAAGCAACTCAAAACACATTAGGAGCTGTCATGGGTAATTACTTAATATATTCATTTGTTCCTGCACTAGTTAGCGGTATTCTAACAATAAAAGTAAATAAAGGATATAAGGCTCTTAATTTGGCTATAAACATAATATTTCTCTTGCTCTATACTCTGGCATATTTCTTTTCATGGCATATGATAAGAAATGCTTGAGTAAGTTACATGTTATCAAACTAATTATTCAAAACGAGTAATTGAGATGGCGGTTGTCTACACGATGACCGTCTTTCTTTTTTTGTTTACTGATTATTTTGATTGATAAAAAATAGAGTTTGGCATATAATAAAAGTAAGGAATTCATGGAATGTGCGGAAAGGAGTTCGGATTATATGGAACTTGCAAAAATCACTGCCAAAGGGCAGATAACAATACCGATTCACATTAGAAAAAGGCTTAATTTAAAGGACGGAGACAAGGTTGTTTTCATAGAGGAAAATGGTCGTGTGGTTATGGAAAACTCGACCAAAATTGCACTACGTGAGGTTCAAGATGCTTTTAAGGGAGAGGCTGAACGAGTGGGTCTAGAAACCGAAGAGGATGTTGTAGATTTGGTAAAGCAATTTAGAAAAGAGAAATTGGAGAAACAGCCATGAGAATTATGCTTGATACAAATGTTCTCATTTCGGCAATACTATTCCGTAGTGAAAGCTTAAGTCGGTTAATAGAGAAGGTAGCAGAGGACTATACCTTGGTACTTTCAACGTATGTTGTTGAAGAGTTGAAATCGGTTATTGAAAGGAAATTTCCAAGCAAAGTCAAAGCAATAGAGAACTTCCTGACAGCATTGTCATATGAGTTGGAATATTCGCCAGAAGATTATGATGGGGTTCCATTATTTGAAATTCGGGATGACAAGGATTATATGGTTTTACACACAGCCATATTAGCTGATGTTGACATTCTAATTACAGGTGACAAGGATTTTAAAGATGTAGAAATTGAGCGTCCTGAGATACTGACACCAAAGGAGTTTCTTGAAAGGTACTAAACACAAAACAACAAAATGCCCGGTAGCCACAAACATGGTTGCTGGGTTTCTTTATGTTCATATGTAAAAATGTTACATAAAAAGTAACGCTAATAATAACTACTTATCCTGCAAATAGTTGTTGATTTATAATTAGAGTTTGCTTAATGATAGCAGTATTTTGATTCTAGGTAAAAAAACCTATACAAAATATTGCTTTCATCCCTAGTAATAATTGCTTGTTTGTAGGAAACTACAGGCAGTTGTCTACACGGTGACTGTCTTTCCTTACCCGGTTACTACAAAAAACAATAAAATGGTAGCCAGTTTCTTTATGTATTAGCTTGAAAATGTAACATATAATGTAATAAAAGACTGACGGTAAGCAGTAAACCAGTGCTCGCGAAAAAATAGATGGCAGAAACAATAGAATTGTATGCATATATGATATAATGGGAAGGTTGTATTGGAAAAGAAAGTTTCGGGGACAGTTGTAAGCACAATAACTACAGAAAGAACCTACGACGATTTAAACAGAGTGGAAATAAAAAAGGAAACTTCTGTAGAAGGCGGAGTAACCACTGTAATAGGACTTGTACTATTATATTATAGAGTATTACTAATCTTACTTAAACTTTTTGATTACATTTTCTTTCAGTTTCTACAATGCTACTGAAAGATACTCAAGGGTCTGTTGCACTAAGAAATTTAGTGCGACAGACCCTTTTGTATTGAACGCGATAAATATTTTACAAGGACAAATAAAAAAGTATTGAATAAATAGCGTATTTATGTTAATATTACACAGTAGAAACACAAATGTGCGTGGATGGTGGACATGGATAAAGGTATGAGAAACGCCTCAAAATATTATTTAGTTGATACTTCGGTGCTTCCGGAAGTATTCATCAAAGTTATTGAAGTAAAAAAGCTGCTCTCCGTAGGAGCAACAAAGAACGTTAATGATGCAGTAAAGGAAGTGGGAATAAGCCGAAGTGCATTTTATAAGTATAGAGATTACGTGTTTCCGTTTTATGAAACATTAAGGGGAAGAGTTATTACACTCTTTTTCGTAGTAGAGGATTTTTCAGGCATATTGTCCAGTATTATTAATAAAGTTGCAGAATCCAAGGCAAATATTCTGACAATAAATCAGAACATTCCTATAAATGGGCTGGCTGATGTAACTATCTCGATAGAGACTGACAGTATGACTAGTGATATAAATGTTTTAATGGACGAAATAAGCAGGATTGATGGTGTCAGAAGACATGAAATACTTGCAAGAGAGTAGAGGAGGATTGCTTTATGATTAATGTTGCCGTTATAGGTTATGGAGTTGTTGGTTCAGGAGTTGTTGAGATCATTAAGAAGAATAGTGCCAGCATATCTAAAAAGGCCGGTAAGGAAATAAAAGTTAAGAAGGTATTGGATATCAGGGATTTTGATGATTCATGTCCTGATAAAGAGCTTCTTACAAAAAATCCACAGGGTGTTTTTGGAGATGAATCCATCAGTATCGTTATAGAGACCATTGGTGGGGCTAAAATAGCATATGATTATACCAAAAACGCTCTAGAGGCTGGAAAACATGTGGTGACTTCAAACAAGGAACTGGTTGCAACACACGGACCGGAACTCTTAAAGCTTGCTAAGAAGAATAATATAAATTATCTTTTTGAAGCTAGTGTTGGGGGCGGGATTCCTATAATAAGGCCGTTAAACCGTTGCCTGGCTGCAAATGAAATATATAGTATTGTAGGCATTTTGAACGGTACGACAAACTATATCCTAAGTCAGATGAAAAGAGAAGGCAAGGACTTTGAAGTGGCACTCAAAGAAGCACAAAAAAATGGATACGCCGAGGGTAATCCTACAGCTGATATAGAAGGTCACGATGCCTGCAGAAAAATTGCTATTCTTTCATCTATTGCCTACAATGAGTTTGTAGACTACAAAGAAATATATACTGAGGGAATTACAAAAGTGACACTTACCGATATGAAATATGCAGAAAGTTTAAACTCTTCAATTAAGCTTATCGCAATGAGTGAAAAAATTGGTGACAGGATTGCTGCCCGTGTTAGTCCTGCAATAGTTGGAAAGGATAACCCGCTATGCAATGTAGAAGATGTTTTTAATGCTATTGTAGTAAAAGGGGATGCAGTAGGAGAAGCTATGTTTTATGGACGAGGAGCCGGTAAACTTCCTACGGCAAGTGCCGTGGTAGCTGATGTTATTGAGATAGTCAAGCATTGGGGAAGCTGTGGAGGTTACGATTGGAAAGTCGCTGAAAGTAGCAATGTGGTAAATATAATGGAATTGAGGACAAAATACCTGATTAGGTTGAAAGTTGGTAGTGAAGAAGCTGCAAAGGAGCTTGTAAATTCCATGTACGATAACGTGGAATGGCTCAAGCCTTTAAAAGTTCAGGATAAAAATGAACTTGCTTTTGTTACAGGTAATCTATCAGAAAGAGAGCATTCTGAGAAGTTTGAAGCACTTGGAAAATCGAATTCCATTGTAGAAATTGCAAACACCATAAGAATTCTGGACGAATAAAATATATTAAGAATATATATTGGAGGTAGTAATTATGAAAGTAGCAAAATTTGGCGGAACATCCCTTGCAAATGCAGATCAGATTAAAAAAGTATGTGAAATTGTAACTTCAGATCCTGACAGGCGTTTAGTAGTTGTATCAGCTCCGGGTAAACGCTTTAAGGATGATATAAAGGTAACAGATCTTTTGATAGCACTTGCACAAAAGTGCATTAAAGAGGGAAATGCAGAAGCAGAGCTTAATGCTGTTATTGAAAGATATAAAGAAATTGCAAAGGAGCTTAACCTTTCTGAGGACATTGCAAGGGTTATAGCAGAAGATCTGCGTAATCGTGTAAATATGGACAGGACTAATGAAGGCAGATTCATGGATACTCTTAAAGCAGCTGGTGAAGATAATAGTGCTAAGGTTGTAGCTGCCTATCTTAAAAGCGTGGGGATTGAAGCTGAATATGTTAATCCTAAAGATGCAGGACTTTTGCTTAGCGATGAATTCGGAAATGCCCGTGTGCTTCCTGAATCTTATGAAAATCTCAAAAAACTAAGGGATAAGTCAGGAATAATGATATTCCCAGGATTCTTCGGATATTCAAAGAGCGGCGATGTGGTAACCTTCCCGCGTGGTGGTTCCGATATAACTGGTTCAATACTTGCAGCAGCTATAAAAGCTGATTTGTATGAGAATTTCACCGATGTTGATTCGGTATTTGCTGCAAATCCTAATATTGTTGAAAATCCGAAACCGATACCTGTTTTTACATACAGAGAAATGAGAGAACTTTCTTATGCAGGGTTTTCGGTGCTACATGAAGAAACACTTGAACCTGTATATAGAATGGGAATTCCGGTTTGCATTAAAAATACAAACAATCCCCAGGCACCGGGAACTTTAATTGCACCCAATCGTGAAATAAAGGATAATCATGTGGTGGGAATAGCCAGTGATACAGGATTTTGTACAATATATGTAAGTAAGTATATGATGAACAGGGAAGTAGGCTTTGGAAGAAAGCTATTAAATATTCTTGAAAATGAAGGTTTGTCGTATGAGCATACTCCTTCAGGAATTGATAATATTTCAATTATTGTTGAGGAAAAACAGCTTGATAAGGTTGAGGAAGAAAGATTGGTCAAACGTGTTAAAGATGAACTAAATGTAGACGATATAACTATTGAACGTGGTTCGGCTCTGGTGATGATAGTTGGTGAAGGAATGTTAAGAACTGTGGGTGTTTCAGCCAGGGCAACAAATGCACTTGCTAAAGCCGGTGTAAATATTGAGATGATTAACCAAGGCTCTTCAGAGGTTAGCATGATGTTTGGTATCAAGGCAGTTGATAATATTAAGGCTGTGAGAGCTTTGTACGATGAGTTTTTTAATTAGGTACGTGAGGACGAATTATTAAAGAATGCTTTTATGAAAAAAGTAGTGTTTTTTAACTAAAAGTTAAGAAACACTACTTTTAGAGTATAGAAAATTAATAGTTTATTATAGAAAGTAAACCGCACCTTGCGGAAATACTCAAAAATATATATAATTAATTTAGTGGAAAATCGATATAATAAATATAAGAAGAGAGAAGTTCAAAAGCGAAAAAGATTTTCTTAGTTTTAGGGTGGTTGCTTAAGTTTTTTACACACTTCAAATTTTACAAGCTTTAATGGAAATTAATGATTTGAAATAATTGTATAATAAGAGGGAGGACGTCGAAATGAACTTATACCTGCTGCTAGACGTTTTTATTGCCTTTATGATTGATGTATTTATAGGAAATCCTAAGTGGATGCCTCATCCTGTAAAATTTATCAAATGGTTGGCACGAATTTTTGAGAAGGCTTTCAGGAAAGTTTTCGGTTCGGTTTCTAGTAAAAAGATAAAGGCTATGGGTGATGATTTTGTACATAGTGGAGTTAGGAGCAATAGAAATGAAAAAATAGCAGGTATATATTTTACAATTATTATGTGTGTGCTGGTTACTGTAATTGTATTGGGAGTTACTCTGGCTGCCTGTTGGATACACCCTGTTGCATACCATGTAATAAGTATATATTTTATTTATTCGGCTTTTTCGGCAAAGTCACTTGCAGCAGAAAGTATTGAAGTTCTTGATGCCATTAAAGACAGGGATGTGTTCAGAGCCGGGAATATTCTTGCAGCAATTGTGGGAAGAAAGGTAGAACACCTTGATGAACAGGATATAATAAGGGGTACTGTTGAAATAACAGCTGAAAATACATCTGAACTGGTTATTTCACCAATCTTTTATGCTGTTTTGGGATCAATATTTGGAGTAGGTGCTCCGCTGGTGTATCTGTATAAAACAGTCAATACACTTAGCAAAATGGAAGAATATAAAAATGAACAATATAAGCGTTTCAGAAGGGCCTTCTTAAAAGTTAATGATATTGTAAATTATTTTCCGGCCAGGATTACCGGCCTCCTGTTTGTTGCAGGTGCTTTCGTTATGAGAAAGGATGCTTCCGCCAGTATGGAAATAATGAAGAGAGATAAAAGAAAACATACCAGTCCCAATTCCGGTTATCCGGAAGCAGCTGTTGCAGGTGCACTTGGAATCAGGCTCGGAGGGGCAGGTTTGTATTTTGGAAATATTGTGGAAAAACCAATTATTGGAGATGATAAAAGAGGGGCAGAGATGAGGGATATATCCGATACAATTAACATGATGTATGCGGCTGCTATTATAGGTTTAATCGGTTTTGGCGTGGTTTATTTACTCATTTATGCTGTTTTGCAGTTTATTTAAGATAAAAAAGGGGTTATATACTAATGGGACGGTTGATTGTTGTAACCGGTGGTGCAAGAAGCGGTAAAAGTTCTTATGCAGAAAGGCTTGCTAAAGATAGCAAATGCGATGTGGTGTATATAGCTACCTCCATACCTTTCGATGAAGAAATGAAGGCACGTATCAAAAAACATGTGGCTCAGAGACCAAAGGAATGGAATACTGTTGAGGCCTATAAAGATATCGATGTACGACTTGAAAATGAGAAAAATGAAAGTGTTGTTTTTTTGCTTGACTGTGTCACAATAATGATATCCAATATTATGATGGAAACTCAAATGGATTGGGATAAAGCCTCGGAAAAGGAAATAGATGATATTGAGGATGCTGTAAAGCTACAGATTAAGAAGGTCTTAAAAACTGCTGAGAAAAAGGATGCAGTTTTTATTATGGTAACAAATGAGTTGGGCATGGGAATTGTCCCGGAAAACAGGTTATCAAGGGTGTTCAGGGATATCGCAGGCAGGGTGAATCAAATTCTTGCAACAGCTGCCGATGAAGTGTATTTATGTGTATCGGGAATACCGGTAAAAATCAAATAAACTGAAGGTTTTATGAATATAAATCACGAAAATGGTTATGCATTGGAGTGCTTTAACATGCAAAGGTAAAAACACAGGAGGGGTGCATATTTTAAAGGTGCACGGAAAATAAATACCCCCACACAGGAGAGAAAAAGTGATAATTTTAAAAAGATTCATTATTATGCTTCAATTCTTTACCTCAATACCTATTCCCATAAATATTGATTGTGATGAAAAAGATTACGGTGAAGGATTGGTATTGGCTCCATTTATCGGTTTGATCCTCGGACTTATAATCTGTCTTTTCTATAAGGTTTTAAGTTTTTTATTACCAGTGAATATTTCCACAGCGTTCCTGATTGTTGTATATATAGTATTGACCGGAGGACTTCATTTGGATGGGTTGGGGGACACCTTTGACGGTTTGTTTTCCAACAGGCCAAAGGAGAGGATCCTTGAAATAATGAGGGACAGCAGAGTTGGAACTAATGCTGTGCTGGCTCTGATAAGCATTATTATATTAAATTATGCTCTGATAAGCGGATTGGATGCAAATGTGACCATGATGAGGGCTCTGGTGCTTTTCCCTGTAGCAGGGAGGATTGGCTCGCTGTTTGGAGCCGGTATATCTGTTTATGCAAGAAAAACCGAAGGATTGGGGAAAAGCTTTATAGACTGCTGCGGAAAAAAGGAAATGTTCTTAGGAGGAATTCTGGCGATTGGAATATTTTTCGCCATACTTGGATTAAAAGGCCTGGTAATGGCCGTTGTAATGATGATAACAGCTGTGCTGGTTACAAAAATTTTTACTAAAAAAATTAACGGTGCTACAGGAGATATACTTGGTGCCGTATGTGAATTGAATCAAACAATTTTTTTACTATTGTATTACATTTTGGGGGAGATTTGAGTGCTGGAACTGATTTTTGTAAGACATGGAGAAACCGATGGTAATATAAGACAAACGTATCTTGGGTGGACTGATGCGGAGCTTAATGAAAATGGAATACGGCAGGTACATCTTCTTAAGGACAGGCTCAAAGATACTAAGGTTGATGGTATATTTTCGAGCCCCCTTAAACGTACGATGGAAACGGCAAAAATAATCAACGAAAACCATAAGCTTGACATTAAATACTCTGAAGGACTAAAGGAAAGAAATTTTGGGATATGGGATGATCTTACCCACAAGGATATTACAAATAAGTATCCCTCCGAGTATAGCGAGTGGGTGAATGATTGGATTAAATACAGTATAAGGGACGGGGAAAGTGCTGAGGAAGCTTATGACAGGTCGGCCTCTTTTATTAAGGAAGTTTTGAAGTCAGGCATAGAAGGTTCATTACTGATTGTCACTCACCTTGGAACAATAAGATTTATTCTCGCATATCTTTTAGAGATAGGTATAGAAAACTCATGGCGTTTCAGGGTTGGAAATGCCAGCATCACAAGAGTTGAGATCAAAGACGGATACAGTGTGCTTACAATGCTTAATGGTTAGGGGTGTATATTTTTCTTTACAATTATTAACTGCACCTAGTAGCTAAAATTTTCTTGACAAATATCATATCTGTCGTTAAAATACCAATAATAATTATATGCATTGAAGTTTTAGGGAGGAATTTACGTGCTTGGTTCTGTAAGAAATGGCAATAGCAAAATAAAGCGGATAGTTTTAAATGGTTTGATGATAGCTTTGGTATTTTTAGTTACTTATTTTACAAAAATACCAGGACCTGTAGGATATTTTAACCTTGGGGATGTTGCTATAATTATTGCAGCGGTAATATTGGGGAAATATAGCGGTTTTATTGCAGGGGCATTTGGGTCGGCACTTGCAGATATTTTTGTGGGCTTCGCTTTTTTTGCACCGGTAACTTTCCTTGTGAAAGGTCTGGAAGGCTTTTTAACGGGGTATATAATACATAGTCTCGGGAGTAGGTTAAAGATAAGAGAAGGTGTAACAAGAATAATTGCTATAGTTGCTGGTTGTACTTTTATGGTGATGGGCTATTTTTTGGCAGAAACATATATTTTAAGTGTTGTAAGCTCTGAATACGGTCTTGCCCAAGCTCTTACAGAGCTTCCAACAAACGTAGTCCAGGGTGTAGTGAGTATAGTTGCAGGATATGCAATAACTACGCAACTATTGAAAATAAGAGCCGTAAAACGTATAGCAGCGGAAGCAGCAAGCAAAGAGTAGCTTCCGGGTGCGATAAACAGATGAACTAGATATTCTAAAAAGTTTGTTAAAAAAAACAAACTTTTTAGAATAATAGTATATATGGGACTTAAAAATTTATCAAAATAGAAGAAGAGGTGACAGGTATGAGAATCACTGTACTTGGAAATAACGGACCTTTTCCTTCAGCAGGAGGAGCTTGCTCAGGATATCTTTTAACCGAAGGTGATAAAAGGATTTTAATTGATTGCGGTAACGGTGTTCTGTCTAATATGCAGAAGTTTGTGAGAATAGAAGAATTGGATGCTATTATTTTGACACATTTGCACAGCGACCATATGTCCGATATGATGGTTCTTAGGTATGCAGTGCAGATAAAGATGAACAGAGGGCATGCAATTAAGCCTATAGATGTATATGCACCTTCTGAACCCCAAGAGGAATTCAGCAGGCTTAATATTGCTGGTGTTTATAATTTAAAGCCTATAACTGCTGAGCTTGTCTTAAACTTTGGTGAGATGAAGCTGGAATTTAGGGAGATGGTGCATCCTGTGAAATGCTATGCTTTGTCGGCAAGTTCTAAAGGCAAGAGGTTTGTGTATTCAGGAGATACTTCCTGGAACGAAGGGATTATAGAGTTTTCCCAAAGTGCCGATCTGATAATGCTTGATGCAGGTTTGCTTTCTAAAGACAAGACAAGCGATAATGTTCCGCATCTTACGGCAAGGGAGTGTGGTATTGTTGCTCAAAAAGCCAATGCAGGAAGGCTCCTGCTTACTCATTTTTGGCCTGAAGATGATGTGAAAGCTCACCTTGCTGAGGCCAGGGAGAGTTTTCAAAATGCAGAAACAACTGTGCTGCTGAACACTTATGAGATTTAAAAAAGTGAGCTGGTATACAGCTCACTTTTAATTTGATGTTTTAATAAAACTGATTTACATTTTTTATGTTGCAAAATAATATTTCATAGTACTATTGGTTTTCAAGAAGGTACTTGCTTAGTTTGTTGTCGAGCTCGCGAACAAGTTCATCAAGGTTGTTTACCGATTTTGTCATTTCGGAAATTGCAATAAGTTCGTGCTCTGTAGTAGCAGCAACTTCTTGGCTGGCAGCAGCAGTTTCCTCAGATACTGAGGAAATATTCTCTATTGCTGAAGTAACCTGTAACTTGTCATTCTGCATTTTTGAAACAGCCTGATTAACTTCATTGATTTTTCCAACTATATATGTTATGGCATTGGCAATATCGTTAAAAGCACTGTCTGTTTTGTTAACAGCCACATTTTGATCCTGGGACATTTTTTTCATTAATTCCATCGATTGGATTGCCAGCTGAGATTCTTCCTGAATACTTTGCATCAGCAGGTTGATTTCTTCAGTTGATTTACGGCTCTGGTCAGCAAGCTTCCTTACTTCTTCTGCAACAACGGCAAAACCTCTTCCGGCTTCACCGGCTCTCGCAGCTTCAATAGCGGCATTTAAAGCAAGAAGGTTTGTTTGTTCAGCTATACTTTCGATGGATTCAACAAAGAGACCTATGTCCTTAGTTGTATCAGTCAACTTTTCAATAACTGCAAATATTTTTTCGGCGGTATCATAGTTTTCCTTTGATTTATTACGCAAAATACTTACAGAGTCGAGACCAACATTATTCAGATCGTTTATCTTCTTCGTTTCTTCGGTTATTCTGGTATAACTTTCATAAACAAAATCAATTTGTTCACTTAAATTATCCACCATTTCAACCCCATGTTGTGCTTGTTGAGCCTGGTCTGAAGCTCCTTTTGCAATATCATCCATAGTCTTTGATATGTCTCCCATTGCAGTTGATGCTTGTTGTGCTGTGGCAGATACGGACTTTGAAGATTCCAGGATTGAACTTGAAAGTGAGTGGAAGTTTGAGATCAAATTTTTTATTTCTGAAAGAACATCATTAACACCTTGGGCAACACTTTTTAGAACATTGTTCTTCGAACAATCAACAAGGTGGGAAAAGTCACCTTGTTTAATTAAATTAATATCGTTTTCGAAGGATTTGTAACTTTTTTTGACATTCTTGTTTATAAGTAGAAAATAAGTGAAACAAACTACAAATGAAGACACAATCAGAAGTAAAGAAGAAATCCAATTACCGGTTACAACCTTGGTAATAACAGCAAAAATTAGTGCTACAAGAAATGGAAATACAAAAATTTCATGAGATTTAAGTGCGGATAAAATCTTACTAATGAATTTTTTCATATTCTTACCTCCAGTATAGATTATGAGAATTGGTCACTGGCCAAAGATATGCATGTATAGATAACGTACAATTAAGTTAAATCTACAGAGCACCTGAACGTTATCTAATTTAGATGAAAAATGTCCTTTAATTTTAGGTTTAAAGTTTTTCATCTATATTACTATTATTATTCTACATAAATACGCAAAATCCTTTTTACAAAATAAAGGTATTGCATATTTATTATTATTGACATTGATTGTATGATTGTATACAATTATACTTAAATACTTATGTACGCTAATACATATATACAATTCTTTAAGTGCATTTATATCAAGGGGGTTTTAAAATGATAGAGTTCAATAAGAAAACCAATACATTAGAACAAACACAGTACAGGTATTCACTTCAGGATGTTGCCGAACCTAATCTCTACAGGGAAATTTTCAATTATGACGAAGTACCCAAATGTGCTTTTAATCATAGGAGAGTTCCTATGTTTCCGGCAGATGAAATATGGATAACTGATACAACCTTCAGGGATGGACAGCAATCCAGGGCACCTTATACAGTTGATCAGGTACTTCACTTGTTTGATCTCTTGCATAGGCTTAGCGGACCTAAAGGAATAATAAAGCAATGTGAATTCTTCCTATATAGTGACCGGGATAAAGAGGCTGTTTACAAGTGCCAGGAGAGAGGTTACAAATACCCTGAAGTTACTAGCTGGATAAGGGCTACAAAAAATGATTTCCAGCTTGCCAAGGATATGGGAATGAAGGAGAGTGGAATTTTAGTCAGCTGCTCCGATTATCATATATTCAAGAAGCTTAATATGACAAGAAAACAGGCATTAGATCACTATATGGGCATAATAAAGAGTGCTATTGAAGTGGGTATTAAGCCTAGATGCCATTTTGAAGATATTACCAGAGCGGATTTTTATGGTTTTGTGGTGCCTTTTGCTCTTGAACTAAGAAAACTTTCAGAGCAAAGTGGAATACCAATTAAAATAAGGGCATGTGATACTTTAGGATATGGAGTGGCCTATCCTGGAGCTGCATTACCTAGAAGTGTGCCTGGAATTATATATGGGCTCAGGCATCACGCCGGTTTTCCAAGTGAACTTATTGAATGGCATGGTCATAATGACTTTTATAAGGCAGTAAGCAACTCAGCGGCTGCATGGCTTTATGGAGCGTCTAGTGTAAATTGTTCGCTGCTCGGAATTGGAGAAAGAACTGGAAACACACCGCTAGAAGCCATGGTAATCGAGTATGCCCAGCTCAAAGGCACAACTGACGGTATGGATACAACTATTATCACAGAAATTGCAGAATACTATGAAAAGGAAATTGGTTATCATATACCTTCAAGGACACCTTTTGTAGGAAGAAACTTTAATGTCACACAAGCAGGTATACATGCGGATGGACTTCTAAAAAACGAAGAAATATATAATATATTCGATACTGCCAAGCTTCTCAACAGACCGGTAGGAGTTGCAATCAATCAGACATCAGGCTTAGCTGGTATAGCACATTGGATAAACAGTTATTTTGGGCTCGATGGCAGCAAAAGGATTGATAAGAAAGATGAAAGAGTTGTGAAGATGAAAGAGTGGGTAGATGAGCAATACAAGGAAGGGCGTGTTACTGCTATAGGTGACAACGAACTCGAAGAAGTTATAAAGAAAATGGCTCCGGAAATATTTGACCTTGTCCTTTAGGGGTAACGAAAAAAACATCCTATTCTTAATAGAAATTGATCAAATTCTGTCAGAAAGTATAGTGCAGCGGTAGCTACAATGAAGATAGCAATGACCGCTGCATTATACTTGTACTTTGCGAAGAGGGAGAGTTTAATGGCGAGAATTGAACATAATGAGAATGAAATTAATTTATATTCTCTGAGAAACAGGGTTTTCAACCAAATACAAAATGATATTTTAAATGGAGAGTATAAACCAGGAGAAATCCTTACAGAGTCAAGATTGTGCACAGAACTCGGAGTCAGCAGGACGCCGATAAGAGAAGCTATGAGGCAGCTTGAGCTTGAAGGACTTGTTCAATCCATACCCAATAGGGGTGTATCAGTTAAGGGGATTTCAGCTAAAGATATTGAAGATATATATACTATAAGAATGATGATTGAAGGTCTTGCAGCCAGATGGGCGGCGGAAAACATTAATCAGCAGGAACTCAAGGAACTCAAAGAAACTGTTGAACTTGAGGAATTTTACACAATGAAAAATGACACAGAACATCTCTTAGAGCTTGATTCAAAATTTCATGAGATTATATTTAAAGCCAGCAAAAGCAGAACACTTATGCATGTATTAAGCATATTTCATCATAACGTCCGAAGGGCCAGAAATGCTTCTTTTTGCTCTCCGGGAAGAGCAATGAAGGTCTTGCAGGAACATAAGGCCATCTTTGAGTCAATATCCGATAGAGATGCGGACAAAGCAGAAAAACTTACCACACAACACGTTAAAAATGCAAGCGTCGAATGTCAGAATGCTTATAAGCTTTTGCTTGAAAATGAATATAAATAAAGTTGTTAAAAACTCTACAATAGTTAAATACTATGGTAAATTTATGTTATAATAGTATATTGAGAATGGAGCTGTAATATGAAATTACCTGTTGATTTTTTAAATAAAATTGAAAATCTTTTAGATGCTTCTGAGTACGAGGAATTTATAAAATCCTATGATCTTGCGAGATTTTACGGACTTAGAGTTAATACGCTTAAAATAAGTGCAGAAGAATTTTTGAAAATATCGCCCTTTAAGCTTGAGCCAATTCCCTGGACAAGCGATGGCTTTTATTATAATGAAGGAGAAAATCCTGGGAAGCATCCTTATTATTATGCAGGGCTGTATTATATACAGGAACCTAGTGCCATGTTGCCCGGAGCTGTAATGGATGCAAAACCGGGAGATAAGGTTTTAGACCTTTGTGCCGCCCCAGGAGGTAAAACTGTACAGATAGCAGCCAGTATGAAAGGTAAGGGATTGTTGGTTGCAAATGATATTAATTCCGACAGGGTCAAGGCACTTGTTAAAAATGTTGAATTGTGTGGAGTAACGAATGCAGTAGTGACAAATGATTCGCCACAGAATCTTGCCAAAAAATTTAAACACTTTTTTGATAAAATCCTGGTTGATGCACCATGTTCCGGTGAGGGAATGTTCAGAAAGGATGAAGACGCAGCAAAAAGTTGGGGAAAATATAAATGTGACCTTTGTTGCGGAATGCAAAGTGACATTTTGGCATGTGTAGATGAAATGCTAAGGCCAGGGGGCTATTTGGTGTATTCAACCTGTACTTTTTCACCGGAAGAAAATGAACAAATGATTACTGCATTTTTGAACAAGCATCCGGATTATGAATTGGTTGAAGTGCCTAAAACCGCTGGGATAGCTGATGGACGGCCGCAGTGGTCTGATAATAATCCGGAGCTTAAAAAAGCAGCAAGATTATGGCCGCACAAGGTAAAAGGTGAAGGACATTTTGTAGCTTTGCTGCATAAAAAGGATAGCTGTTACAAGGTGTTTGAGAGCTTTGACAAAACTATGGTATCGGGCAGCAATGAGGTGCTTGACAGTTTTAGAAACTTTGAGAAGGAAAATTTAAACATTATGGTTGAAGACCATTTTATTGTTAGAGGAAGCAATCTTTACTCATTACCTGTCAAACTACCCGACCTTTCAGGAGTTAAGGTTGCAAAATTTGGAAGGTATATTGGGGAAGCTGCAAAGGGTAGATTTGAACCTTCACATTCATTTATTCTATCACTAGGTAGAGGTGACTTGAAAAATGTACAGGATTTTGCTTCAAATTCGAATGAAATAATAAGATACCTTAAAGGGGAAACACTGATAACTGAAGGTCAAAAAGGATATACTGGAATTCTGGCTGATGGTTATACTTTAGGCTGGGCTAAACAGACAGGAGATATGCTTAAGAATCTGTATCCAAAGGGCTGGAGAAAAATGAATTGATTTCAGGGAAATGTTTTTTTAAAAGAGTGCGGCCTGAAGGTCTGCGTGATTATTTATAAAGGATGGGAAGACATGAGAGAAACACAAAGAGTGGACAAAATACTAGCTAACTTTGGGTTTGGCACACGAAGAGAGATTAAACTACTGGTAAAAAATGGTGATGTAAAGGTTAATGGCGAGATCATTAAAGACAGCGGCATGCATGTGGATCCAAAGACGAGTAAGATAGAAATATCTGGGCAGACTCTGAAATACAGGCAATATATATATGTTATGATGAACAAGCCTGCAGGAGTTATATCTGCTACTTTTGATAATAAACATGAGACAGTGGTAGATATTTTACCGGAGGAGTATAAGTGTTTTGAACTTTTTCCCGTAGGAAGGCTGGATATAGATACTGAAGGGCTTCTCTTGATGACTAATGACGGACAGCTTGCACACGAGCTCTTATCTCCTAAAAAGCATGTTCCTAAAAAATATTTTGCATATATTGAGGGAGTAGTTTTGGAAGATGATATAAAGAAGTTTGAAGAGGGATTACTTTTAGAAGATGGATATAAAGCTCTTCCGGCTGAGCTGCACATTCTTTCACAGGATGAAATTTCAAGTGTTGAAGTGGTGATTTATGAAGGCAAGTTTCATCAGGTTAAAAGAATGTTTGAAGCTGTTGGGAAAAAAGTTAAGTACTTAAAAAGGGTTACCATGGGTAATCTAGTACTGGACGAAGCTCTTGCACTGGGTGAATGCCGTGAGCTAACGGAAAATGAGCTTGCAAATCTTATAAATGCAGTAAGGACAGACGACGATAGTAATTTAAACTAATTTATCAGGGTGGTAAAGTATGAACAAACAGAGCTTAAATAAACTTACTTTGTTTTTAACAGGGCTTGAAAGCCGTATAGAAGAAAACAGTGATTACTTTAAAAAAATAGATCTGATTTTCAAGTCGGGAACTAAAGAATTTCCAGGCAGTGTAGTTTTTCAAGGTAATAAATTGAAGGTTAGTTACAGCGGGAATTCAGAAATAATTGAAAGAAGCTGGCTGGCTCTGAGGTTATCAAAACTTGCCCAGAATTATGACAGTCTGGTGCTTACATATGAAGAAAGAGGCACCACTATTTTTATTGAAGCAGATGATAAAAATGTAAGGATGAAAACCAAAGAGAATAAGGTTGAGGAAGTATTAGGCAATCACAGTGATATGCCACAGATATCAGACAGGGACTATTATATAAAAGTAGGACAGGCGGATGATTTATTAAGAGAGATCGGCATTTTAGCTGCTAACGGAAAGATAAAAAACGATATGATCCGAAAATATAACCAGATAGACCGCTTTGTTGAACTGATTGATGACCTGCTAAAGGACTTGCTTAAAGAGCATGAATCAATAACGATTTTGGACTGTGGTTGCGGAAAGTCATATCTGACTTTTGTCTTAAACTATTACATTAAGGAAGTATTAAAGAAACCATGTTATTTTATAGGTTTGGATAATTCATCGACAGTTATTGAAGCTTCAAAAAAAATTGCCGATAACCTTGGATATAACAATATGGAGTTTAAAGTTACGGATATAAGTAATTACAAGGCTCAAAGAGATGTACATATGGTTATAAGTCTGCATGCTTGTAATACAGCTACCGATCAGGCAATAGCTCTGGCGGTAAATAATAATGTCAAATCAATAGTCGTTGTGCCGTGTTGCCAGCAGGAAATATTAAGTCAGTATTCATATCCACCTTTTGAACAGATAATAAAGCATGGAATCCTTAAGGCAAGAATGGCAGATATAATTACTGACGGAGTGCGGGCTTTGTTGCTTGAAGCAATGGGCTTTAAAGTTTCTGTGGTGGAGTATATTTCTCCAATTGAGACACCAAAAAATCTTATGATAAGGGCAATTAAAGTTCATCAGCCCAACTCAGCGAAACTTGAAGAATATAAAGAGTTGAAAAAGTTATTGGGTATACACCCAACATTGGAAAAACTAATATTTCTACATTCTTCTCTCTCTTTTTGAATAATCGGTAGGAATATACATATATTAAATATAGCTAGTTTTTCTTTTATGTAAATCGGTTGACTATTATTGTTTTTTTTAATAAAATGATTTTGGGTATAATTATAAGAAGTATCTTATTATGGCAAATTTACAGGAAAAACTACGAATTATTTGTACTTTAGTAAATATTTTTTGTAAAATTTTAAATTTAATATTAATCTGTTTGTAAAATTATCCGACTAATATTTAAAGAACACTTTACCAAATTTAATTAGCTTTTGATTTGTAAAGATGGCATATTATAACTTAATTATTAAAGGCTTTTTGTGAAAAATGAAATTACTAAAATCTAATCGAAGAGGTGATTGTTTTGGCAAAAACTAAGCAACTGTACGAAGAAAATGGTGTTGAACTCTCAAAAGCTACAATCAGTGTCGGCGATGAAGTAACCTTGCTATATAAAGGTTTGCTTGCTCAAAATGGTGCAGACTCTGTATATGCTCATATTGGTTACGGTGACAACTGGGAAAACAAAGAGTTTATCCCTATGGAAAAGGATAATGATGTATTTAGGACAACTATTAAAGTTAATTTGTCGGACAAGCTAAACGTAGCCTTTAAGGATAGCGTAGATAACTGGGATAATAATTCACTGCAGAATTATTCTTTTGATGTTTCTAAAAAAGCATCAAAATCTGCAAGTACTTCCGGTGAAAAGAAAACTGCTTCAAGAGTTAAAGCTACCGCAGTAAAGGCAGATCCGGCAAAAGAAAAGGACGAAGAAAAAACAAAAACTACAAGAGCGAAGACGACAGCAAAGGCTGTAGCATCAAAAGCATCAGAAACCAAGACTTCAGCGGCAAAGAAGACTACAACCAAGTCAACAGCCGGGAAAAAAACTGTTAAATAGGTGCAGGTCTCCATTAACAAATGCTGATATGGTACTAGAAGAAATGGACTTATGCACTATATGTTTTGCCCATAGAACATTGTATAATTAATTTATAATATGAAAAGGGGGCAATACTAAATGGAAAAGGTAATGCAACCAAGAAAAACGATTAAGTTGACAGAAGCAGAAAAGAAAGTGCTTTCTGCATACTCTTCATATACAAGTGAAAGTGTTATGAAACCACTGCATTCTTGTATTACTGACAAAAAAATAGTCAATTAAAAATTTATAACATAAAAAAAGAGGTAAATGACCTCTTTTTTTGTTTGGAAAATTTATTTTTTATGTTTATCGTATACCCATACGGGGTATATTAATAATGTAATAGATTTTGAATTATCAGGAGATGATTTTTATGACTGTAAAAGTATACTCAACACCTACATGCCCATGGTGTACCATTGCAAAGCGATATCTGACATCGAAGAATGTATCGTTTGATGATTTAGATGTGTCAAAAGACAGGAATGCGGCGGCAGAGATGGTCCAAAAATCAGGTCAAAGAGGTGTACCGGTGCTGGATATAGACGGAAATATAATTGTTGGTTTTGATCAGAAAACCATTGACAGTCTTATAAATGCATAAGAAAGAAAAAGTGAAATAAATAAAAGCCGAAATTTCTTAAATTGTTAACGGGGATAGACTTATACGTCTATCCCCGTTAACAAATCATTTGACAATAATTTAATATAGTATTAATATTATTTTATAAATATTATTTTTGTACTTTTGTAACATTTGTGCAGGAGTGTCCTGTTGATTATATTTAATTTGATCTGTATTTTTTGAGCATTTCTAAGTTTTTAGCAATATTATTCTATTGCGTGGATTATAATTATACAAGCAAAATACTGCAGCTATTTTAACGTAACAAAAGGGAGGATCTTGCATTGTTTAGCGTCATGATTGTTGATGATGACCCGTTAATCTGTGAATGGCTAACAACTCAAATAAATTGGAATCAGTTGGGGTTTGAAGTTGGTTATATTGCAAATAATGGTATTGATGCATTACATAGACTTAATGAATATAATCCTGATATTATTATTGCGGATATTAGTATGCCCAAAATGGGTGGCATAGAACTTTTAAATTATATTAAGGAATATGACAAAAGGTCACAGCTTGTTTTTTTGAGTGATGAGAGTGATTATCCTCATGTTAAGCAGGGAATGCTGTTAGGAGCATTTGGCTATATTATGAAGCCAATAGACAAGGATAATCTTCTCGAATTAATGAAAAAAGTTTTTGATCATCTTATGGTTGATAAGCTGGAAGAAGAGAAAAAGAGAAAGATCAAAGAAAAAATTGAGCTTTTCAGAGAACGGGTGCTCTACGACATTTTAAGAGGAAAAGAGTATTTGCTTCAAAAATTTGATGATATTGTTGATGAGTATGGAATAAATCTGCATAAAGGTGCTGTACAGGTTGCCATCGTAGAGATAGGCAATTTTGATGCAAATTCGAAGGAACTTGTGAAGAGTGGTAAGTTCGATGAACTTACAAAAAAGGTTCGCAACAGAATATTCGAAATGGCTGACGATTTTGGCGGAATCGGCTGTGTAATAGGCGATATGGATATAGGGATACTTAGTGTGATTATCCAACCGTTTAGTGAAATTCGATTAAACGAATTTGATGAAATATCCTATTCTTTTTTCTCAAAGCTACTGGAAAAAATTAAGCAGGAAATGGATGTTAGAGTAACTATTGGTGTTGGTAATATCCAACAGCAGGTAAATGAGATCAGCTTGAGTTATATGGGTGCAAAAGCTGCGTTGCGACATAAATATATCATAGGTGGCAACCGTGTCATACATATAAAAGATTTTGATTTTGAGGAGAAGCAAAAAATCTTATATCCTGCAGAGAGGGAAAAACTCCTGACAGAATACATAATGTCAGCTGATGAAAGATCTGTGCAGTTGATTAACAATTTATTTAATGAAATAAGTCTGGGCTCGCAGGGAGTGTTAAAGAGAATAGCTTTTGCTGCTAATCAGTTGGTTTATAATATATCACGTTATCTGGATTCCCAATATGGCTATATCAAAAAACTGTATGATTTTAACAAGTTTTCGGAAGTGGACTTTACAACTTTTAACTCGGAAGAGGAAATAAAGGGATATTTTATAAATATCGTCAACGATTTAACAGAAGTAATCAAAAAGTATAAGCCAGGTCATGGGAATCCAATAATAGTTAAGGCTTGTGACTATGTTCTTCAACACATTGATGAAGATATAACACTCATGACCATATCTGATAAATTAAACCTCAGTAAAAATTATTTTTGTTCTCTGTTTAAGCAGGAGACAGGTTACAATTTCCTTGAATACGTAACTACTGTTAAAATGGAGTGGGCAAAAAGGCTGCTGAAGGACGGAAATTGTAAAACCTATGAAGTAAGCGATATGCTGGGTTATCGGGAATCAAGCTATTTCAGCAGGTTGTTCAGAAAATACACGGAAAAAAGCCCGGCTGAATACAAAAAGATGTTTAAGAGTGATGGAAACGAAGCAAACGAGTAAAATTTTTTTAGATTTTATGTATTTATTGGTGAATTGTGAATACAATAATGTAATGGTAGACAAGAGTTACCTGAACGAACAATAGTTTACATTTTTTGTATATTTTAAAAGAGATGGAACTGTGCCCCGTACAATATGGGAAAGAGTCATGTTACGGGGCACTAGTATTTTTTTGGCATGATGCAAGGAGCACTTCCTTTGTAATAAACCTTTAGTAGTTTATTAGTGTTTATTATTTTGTTTTAACCAGTTTTTTTATATTAAAAAAGGATAAAGTGACGATATATAGAATATATAACTTAAACATAATCATAGCAAGGTGGGGGATTTAATGCAGAATAAGGAGATTATTGCTTTATTGTTGGCAGGAGGACAGGGTAGCAGACTAGGTATATTGACCAAGAATATTGCAAAACCGGCAGTTTCTTATGGTGGGAAATATAGAATAATTGATTTCTCTCTTAGCAATTGTATAAACTCTGATATTGATACAGTAGGCGTTCTTACTCAATATCAACCATTAGAACTCAATGCTCATATAGGAATCGGAAAACCATGGGATATGGATAGAATTGATGGCGGCGTAACGATACTTTCCCCTTATCTTAAAGCTGAAATAGGAGAATGGTATAAGGGGACTGCAAACGCAGTATTCCAAAACATTCATTATGTTGACAAGCATTCGCCGCAATACGTTGTAATATTATCCGGAGACCATATATATAAGATGGATTATTCAAAAATGCTTGATTTTCACAAAGAGAAGAATGCAGATGCTACGATTTCAGTAATTAATGTACCCTTTGAAGAAGCTTCAAGATACGGTATAATGAATACTCAGGAAAACGGAAAAATTTATGAATTTCAGGAGAAACCCGCCAATCCAATAAGTAACCTGGCCTCAATGGGGGTATATATATTCACATGGGAAGTTTTAAGGGATTACCTTATAAGGGATGATCAGAATCAGGATTCAGACCACGACTTTGGTAAAAATATTATACCAATGATGCTAAATGAAGGTAAAAGCATGTGGGCGTATGGCTTCAGCGGTTATTGGCGTGATGTTGGAACAATACAAGCTTTCTGGGAGTCTAATATGGATCTTATCAGCAGGGTTCCGGATTTCAATCTTTTTGATCATGCCTGGAAGATATTTACTCCAAATCCTGTAAAGCCTGCACACTATATCGGACCGGAAGGCAGCATAAAGAAGGCAATCGTTTCTGAAGGGTGTATGATCTATGGAAAAGTAAAAAATTCAGTTATTTTTCCAGGTGCCTATATATCAGAAGGAGCAGTTATTGAAGATTCAATAATAATGTCTGATGCTTTCGTAGGAAAGGATACTTATATCAGCCAGTGTATTTTGGGTGAAAAGGTCAGAGTTGGAAACAAGGTAAAGATGGGCTTTGGTGAAAATACATATAATGAGTTGAAGCCTTCTATATATGATTCGGGTATAACCGTTGCAGGTGATAAGGCTGTCATACCTGATGGGTGTATTATAGGCAAGAATGTGGTTATTGATGTGGGTATAAATGAGGACGAGTTCTGTTCATTAGATATTGAATCAGGAAAAAGTGTTTTAAAAGGGGGGGAATGTGAATGAAAAGTACAATGGGGATAATTCTGACTGGCGGAAAAAACAACAGGTTGAAGGAACTGGCAGAAACACGCTCAAGTACTGCGGTACCGGTTGCAGGAAAGTACAGGATGATTGATTTTGCCCTATCGAATATGGTTAATTCGGGAATTACAAATGTTGGAGTTCTCACTCAATATAGTTTTCGTTCACTGATGGATCATCTGGGTTCGGGAAAAGAATGGGATCTGGACAGAAGAAATGATGGACTATTTATATTTCCACCTTCCTTGACAGGAGAAAATTCGGGCTGGTATCAGGGAAGTGCTGATGCTATGTTTCACAATATTACCTTTCTCAAACGGAGTTTTGAGGAATATGTTGTAATAGCAATGGGTAATTGTATATATAATATGCGTTTTGACGAGATGCTTGAGTACCACCAGCAGAAGAATGCGGATATAACAATTGCATACAGGGATATGACAGATCTGCCCCATGAAGAATTGGTGCACCTTGGAGCAATGAGTATGGATGAAAGCGGAAGGGTGGTTGACTTTCAGGAAAAACATAACGAGCCAAAATTTACAACCTGCTCTATGGGTATTTATATATTGAAAAGAGAGCTTCTTATTGCACTTCTGGATGAATGTGCAGCTCATGGTAAATATGACTTTGTAAAAGATATTCTGATCAAAAAGCTTGAAAGCCTCAGAATATTCGGCTACAGGTTTAACGGGTACTGGAGAAATATAAGTACAATAAATGCCTATTATAGATTAAACATGGAAATGCTCAATCCGAATATTAGAAATGAGCTTTTTGAGAGTGAAGGAAAAATATATACAAAGGTAAAGGATGAAGCACCTGCTAAGTATAACGAAGAGGCGGAAGTTACCAACTCAATTGTGGCAGACGGGTGTATAATTGAGGGTAAGGTCGAAGGTTCTGTCCTTTTCAGAGGAGTTACCATCAAAAAAGGTGTTTGTGTGAAAAATTGCATCATTATGCAAGGGAGTGTTCTCGACGAGGATGTCAATATTGAGAATTGCATCCTTGATAAAGGTGTTGAGCTATCTAAGGGAATAAACCTGAAAGGAACTTCAAAGTTCCCGATAATTGTTGCAAAAAATATTACAGTTTAAGCTTAAAAAACCAGGAAGGCTAATGAACTATGGAAAAAGCGATTTTAGTTTACAATCCGTTATCTGGGGATAGGAGTATTGCTCAAAAAATAGATAACATTATCAGCAGGTTTCAAAAGAATGGGATATTACTCCAGCCCTTCAGAATTATTGATGATGATAAAAATGTTTTGAATTCCGTATTGGAAAGAGAGACCTATAAGTTTATTATTGCATCGGGTGGAGATGGGACCTTAAACCACGTAAGCAATCTTATGCTAAAATCAGACCTCAAAGTTCCATTAGGTATAATTCCATCAGGGACATGTAATGATTTTGCTGCAATATTAAACATACCCTCTGATTTGGATCAAAACATTGATATTATCCTTAAAGGCAAAACTGCTAAAGTAGATGTGGGGTTAATCAATGAGGAAAACTATTTTTTAAGCTCTTGTGCCGGTGGGGTGTTTGTTGATGTGTCCTTTAATACCGATAATGAGCTTAAAAAGAATTTTGGGCCATTTGCGTACTATTTGAAAGCACTAAGTGAAGTTGCAAATATGAAGTCTGCCAGGATAAATTTAAAGACTGAAAAAGAGAACATTGAAGAAGATGCACTTATGTTTGTAATTATAAACGGAAGGCATGTAGCTGGTTTCAGCAACATTCTGAAGGAAGCTGATTATTCTGACGGGCTTATGGATATAGCACTTATAAAGAACTGTAAGCATATTGATCTTGCCAGTATATTTTTTAAAGTGTTGAGCAATGAATCAATAAACAGCAAAAATGTTATTACTATTAAGGCAAAGACCTGTGAAATTTCTTCTGACAGGGAAATGATATTAAGTGTTGACGGAGAAAAGGGCCCGAATCTACCGGTTAAGGTTAGATTTATTAGAAAAGCCTTAAAGGTTTTTGTAAAATAGGTAAGATAGTGCGATAGAGTATTTTAAGTTGTTACTACTAAAATATAAGCTCCTGGGCATCTGGTCCAGGAGCTTTATTTTTACTTCCTTAAATTATATTAAATACTTTTAATTATGTTTTAAATACCCATTATATTATAGCCGCTGTCTACGTGTATAATTTCACCGGTACAACCACTTGAGAGTTCGCTCAGTAGGTAAAGGGCATTTTTGCCAAGATCCTGCTGAGTGATATTTCTTCTTAGAGGTGCTTTTTGTTCTACAGTATTTAGAATGCTTCCAAAGTCCTTTACTCCCTTTGCTGAAAGTGTTTTGACGGGACCTGCAGAAATTGCATTTACTCTTATGTTTTGAGGACCTAAATCTGCTGCAAGATATCTGACGCTGGCCTCAAGTGCTGCCTTAGCTACGCCCATAATGTTGTAATTGGGGAGCACTTTTTCAGAGCCCATATATGTAAGGGTAATTATGCTTCCGCCTTCAGTCATAAGCTCCTTCGCACCTCTGGCAACTGCAACAAGTGAATATGCACTTACATCTAAAGCATGCGAAAAACCTTGACGGGAGGTGTATACAAAGTCTCTTTGCAAGTCTTCTGAATTTGCATGAGCAATGCTGTGAACTACACCGTGGAGTACGCCATACTTCTCTTTAATGGCAGAAAAAAGATTGTCTATATCTTCATCGACTGATATGTCGCACTGGAAGACAGAATCACCGCCAAGTTCCTCGGCACTTTCTCTTTCTCTTTCCCCCTGATATGTCAGTATTACTTTAGCACCTTCTTCTTGAGCTGCTTTTACGATACCCCATGCTATACTCCATTTGTTTCTGACACCCATTATCAGAATATTCTTATTTGCCAATAGTGAACCCATCTGATTCAACTCCTTTTATATATACTGTTTTTCTAAAAAAGTTTTATAACATAAGTGCTATAAACCACTTTATATTACTATTTTAACTCAAGATATTACTTTATCAAACTTTCTACAAATTGTAAAGGGGAGACTAAAACTGTACCACGGTAAACGCATGAAAATAAATTTAACACTAAACCCAATTTGAAGGGTTTTTAAAAATGCCATTTCGGCATCAAGTATAAGATATGAGTATAAATTGAAGTGAAAAAACTTAAATTCCAAACAAGCCAAGCAGTCCTATATAGGATATGCCCCGCAAAGTAATTTACTTATTGCAAGTAAGCAATTGTTCCAAAAACTCTAAGTTCCAACCAGCTTTTCTCCTTTTTATTTTCATGCTTTTTTTAACAGATGTATCCATCTTGATTATATTAAAAGCCATCTTTAGCAGTAAAGATAGGTTTTCTGGTGCATTATCCTTTCTTACTCTCTTAGAATCTTCCATAAAAGTGACATCTAATGACCAGTGCATACTTTCAATTCCCCAATGATTTCTGACAGCATATGCAAATTTATTGGGATCATCTTCTATGCTACAAATAAAGTATCTTATGTCAGTTACTTTTTCCTCATCTTCTATCTTTGAATAAACTACTTTACCAATAGTTTTCAATCCAGCCCATTCATTTTTGCATTCAAGCCACTTGATATCATTTGTTATGTAATAGTCTCGAATTTCAATCCTTCCATGCCCTTTGTTAGTGGTTCTACAGTGCTTTACCTTAGAATTTTCAATTTTGTCATTAAGAGTTGTATCGAAATAACTGGAAACCTCTTCATTAAGTAATGGATGATTCCCTTTCAAAGATAACACATAATCTGCTTTCTTCTCTTTAATTTTTGCTGCGATTTCTTTTTGCGTACCCATTGCATCAATTGTAACAACACACCCTTTAATACTTAATATATCTAGCAATTCAGGGATTGCTTTTATTTCATTGCTTTTTTCCCTTGTTTTTACTTGTCCTAGAACCATACCTGTTTCGCTAAACCAAGCACTTACAATATGAAGAGCCTTCTTATTTGTATCAAATGTGCGTCTCATAGTTTTCCCGTCAAGTGCAACGATACCACCTTCTGTAGCCATTGATACCATACTTGTCCATTCCATAAAGCATTGTAAAAATATTTTTGGTTCAATGGCTCTAAAAGCTCTTTCAAAAGTATCGTGAGAAGGGATTCCATGAGGAAGTGACAAACGCTTTTTAAACCATTCTTTCTTTTCGTTAGCAAACTCTTCTATCTCTGCCCAATCGTCTGCTCCTGCTACAGTCGAGACAATAGCAATAAAAATAATTTCGAGTAATGGATGATGTACTTTAGACATCTGACGAACATCAGGTATTTTTTCAAAAAACTCAATAAAATTCATATATATATTATTCCTTTTATGTTATAAATTATATTATTTATATAAATTATAACATATATTTAAAAATAAAAAAACAGTTAAAACGCTTTTATTTTAAGCTTTTTAACTGTTTTACGAACTTGCATTCCATATAATTACATACATGCGTTAGCCGTGAAAACTGTACCATATTATGGAAATGACATTCCCTATTGACAAGTAGAGAATAAATGATTATAATCTTGATTACAAATGGTGAATAAAATTTTTGGGCGATTAACTCAGCTGGTAGAGTGTCATCTTGACGTGGTGAAAGTCGTGGGTTCGAGTCCCTCATCGCCCACCAAAACAAGAGATATCAAATTGGTATCTCTTGTTTTTTTTATACTTCAGATTTATTAATATTAAAGATTACGTATTAATATACTTAAGGTATAGTTGATTTTATAACCGCTATGGAGTTTTTTACCCGTAATACTATTGGTGATAAAGTTTGCTGATAAAAAACTTTTTTTGAGAAGAGTTTAATTAAAAATACAGGATGTGGAGATACATATGGGGTTTAACATTTTTCTAATGCTGATAAGCTTGTTTATAATACTGATAAGTTGTGAACTTTTTACAAACAGTATTGAGTGGCTTGGGAAAAAGCTAAGGGTTGGAGATGGGGTGGTGGGAAGCTTGTTTTCAGCGGTAGGTACGTGTCTTCCTGAAACTATGGTCCCGATTATTGCCATTTTTTACTTAAGCCAAAACAATTCGATCGATATCGGAATAGGGGCTATAGTTGGTGCACCCTTCATGCTTAGTACTCTGGCTTTTTTTGTTACAGGAGCAAGTGTTGTGATATTTTGGCAAAAGAGAAAGTGCGGTATGGATATGAACATAAACAGTGAGGTAATATGTCGTGACATCAGCTTCTTTATAGCAGCATACAGTATAGGAATATCTTCAGCATTTATTGGCGTCAGAATAATTAAGAATGTAGTTGCTCTATTTTTAGTTTTGGTATATATTTACTATATCTTCCTCACGGTCAAGAGGGATAAAAGCAAACAAGGACCTATAGATAAACTATATTTTTCTGAAGTGTTTCAGGTCAAACCAAGGTTCTATGTTGTTATGCTTCAAGTGTGCATTGCACTGGTCGGGATAATAATGGGAGCTCACATATTCGTAATAAAAATAGAAGATATTTCAGTACTGTTTAGTATACCTGCAATTGTTTTGTCCCTGATAATTACTCCTATTGCTACCGAACTTCCTGAAAAATTCAACAGTGTAATATGGGTAAGCAAGGGTAAGGATGCCTTGGCTTTGGGCAATATTACAGGTGCTATGGTATTTCAGAGCTGTATACCTGTTTCAATAGGGATACTTGCAACAGATTGGAAACTGAACCAAAATGCAGTTATAAGTGCCCTTATAGCAGTTATGTCAGCATCAATTGTTTATTTTTGGACGGAAAGCAGGAAGAAATTGAATCCCATACCTCTGCTTATGGGCGGAGTTTTTTATGCTTTTTTCATAGGAATGCTTTTTACCTAGTGCTTTTGAACATGCAAAATGCACATCCTAGCGTTTGATTTAAAATATATTTTTTAGATTAAAGGATTCTTTATCTGGTATGTGTTTTATATATTGCTTCAAGACCGCCAGTTCGGCAAGTGCAAGAGGAACATTCCTTGCTTTTACATACTCGGACACTTTTTTAAGTGACTCATCTATATTGTCAATCTCTGCATGATCAAGTAATGCTGCCCATGTGTTTTCAACTTTAGGCCATTCCTCTTCAATAGCAGACAAACCGGATTCAGCTGCTTCCCAGTTGTCTTTTCTTGTGTTGCTGCCGATAATATTTATTTTTTCTTCAAGGCTTTGTGCATGCTTGGAAAGTGTGTAGTTTGTGAAGTAAGATGCACATAAAATCAAAACAAATATAACTACAATTGTTGTAAGTATTTTTAAAGAGTGCATTCTTTTATTGTCTCCTTTCTGATGACTTTAGCTGCCAGTAGATTTTTCCCTGAGAATCAAGTGAGGCAAAAAGGACATCTTTCAGATTTTCTACACCAAGTTTACTAAACTCCTGTTTAAGCCATATTGGGCTTAAGTTAATTTTGTTCAGATTCTCATCGTTTACAGTTCCGTCTACAATGAGGTTCAGGGGCAGCCCTTCATAGCTTGTAGGTATATTCAGGTCTTCAGCAACTAGAGGTCTTTTTTGTGATTTTGGAATTACACTGAGTTGACCGTTTGTTTCAAGTATTGCAAATTCTACATCTGCGATGTTTGGTGTATTATTAATTCTCAATTGCTCCAACAAATCATTTAAGGTATACATTTCTTTTCTGAGCTCTTTTTCCTGTATTTTGCCGTTTGATATAAGTATGCTTGGCCTTCCGCATATAATACCTCTTGCTTTTGTACTTTTTAATGCAATAAAAGATAAGGCCATTTGTGCAATTAGTAGGGTAAGGATAGGAATTATTCCGTTTACAAGCGGTATTCCTGTGTTTTGCATAGGTACAGCTGCAAGCTCAGATATCAGTATAGCGACTGCAAGTTCAAAAGGTTGAAGCTCCCCGATTTGTCTTTTTCCCATTATTCTCATGGTAATTACCACAATAGCAAACAAAATTAGGGTTCGAGTAAAAACAACAAGCACAGAATCATCCTTTCCAAGATGTATTATGGTTTCTGTAGTACAAAGCATAAGTCAGTATTATTTTTTCATATAAAGTTTTTATTATACATATTTAAGTCGATCATAAGGGTATATAGATTGGTCTATGTAATAAATATGAAGAAAAATCAGAAATCTAAGTTAGATGAAAACTTGTGCAGAACCTAGCTTGGCTAAGGAATTTAAAAGTAAACAACCATAAGAATCAAATACTTGTTTAATACATACTTTGTGAGAGAATTCACTACTATACAAGTATAAAATGATTATTATACAATATACCTTTAAAGAATAATTGAAATATGACTTCCGCTTGCAATAGTAATAGAAGTTGTATTTATACTTATTCCTAACAGTTACAATACAGGAGGAAGATTATGCAAATAATTGTAATCGGGTGCGGGAAAGTTGGATCGAGATTTGCTCAGGTTTTAATTGACGATGGTCATGAAGTAGTTATTGTGGATAATGACGTAAATGCTTTTAAGGTACTTGATCCGGAATTCAACGGTATAACTATAACCGGTGTGCCGATTGATCAGGATGTGCTTAAAAGGGCTGGCATTGAAACAGCTGATGCAGTAGCTGCCGTTACACCTGATGATAATATAAATATAATGATCTGTCAGGTTGCAAAGGAAATTTTTAAGGTTCCAAAGGTAATAGCAAGAATATATGACCCTGCCCGAGAGTATGTATTTCACCAGTTTGGACTACAAACAATATGTCCGACCAAGATAACAGTTGAGGTTATTAAGTCTATGGTGATTGGAGAACCGGATACATCCTTGCACACCATAGGCAATACCGTATTGACTTATAATTATGTGAAGGCACAGAATGGGCATTTAGGAAAGAAACTCAGTTCTGTTAAGCTTACACCAAATTCATTTGTTTTGGGTATTATACAAAACGGTTCTTTTTATTTTGCAAATGAAGATATTATTATTAGTCAGGGTGATACTATTATTGTAGCTCAAAAATGCAGCTAGTGCTTTTTAACATTACTAACTCAACTTTCCCAGCCTAAAAGCTGGACTGAACATTGATAAATTAATACCTTCAAGTGCTTAACTTTAGTTTTTGCTTCCAAACTGTAGGGAGAGCAAGTATGAACGAATCCATAATTTGATGA
>JAEWSG010000203.1 GCA_023398495.1 Bacillota bacterium
ACTCCTCGGGGTCGAGCAAAACTCGCTTCGCTCAGACAATGCTCTCCCTTTCCTCGTCGTATTAACAGGCTCTACAACTTGCTTCACAATGTTTCTTACATATTTTTCTTCACTTAAATAATATACATCCCCGAAAATGAGAACTTATTGTCTGCTATAATAAAATATTACATAATACGCCATAATCACCATAAAACTTCATCACTATAACTCCATAGAATCTAATAAGACATAATTTGACTGAAAACTCAATTAAATCTTGTAATTTGAATGCTATTTGGGTTATCATATATATGTAATTATTTACAGCATATATAACTCGTGATATTTTTATTACATAAAAATAAAATTATACTTTCACGAACTCATAAATAATGATTCATTGAACGCTCAACTCTATATAATTAAGATAATTCCGGCGTTCATTATAATATTAATTCAAGGGGTTAACTGATATGAAAAAGTTTAAACAATTTATTGGTATTTTGTTACTATTTTCTATGGTAACAGGCATGCTGCCGAGCAGCTTATGCAATTCATTTGCAGTGGGTACTTCCACCGAAGCATTAAATAATTTTAAAGCTGCTGCTGCAGGATATGAGTTTAGCATAGCATTAAAGGAAGATGGTACTGTTGTTGCCTGCGGTATAAGTACATACGGTCAGTGTGCAGTTCCTGATGATCTATACAACGTTGAAGCAATTACTGCTGGCTATGCACATTCGGTTGCGTTAAAGGATGACGGAACGGTTGTTGCATGGGGTGATAATTCAAATTATCAATGTACAGTGCCGGATAGCTTAGCCAAAATAAAAGCTATTTCTGCCGGTGCTTATCACTCAATGGCACTTCTCGAAAATGGCACTGTTATTGCATGGGGTGATAATGACCACGATCAACTCTTAGTCCCTAAAGAATTAACTGATGTTATAGCTATTTCTGCCGGGGCTTATCATTCAATGGCCTTAAAAAAAGACGGTACCGTTGTTGCATGGGGCAATAATTCCAACGGTCAAACCCAAGTGCCTGAAGACTTAACTGATGTTATAGCTATTTCTGCAGGAGCTTATCATTCAATGGCCTTAAGGGAAGATGGCACAGTTGTTGCATGGGGAATCGATTCAGAACAGCGCTATGTTCCAGATGGACTGACAGACGTTATAGCTATTGATGCTGGTGATTCACATAGTTTGGCTCTCAAAAAGGACGGTTCTGTTACTGCATGGGGAATAAATTACGACTTTTGCTGTGATGTTCCAACGGATATTACTGATGCAAAATTTATTTCAGCCGGCTATACTCACAACATAGCAATAAGGCAGAATGGAACAATAGCTGCATGGGGATCTGATGCTTCGGGTCAATGCTCGTTTTCAGAAACTCTTGGGCTGGCAGATATTTCGGCGGGAGCAAACAATACTTTGCTATTAAAAGAAGATGGTACAGTTGCTTCTTATAGAAAAGATTCTTCATCTATAAGCACGTCAAGTGTTGAGGACTATTCCTCACCGGAAGACTTAAAAAATGTTACAGCCATTGCAGCCGGCATTTATCATTCTCTGGCCTTGAAGGAAGATGGAACTGTTGTTGCCTGGGGTGAAAACTCCGATGGTCAATGTTCGGTTCCCGCTTCACTCCCTAAAGTTGTGGCTGTAGCAGCCGGTGCATACCACTCTGCAGCACTGACTGAAGATGGGACTGTTGTTGCCTGGGGCGATAATTCCTATCATCAGTGTGAAGTTCCGGAAGGTCTTGCCAACGTCAAAGCCATATATGCTGCAAATCACCATACTGCTGCAATAAAAGAAGATGGAACTGTTGTTGTATGGGGACCATATGAATCCGAACTGTGCATAGTTCCGGAAGGCCTTAACAATGTTAAAGAAGTCGCTATCGGAGAGACTCATATGCTCGCACTAAAAGAAGATGGAACTGTTATCGCATGGGGTTCTGATGATTATAGCGAGTATTATGAATATGATTATAGTTATGAATATGATGAAGTCATAGTTCCCGAAGGCTTGAGTGATGTAAAAACTATAGCCGCAGGAAGCTATTACTCTATAGCCGTAAAAAATGACGGAGCTGTGGTTTTATGGGGTTATTATCCTTCAACAACCGAAGATGGCCACTCACATGATATTAAAAACCTTAAAAATGTAAAAAAAGTATCCACAAATGAAACTCACTTAGCGGTATTGACAGAAGCCGGAACTTTAATCGACTACAATTATGGAGACATTTCTGTTTATTACTATCCTCCATTGCCAAACAATCCGGAAATAGATATCAGTAATATAAATGTTACCGATAATCTAATAAGTATACAATTTTCCGGGCCCACTATAGAGGATGTAAACGAGGATGACTTTACTATAACCAGTGTAACTATTGAAGCCGATGGTGCTACAGTTTCTGAAACTGTCTATGGCAGTGTTTACAGCTTTGATATTGCCACAAACACTGTGGTGCTCCAAGTTCCGGAAATTATCCCCTCAAGTTCTTACAAATATACAAGTTATTTAGTTTCCTATAAAGCAATCGCTGAGGCAGTTACAAATGAAATAATAACTTCTCCGGCTGCATCACCAACACCTACATCTGAACTTACTCCAGAACCAACTTTACTGCTTACTCCAAAGCCAACTTTGCTGATCACTCCCGAACCAACTTCGCTGATCACTCCAGAACCAACTTTACTGATCACTCCAGAACCAACTTCGCTGCTTACTCCCGAACCAACTTCGCTGCTTACTCCAAAGCCAACTCCTGCAAGAACTAATAAAAAAAGCACTTCAACAAATCCATCTGTAACCTCACCTGTAGAAATTGTCCCAGGACCTGTTCCTACGGAAAATCCTACTATTGAGGTTATAGATTATGATAATACTATCAGCGACTTAAAAAATGATGTTATTGAAACAATCAAAATGTATGAAGGTATTGATGATCCATATAATGAAAAAAATGAACTCATTATTAAAAAAGCTGAAAAAGCAATTGAAAAAATATCAGGTATAAAGCAAGTTTGTGAATCCGGTTCCTTTGAAGTAAAAAAAGAACATGTCTTACTTCAAAGCGAATTAGCGTTAAAGGCTGCAAAAGATATCACAGATTTTTTTGAAACCCTTTCTTTTGAGCCAAACAGAGCAATCCGTAAGAGAATTAATATCGAAGTTGACTTATCCTCAACCGAGCTAATCATCTATCTTCTGAAAGATGTAGAATATCTTGAGGACTATGAAATAGATATAAGAATATCTACAAAATTCGGTGCCATCATTATTTACCATGAGAATCTGAAAGATATGCTGAACAAAGATTTATTAATTAACATGGTAGAGGAAAAGATAGATTCATCAAACACAAAAATGAAGAGTTGTATCAACCTTATTTTCAAACATACTGATGGTACAAAAATTGAAAAACTAGATTGCAAAATAGGTCTTGAACTACCCTATAGAGACGGCAATCCTGATTATTGTGCAATATATCATGAGAAAAATAATTTATCCTATGAACTAAGAGCTGCAGAAGCCAAACTATCACAGATAGATACAACATACATATTCAAAAAACAAAATCAGAAAACCGAACTTAGTTTCCCTTATAGGAGTAAAAATTCAGAATATAGTGCAGTTAGTGCAAAACCAAACAATAAAGTATATAATCTTGGAGGGCATGAGGATACTGATAATAAAACGTTGAGAGTAAGTACCGCAAGCTATGGAAGATACTATGTAATTGAAGACAAGAAAACTTACAATGACTTAGTCGGGGAAGACCCTGCCGCAAAAGAAGCAATTGAAGTTCTTTCCTCTAAAGGAATAATACATGGAAAAAATAACGGTTCATTTGACCCTGAGGGTGAATTAAAAAGAGGCGAATTTGTATGCCTCATAGTTAATGTTCTCAACATAATTGACGAAGATGCCTCTACCGATTTTATAGATGTTCCTTTGACTGCATGGTACTACAACCCTGTTGCAATTGCTGATGCTGAGAACTTAATTTCAGGTTATCCGGGCAATAGATTTTTAGGAAGCAACCCGATAAACAATCAGGAAATCATTAAAATATGTGCTTCTACATTGCAAACAGAAAAAGGGTATTACTTTCCAAAAGACGAAAACAACTTAATTATCTATAAAGACAATCAAAACATACAGGATTGGGCACGCAAATATGTATCACTTGGCACCAGAGAAGGTCTCGTTGTAAAAAGAGCGGATGGTAATTTCAATGCAGGAGTTCCCTGCACAAGAAGAGATGCTGCTTTAATTCTATATCGATTGTACAAAAAACTGAATTAGCGGGTAAAAGTGTTTTGCCTGTTTCTTCAGCCCGAAAGCCGGAGGTTTTATGAAGTATTTGTTTATTTATATATTAATAGGCTCAATAACATTAATTGCAAATATTATTCTTTTGGTTATTTATTTGAAAATAAATTATTTCAACAGGCCAAAGAAGACTAAAATCAAGCCCCTCGAGGAGGCTCATTCTGATATAAATAACCAAAACGTAATGGAGGCTTTTGAAAACACAGCATATGCTGATGAAGATGATAATCAGAGAAATAATTCTATAAGAGGATAGAATACTAAGATCAGGCGGGTATTGCTATGATAGGGGAAATTATTAACCAAAAATACAAAATTGAGCGGCTTTTGGGCAAAGGTGCCTCAGGAGAAGTTTACCTGTGCCGTAACATTGAACTTGGCAATCTATGGGCTGTAAAATTCATCCCAAAAAACTGCTCAAAACATGAATTTGCAACAGAAATCAATATATTAAGGAAATTAAATCATATCAGTCTGCCCAAAATTGCAGATGTTATAGAAGATGATTCTGGAATATACATCGTTGAAAGCTATATTGAAGGAATTCCTCTAAACAAGCTTTTGGAAACTCAAGGTACTATTTCTGAAGAAAGGGTTGTTTCACTCGCAAAACAACTATGTGAAGTGCTGATATATTTACACAACTTCAAACCCTTTCCCATTATATATAGAGACTTAAAACCCCACAATATAATAATTACAAGAGACAACAGACCTGTAATTATTGACTTTGGTATTTCGAGAGAGTACAAGGGAAACAGCAGAAAAGATACCGTTGTTGCAGGCACCCCTCATTACGCTGCACCTGAACAATTGACAGCAGAGGGTATTTCCGATGTCCGTGCCGACATATATAGTCTTGGAGTTACAATGCACCACTTACTTACAGGTGTCTTACCCAAATATGATGACTCCAGCCTGCTTCAATATAATCCCGGGATATCTAAAAACATGGATTATATAGTAAGAAAATGCATCAGAAAGGATTTAAAGGATAGATACCAAACTGTTGACCAATTATTCACTGATTTAAAAAATATAAACAGAGTAAAGGTATTAGATACAAAACTCAGGAGAACAAACCGTATACTTATAGCTTCCATGCTCATAATGTCTACCATATCTTTATCCACCGTTTACCTTGGTATTTCTGCTTTAATTAATGAAAATGCCTCTTTACTGTTGTTATCACCACAAATACTGTCACTTTCAGTCAATCAAACAGGAGTTTTCAAAGTAGTTAAAGAATATCCGGATGGCTCAAAGGAAGAATTGAAAGCTTCCGACATAAAATGGAATGGCGTAACCTCTGAAGTAGCAAGGATAAATAACGATGAAATCCAACCACTAAAGGAAGGAAAAACTGAATTTGACGGTTCCTACAACGGAAAACCGATAAAACTTACTGTGCTTGTCAGCAAGCCCCAGGATGAGACAAACAATGTAAATATAAATCTCAAATACTTAAAAGAGGCAAAAGTTGTTCCTTATGCCGGCATTGGCCAACATGCCGATATATCGGACGGAAACATGACCTCTGCTGTTATAAGCTATCCAACGAGCATGGCATTTAATAACCTTAATGGCAATACTTATTTTTCCGACTCGGGGAAACTCAGGATAATTAGGGATGGAACTGTAGAAACAATTGATATCGGACTTGATGACCATAAAGATATTGATCTTGTAAAAACATCTGCAACCGGTAATATCTATTTTTCAATTGTCCCATATCTAAACGACAAAGAACAGTATGTATCGGAAATTTATATTCTGAAAGACAACAAACCCGTGCCCATTTATCAGAGTACAAAATCAACACATAATATAGTGGACTTTGCATTTGACAGTTCAGAAAATATGTATATTTTACAACCTGAGAAAATCGGCACTAATCCTGTGACAAACTTCACCTTTGTTGAAAGGCTAAGCGGAAAAACCAATACAAGAGAAATTTCAGGCAGTATAGAAAGCATTACCATAGATAAAAATGACAATATATTTATCTCAAGCTCTTCAAGCGGAACAGTTCTAAAATTTGATGAGACCGAGGAGGTTTTTAAAAACTTTGCAGGTATACAAAAGGACAAAAACCTTATTGATGGCCCCCAATGCAGCTTTTTTTCTCCCCGGAAGATTTTAGCTTATGGCAATTACATCTATGTAATTGATAGCAATATATTAAGAAGAATAGTTTTAGAAAACGGCAAGTGCGTTGATGTTGAAACCCTTGCAGGCAAGGTTGGAAAAGACCAGCCAAACCTGACTTCTTCTTTGGGTTACAATGCATGGTTTGCAAAACCAAGCGATTTAGCAATAGATGCCGATGGAAATATCCTTTTAACCGACAGCGACAACAGTATTATCTGGAAGATCGGTTTTTAAATCCCCAATATGGATTGCTATACAATCGTTCTTAATTGCAATAAGTTTATGACACATAGCAAAAAGGACGTTTAAAACGCCCTTTTTGCTAAATTAAAGTATCTATTATTTAACAATTTCGATATCACCGTTTTGAGTATCGGCAATTATATTGACTTTTTGTTCAAAGCCATCATAGCCGCTGCTCTCTGCCTCTACAAAACTGTTAGCCAACTGCTTGCTAATGTTTTTGTAAGTTATCTCAGGTATTAACAGGTTGATATCGGCATTGATTGTTTGAGCTTTAATCTTGTAGCCTCTCTTTTCCATATCATTCATGTTAACCTTGATACCTGCCTGAATAGTCTTAAGGTTAAGATTGATATCGGAACAGCCCTGATAATTGTGGACATTCTCAATAAGAATCCTGCCATTTTTACTTATCGCATTAAGATTCTGGGTTTTTAGATGCTTTATGTCTATAAGGGAATTAACGGTATTCACATCAATATCTTTACCTATAATGTAACCTAGCTGTATTCTCGCATTTTTTGTTGTGATATTAATTTTATCACTGCTTACACCCATAAGCTCGATATTGCTGTTACTGGTCTGTGCTTCAAACAATTCAGCTATTGAATCCTCCACATAGACTTTTCCGTTTTTGGTTTTAAGACTTATAGCCTTGAACTTAATTGAAGGTAGAAATATTTCGTGCGAAACACTAAGATTTTCATTTTTGCTATTTTTTAAAGTTATAACACCTTCATTCTCGCTGAAAACAAGAAGTTCATCAACATTATCCTGAGGACATCTTAAGGTAGATTTAATAATTACTTTATTATCCATATGTTTCTTAACAAGTATATGGCCGTTTACAGCTTCAACGTCAAGAGTCATACCTTCTACTATATCACCTGTTTCAAAAGACTTTTCAACAGCCTTATATTTTCCAAACACGTTGAAGGAATTAGTATCCACGAAACTACTTACAAAATCAACTACTTTATCAGCAATTCCAATAGTTGTAGTGGCAAGAGTTCTTCCTACTTTCTCAGCTTTTGAACTAAATTCCTCAATAGTACGGTCAAAATCTTTTTGATTATAGCTGTTCTTAAAATCTTTTTTCCATTCGTTTAATTTGTCTTTAACCTTCGATACTTCATCGTTAAAGTTTACTTTTTTCTGCTGCCTTGAATTATATGAAGTACTTTCACTTTGAGTTGCCTTATTTGCAGGCTCTATTGCTTCAATAAGCCTTGCAGCCTCTTCACTGTTTATTTTGCCTTCTTCCAGCATTTTAAGTATAAGAATTTTTTCTTCACTTGCCATTATCTATCACCCTCCATTAATAAGCAATAATGTTTTAATTTGAAACACTCCAAAAGCAACTACTGGCATATACTAAACTTTCAACAATTCCATCGCCTCATCAAAACTGATTTCTCCACTGTTGAGCTTCTGTAAAACTTCCTTCTTTCTTCCATCATCCTCAACCTGAGGTTCCGGCTTATGACCTAACGCCGCTGCTGCATCTTCAAGTCTGTTTTTAACTGTAGGATATGATACACCAAGTTCTTTTTCCATCTCTTTGATATTTCCTCTGCATTTAATAAATGTATCTATAAACTGTTTTTGTTCTGATGTAAGTCTGCAGAATTTACATAGTGTAAATTCTCCTTCTATTGTCGTGTTACAATTTTCACAGCTTATTTTTGTTACAATTGTATCACCGTTGCAAACCGGGCACTTTCCTAAAACTTCCTTACCCATAAAACCACTCCTTAATTTTATGATGTAGCACATTAATATTTTTAACTATTTATTAAATATTATTTATTATATATTTATATTAATATATAATTTTACCATTGTCAATGCAGATTTTAAATATTTTTAATCATTTAATTAATTTTATTAATCATCTGCTCAATTTTATTAATATTTATAATTTTTATCTATAGGGTCTCCGGCTTTGCCTCCGATGAACGAGCTATGCTCGCCCTTGACATCCCGAACAATAGTGACTATGTTTACATTATACAAGTTTACCAAAATCTTACCGTCACTTTAACTTGCAATTTATAACTTTCAATAATATCACATTTATTGTTGACTTGACCGTAAATATATGTTATCACTAGATTATTATAGGAAATTTTCAGAAAGAAGCAAATAGTCATACAAAGTTATTTCATTTCTTAAGTAGGATTATTATAATTAAAGGGAGGTCTTATGATGAACATAACTCAGGGGGTAATTGAATGTAATCCGCAAGAAACAGGATATGACGGAAATCGGCTGGATATATTGAACCAGCATCTTCAGAGGCTAATTGACAGCGATATGATTAAAGGTGCAGTTTATACTATATCTCATAAAGGCAAAATCATCGCTAATGCAAGTCTTGGTGCAGGAAGTAAAGTTTCCGATGAAAAAATGAAGCCTGATACAGTTTTCGGTATTGCTTCCATCACTAAAACTCTTGCTGCAGTCGCTATTATGCAACTTGTTGAGGACGGATATATCCGCCTTGATACCAAGGTAGGCGAAATACTTCCTCAATTTTCAAAGCCGCCGTTTGATTCAATTACACTTATGCATTTACTTACGCATACTTCGGGGCTTTATCCTGATAGCGGCTGTTTTCCGGAATCCACTCCAAAAAGTCCATATGAACTGATTGAAATGGCCGAAAAGCTTTGGGACAAACGCGGCGAATTTGATTGGATCAGTGCAGGAATCTCACCCGGACTACGCGTACCTGTCGGAACACATTGGCAGTACTGCACCTTCGGTTTTACAATTCTAGGTGAAATTATTACAAAGGTAAGTGGTCTATTCGTTCATGACTATATTACAAAGCGCATTATTCATCCACTTAAAATGAACGACACCGTATTTGCTCATACCGCCGACACGGCAAAGCGTTGCTTTATAAGTAGCGAAAAGCAAAAACAGTGGCTTGACGATGTTGCTTCGGGAAAATCAGATGGCAATGAGGATAAGGGAACTATTTGGGAAAAAATTCCCAATACTGGCAGCGGACTTTATTCAACTACATCGGATGTGATCCGGTTTGCAAACACTATGCTGTATGGTGGTCGCTTAGGAGATGTCCGTATTCTTGGAAGGAAAGCTGTAGAAAAGATGACTACAAACCAACTTCACAATATCCCAGATAAATGCTGGGGTGCTAATGTAGCAAACAGACTCTTTGGAGTTGGTTTTGAAATGCGTCAAAGTGATGCTTTCACCTATTCCGAAGGTTCCTATGTTCACGAGGGCTCTGGGGCAAGTTCGATGTATATCGACCCAAAGGAGCAGTTTGCAGCCGTTTGGTTTGTACCATTTACCAACGAAGAAAATTGGTCTGCCGATCCTCTATTTAATGTACATAATATTATCTGGTCGGGGTTGATATAGTTGAATGTAGTAAAGCATAAACTGGAAGAACTAAAAGCTGTTGCTTTTGTAACCTATAAGGAATGGAGCGTTTATCGCTCCCATTCTTTTGTTTCAGTATTTGTTGGACCTGTGTTCTTTATAGTACAGTATTATATTTGGTCTGCCGTTTACGGCGGGGCAAATACTCTCGCCGGTATGGAGCTTTCACAAACTATACGGTATTTCGGGGCATCTGTACTTATCGGATATCTGACTATGGATTTCGCTGACTGGAACCTGCAAATGCTTGTGCGTACAGGAAAGTTTCTTACGTTTAGACTACGTCCCATGCACCACAGATTTTTTGCACTTTCTCAAAAAATCGGACATAGAATGTTGGGCTTTTTCTTTGAATTTCTCCCTTGCCTTTTGATATTCTCACTGTTGTTCCGGGTGGACATTATTCCTGAAAATTTGGGTTGGACGGCTATCTCAATAGTTTTTGCTTTTCTTATTAATTTCTATGTAAACTATTGCATAGGAATGGTTGCTTTTTATTTAACACAGGCAAACGGCATAAGAGTTGTATACCAACTGTTTGCACAGATTTTTTCAGGTGCATTGATTCCACTTAATTTTTTTCCGTCGGGAATACAACATCTCATGATGTTTTTGCCGTTTCAGTATACAAATTACATTACGGCAATGATTTGGACGGGCGGCGGAAATATTGGTGGAATTAATCTTTCTGTGCCGCAAGCTGTATTTTTTCAAGGGATAGCGGTAATTGTCGTTTATTTATTGAGCGAACTGATTTACCGCATCTCAATGAAGCGGTTTACCGCTGTAGGAGCGTGAATTTGTATGAAGCATATTAAAATGTATCTTGCCTGTGCACATACAGCATTTTCACGGGCAGCGGCATATCGGGCAGATTTCCTTCTAGGCAGCATAATCACGCTGCTGTCGAACATTCTCTTTCCGCTGGTAACAGTACTGATTTACACAAATGGTGCAGCATTTTCAGGCTGGAGTATGTGGGATGTGTTGTTGATTCAGTCGGTTTACTCCATGTCCACAGGTGCGGCGGCAATGTTTTTCAACAGCGTTGTTTGGGTTACTATGGAACACATTCGTGAGGGCAGCTTTGAAACGGTTTTATTAAAGCCCGTTTCCCCACTCTTTTTTATAGCCGCCTCAAATTTTGATCCCGAATGCGGTGGCCTTTTTATCGGAGGATTGGTTTTGACGATTGTTTCGTCTGCACACACTAAAATATGTGGTTTCAGCGGTATTCTGCAATTTATTCTATTGTTTACAGCAGGGCTTGCGGTTATGAGCGGATTATATCTGGTTATGGCTGCAATTACCTTTAAATGGGTCGGAAATTCCCGCATTCCAGAAATTTTTGATAGTATTAAAACCTTTGGAAAATATCCTGTTGGAATTTTCCCTCGTACTGTCCGGATTCTTTCAACGCTTATTATTCCGGTTTCGGTTATTGGATACTTTCCAGCATCGGCACTACTCGGACGTTCAGAGCCGATGGCTTTTATTTCCCTTATTCCGTGTATTTTGTTTCTTGCATTCGGCGTCTGGATTTACAACAGAATGATAAAACTGTACGAGGGCGTGGGAGGCTAAGGTATGACTATAATATAAGTTCATACTCTGGATAACGAAAAAACTTGATATGATAGTGTTTTAAAAACACGAGAATTAGATGTTATTTTTTCGTTATCTCTAATTATTTTGAAAAGGAAGAATTTATATGACAGCAATAACAGTTGAAAACCTTGTAAAATCCTATACCACCTATAAAAGAGGAAGTGGGTTTCTCGAAACTCTTAAAAGCTTTGTAAATCGTGAGCCTGTTAAGGTCAGTGCAGTAGACAATATCTCCTTTACAATAGAAAAAGGAAGTATCTGTGGTATACTCGGTCCAAACGGTGCGGGGAAATCCACTACCATAAAAATGCTCTGCGGCGCACTTTATCCCACCGGCGGAAACATTGATGTCATCGGTTATTCACCTGCACGAGACAGAACGAAATATGTTCGCAGAATCGGTGCGGTATTTGGTCAGAAATCTCAGCTTATATGGGATATTCCACCTATCGACAGTTTTGCAATGAACAAGGCAATATACGGTATAAAAAGCTCTGATTATAAGAAGCGGCTTGATGAAATGACGGAGCTTTTTAATATCGGAGAGGTAATTTACAAACCCACACGTGTTTTATCTTTAGGCGAGCGAATGAAATGTGAGTTTATCATGGCAATGCTGCACAGTCCCGATATTGTTTTTCTTGATGAGCCAACAATTGGTCTGGATGTAATTGCAAAGACCAAAATACGTGATGTTATAAATAAAATGAACCAAAACGGGACTACTTTCATCCTTACAACACATGATCTTGAGGATGTAGAGCAGCTTGCCGACCATGTCATTATTATCAACCACGGTAAGAAAGTATTTGACGATACCCTGCCGCGTTTAAAATCAACGCTGGGTAATAAAAAAATCATTAAGCTTACTCTTTCAAAACCTTATAACTGCGAAATGATTAACGGTGTAGATGTTATTCACAGAGAAAGTGAACTTGATATTTCACTGGAGGTTGATATGGAAAAACAGGGTATTAATGAGTTTTTAAACCTTCTGTCGGAATCGGTGAGTTTTACTGACATTTCTGTAAAGGAACTGCCCATGGATATGATTATCACACGGATTTATAATGAGTGAGGTAAATTATCGCACGCGTCTATGGGACCTCCTGTCCCAAGACGGTTAAAACAGGCTTACACCTTAATTAGGTTATTTAATAAATTTCTTTATTCTTTTAGCATAATCGATTAACAAAATCATAAAAAAGTTTATACCATTCTAAAGATGTATGATAAAATTATGTATGAATTTGAAAATAAGGAACTTTTACTCTATAGTTTTATATATGGAGTATTTTAGGTAATGTACAAGAAATTTGTGCTTAGACGAAACAAGTACATATATGGCATGTTAGATAAAATCGCATGCAAAAGCCCGCCCGTCCATGGCGGATTAATGCAAGTTGGGCCCCGTAGCATAATAATAATAATAATAATAATAATAATAATAATAATACACATGTTTTTGAAATGATAAATAAAGTTAATGGCTACATTCAAAAATAAAATTGATGGTGAGGAGATTAAAAGTATGCTTAGTTTTGCTTTCCTGTTATGTGGAATCATTTTTGTTTCATTTATATTTTTGTTTTTAAGGCAGGAGAAGATAAGAATAATTGCTGCAAGTTCTATGGCTATATCCGGAATGGTTCTGATACCATTATTCTATAAAATTCAAAAGATAAATGGTAACCCAGACCTAGGAAAAGAGTTTGGACAATTATACCTGCCTTTAATCATATTTGCTGTGAGTGCCATAATAGGAACCGTAATTACAATTCTACATCTTAAGGAAAGTATAAGAAATAACCATTTTTTTAAATGCTAGATTATTTGTCATGTTTGGACACTATCCTTTAAAATATTTGATTTAATTTTAAGGAAAAGTGTGGTAAAATTGTTGTAAATTTAATCGGTTTGAAAAGCCACCGCTGCAAGCGGTTTAGTTCAACAACACATGCCCTTAAAAGTGCGGGGAGAATGTCAGGAAGAATTGCTTCGAGGGTCATCCCACGTAGAATATCCGCACTACATCGTTTCGCCAGCCGCATAGCGGCTCTCACGAGTAGTTTTCTGGGGTCTGGCTCAAACGGCGTCAGGCATGTAAACCGTTATCGGAAATATAGTGCATAGGCCGCGACATCATATCGCGGAATTTTTGTTGGACTTTGTAGATATAAATTGGATTTTATTATTTCATAAAGAGGTGTATTCATGAAGAAAGTCATATTTATTGTTTTAGTCTTGTGTTACTCATTATTTCTTGGATGTTCAACGGAAACTAGTAACAAGGAAAAAGATATTGAAAAAAAGTCAAGTACGACTATTGATGTTGATAATCATGTACTTGATACTACAAATTCAGTTAAAAAGTCAAGTAATACTATCATTAACGGGAATAACTTTGACTTTAAAATAGGTTTTGATGTAGATGCTAAAAATGTAATTGATACATTTAATGATACCTTTACTAAAGATTTAGTTCCAGGTTCAGCTATTACGAATTTAGTATTTACAGAAGAGGAAATGAAAAGTATTTATGAAGAAATGAAAAAAATTGACATTTTAACATATTCTGATACATTTGATCCAGAAGGCAATATACGTATTACACCATACTGCACATATAACATTAAGGTTCAAATTGATGGGAGAATAAAAGAAATATATTGGAAGGATGAAAATATTTCAGAAGTTCCTGAAGCTATTGCTTTAAGAAACTTAATAGTTCATATTAGAGATATTATTTATAGTAAAGATGAATATAAAAAGATGCCTGAAGTTAATGGTGGATATATTTGATTAATTTAGATTGACAAATAGTGCAAGAATGCTCTGAAGATTCATATTATAAAGGGTGGATTAAAAAATGATGAAAAAGAGCAACGTAAGTATTCTAGCTTTATTATATTTTATATCTTTAGGTGTACCTGTTTTCGCTGATGCTGGACCAATATATGTTTTGGGATATCCAATGTATTTTGCTTCAGTAGGTTTTTTAGCATTGGTAGTTAGTTTTCATTTACTTATTAAAGGAACTATTAATATAGCAAGATTAATAAAATCAGTGGAAGATTTTGATAAGAAGAAAGTCAAAATCAATATGATAGTTGCTTTGTGTATTTTGATATTGATTATTATTTTGGTATGTTTAACTCTAACATCAGTATTTGAATCCTATATAATAAAAGCAGTTACGATAATTACACTATACTCGCCCATATTTGGATTTATTAGTGGAGGAATGATGGTTAAAAGGCAGAGCATAGATTCAAAAATAAAGATCTCAGGAAAGAAACTGTTGAAGTATTCTTTATTTACAGTTTGTTTAGATATAATAGTTATATGGGGAGTTGTGAAATGGATACAATTGGGTAGTCCAAGTTTATAAGGCTCGGATATCCGTGTCCTCGTCTGGCTTCGCAGAAGGCCTCTGTAAGTCCGATTCTTCGACGCCACAAATAGCGAACGTTAGATGACATTGACCTATTCATTCCAGAGTATTCCTATTGGGTCTAAAACATAGTACAGGCTTGCAATCCAAGTAAGGAGAAGAGCTATGGACATAAGAATATTTGATAATAAAATCTATAAATGTATGAAGCAAACAAACAGTGTTGCATTTTTGATGATTTCCATTGTCTTATCTATTTTAACAATGATTCTGTTAAGTTGTTTTTCAGATCGTGCGTTTGATGGTATTACGTGGGAATTGTTATCAAGATTTATTATTGGTATGCCACTTTTACTTCAGCTATTTCTCACGTATATAGTCTATCGAAAAAATAGGAATAGAAGAATTATTATGATTCTTTGGGTAGCTACGTTATTTTACACAGTAGTATGTGGAGTTTTGGCTTTATATGATCTGTATTTCACAAAACCCAATTTTGGTGATGATTTATTATTTCAATTATGCTTTTCCCAATTATTATTTCAAACTGTTTTATTAGTTATATTTGTGTTATTTATGTTTTTAAAATTAGTCAATAAGCAAGTTGTGATAAAATCATTGGTTGTCTTCATGATAAGTGTTCTACTGATAATTGCTGGTTTTGGTAGTACATCTGTATGTATAGACTATTTTGGCTATTATGGCTACTACGTTTTTTTCATTCCTATACTAATTAATTGTTATAGCCCTATGCTACTATTTATTCTTTGTAATATTGCAAAAGATAAAGTGTTCAAAAATTAAGTGATTGTAGATGCGCAAATTAAGGTAATATGGGTATTGTGATTTTATAAATTTATAAATGTGTTATTTTACCTTGGAAAATTAGAAAAAGTCTAGGGAAAGTGCTTCGAAGCCGAATAGATCAACATCATCCAACAAAGCATTGCCACTTCGGGTGTGGGTGGGTAAGGACATGCAGAAAGCCTCTGGAGTACGAGCATTAAGTCAGACGCACCACACCGGCTCGGCAAGTGCAAAGCACACGGCTCGGTCTCACCCGGTGCAAGCACCGTCAATGAAGATGGGCTCGTACGACACGAAATCGTGCAGATAAATGGAGTATTACAAGAATTGAAAAGCATTCCAAAAGCAGATTTGCATAATCATTCCAACCTTTGTGGAAATCGGCTATATATTAATGAAAACACCTAAAATTGAGTTTAGGTTTCAAATTGGACTTTCTTTCACGCCACTATCCTTGGTGGCTCTGGCTTTGTGGGGTGCACGACTTTACATAATGGTGTGGATAGGGACAAATGTCCTGACGCGAGAAAGAAATTGGGGGCAATAAGCACCATCCTTGGTGCTAATTGATTAAGATGGGCTACGAAGGTATTATTATAGAGGGGATGAGAAATGTAATGAGCATTAGGTTTGTAAACAATCAAAAAGAATTTACTGAAGCAATGAATTTCTATTATTCAAAAACACAAAAGAGAAAGTTTGACATTGTGCTAGGATTGGTATTTTCATTGATTTCAATTGCATTATTTGTTTTTATGGAACAAACTTATATTTATATAATTCTATTTTGTATGGGTATGTTACTTTTTTTATTTGCAATGTTTAAGGGTAGCATATACTCTAAAATAAGGTTTGCTAATGACAAAAAGTTTAATGAAGAATATGAGATTGATTTCAATGATCAGGGAATGCATTTTAAAACAGTATCAATAGATTCTGTAATAAGGTGGGATTATTATGCTAGAGTGTGGGAAACGGAAAAATTCTTTTATTTGTTTTATGGTAAAGATCTTTTTTCATTGTTCCCCAAAAGAGCATTTGCGAATGATGAAAGTATGAAAGAATTTAGGGAGTTAGTTAAAGGTAAAATTAGCAACTATTGTGATTTATAGTTTGTTTTATTTAAGGCTATAAAGCAGTCTTCATTATGGCAGTGCATCCTTGCACCGGTTTTGAAAGCAAGTCTTTGAAGATTTAGTTAGTTCATATATGTTTTATTATACGCAGAAAATATTAAGGTTTTTGTGTGGTGAAACAATATGTATCAAGTACAGTAGTTTGCTCATTATTTTGGAGGGAGAAAAAATGAAAAATAAGCGAGTTCATGTGACTATTTTAGCAATTATAGGTGTGTTAATTATAAGTATTATAGTTTTTGTTAACAGTATTTCATCAAAAAATAGGGAAAAAGCAGAGAAGAGCACACCAATAATTACCGAGATAGCAGTAGAAAGTACACCATCAAGGGCTAAAACGGAAGTAGACAGGCAACTCTTCGGAAATATGGATGGCAATGTTTCAAACCAGTTGGAATTGGTTGATGTAGAAGATAATATGATAAAAAGTGGTGATGTATTCCGTGTTGAGCCAAAATGTTATGTTATAAAGAATGAAAAGGACGGATCAACTACATGGCTCATAAATTCACATAACAAGACGGGTGGATCTTTTGCAGTTGAAAGGAATAATAAGGGAAAGGTATATATTTCAATACCTGAGGGTATGTTTAACAGCTATAAAGATTCAAGTATAGTTGAAATAACAGGTAAAATTGAGAGTGCAGGCTTGAATATCAATGAAATAACTATAGATATTATAGATTTTGAAAGTTATGATATATCTTATATAGTTCTCAGGCTTCGAGATGACCAGAAATCTGCTTTGCTCTCTTCAAAATGGTATGAAGGAAAAAATTTATATACTGAAGTATTTAATAAACAGAACATCATATCAATAAACTTCATGCCTACTCAGAATATGGAGTACTATGCTTTTGAGCGGGACGGCGAATGCAAAATTATTGAATACGATGAAGACGCGGGGAAGATATCGGAATTTAGACTTCCTGACGAGATAAATAGTATTATTAGGATGAATAGCGAAAGTGTTACACTTGGTTATGCAGAGAACAAAAATAATAATAATGAATTGAATTATAAGAATGTGACGTATATTAAGGCTTTAGATAAGATTGGTAAAGCATCTTTTTATAAAATTGACTATTCACTAAAGACAATTGCAAAATATCCAAATGTTAAAGATTTGGGAGAGGTGTATAACTTGAAGTGGTCTTTCAAGGGAGGCCTTGAAAAGTATAGCGTTTTGGATGAAATCGATGATGTATTAATTTTAGAAGGTTTTGATGGTAAAACATCAGGTGCTCATGAATATAGCGAAATATTGGCAGTTGATAAGAATACAGGAAAAACTGTTTGGAGTATAGATGATTATGGTTATAATAAAGACTACTTTTTGAGTTCGGATAGAAAGAAAATATTTATTTATCTTGACAGATGGAGTGGAGAAATTAGCGACAAGTTGATCGCCATGGAATTAATGAGTGGTAAAATTATTTGGAATAAAGAGTTTCCTGATGAGTATTCAATGCTCGGAATATCCAATGCAGAAAGAAACAGTGAAAAGCTCATTATATCAAGTGAGACAGTTGTTCAGGCTCTTGACGCAGTAAAAGGAGAATTGATCTGGAAGTGTGATTTTGGCGTTAACTTTCAAACATTCATAACGAATTTGTTGCTGGTTTTTGCTGGTAATGAAGTTAAAGCAATTGATATGGAATCAGGAAAAACAAACTGGATAATAGACGTTAAAGAGCATGGCCAAAGGGGCTATAATGATTTTAATGATTTTGGTGATGATATTGTAGGATTATCCTGTGAAGATTCTATAAAGCTGATTGATGTCGGAGCTGGTGAGATAATTGGTACGTTACCTGTATATGATAGTGTATTATCAGTTGAAGGATATGCATTGCTAGGAAACAACGAAAAAGATGTTACTGATTTCTATTCTCTTGAACAAAAGAAAGTAATTTATAGTTTGAAAGATACAATTCGAAGGCTTCGGTCGTACATATGCGAGGATGGTCTATTATTTTACAATGCTGATCATGACACGTACTCAACTGCGAGATGTGTTGAATTGAAAACCGGAAAAGTTAAATGGGAATTTGATAATGAGAGTTACATAGATTTTAAATCAATATCATCAAGTATTCTTTGGGCAACTATGTGTGGTTTCAATGACCAATACGTCTGTGCATTTGATCCAAAATCCGGGAAGTTGCTTTACCAGGCGGCAGACTATAATTTAGGTGGTTCATACTCATATGCCTATGTTTTGGGCAATATGGTGAAAAAATCAGGGAACACACTTTATGTAGGTAAGGCATATGGATATCTTGATGCACTTGAATTGAAGTGATTTCTTTCCTACTATCTCAAGGAAAGTGTAACAGTAGAAAATCCGACACCGTGTGCAGTTTGTAAAATAGTAACACGAAGTTAGTTATAGTTAACTATCATTTTATAATTACCTATTAGTACATTTGTGTTAACTTTGTAATCATATTTTAAGTTTTTGTCTTTGTTTTTTATCATAACTTTATAATTGGCTTCAGCTCTAGTTAAAACTCATTTTTCCAGCCCTCGTAAAATATGTTGATTTAGTCGGTGTTTCGCACATAAATATAATATCATTAATAAGCTGATTTGTTATAGCTATTGCTTGACTTAAAGTTTTTAAATTATTCGTCTTCTGCACCCGCATCCATTTGATATACCAAAAAGGTATCCAAATTGATTATTAAGGCGATTCTGAAAAGTCAAGTGTTTATATAAATTTTATTAACTTTTTTATTATAATATTTTAATTGTAAATATAACTTGGTATAATTGTATTACCCATTTATTCCACGATAGCTTGATGACATTGCCTGCCTTCCGCCCCATCCGGGGGACAGGTTTTGGGCTGTAAAGTAGGGTTAAAATTATAGGAGGAATAAAAGTGACAAACAGAAAAAAGTTATTATTTACCATGATGGTTTTTAGTGTGTTTTTATTATGCAGTTGTTCGAGGGCAGTTAATATAGAAAACGATAATAACACCATTGAAAAGGGAGGCATTCTAGCTAAAGTATTTACTGCTGGAAACCACAATGTTTCGATTATGGAAATAGCATTACCAACTGAAGTGGCAGCCAGAATAAATGACATTACAATAAAGTACAAAACCAATATTGAGAAAAATAAAGAGTGGTTTAATAATTATATAAGTGAACATGTTAATAATGAGGAACTTCCGTGGGATGAAAAGTTTGGAATAAGCAAAGAAGAATATGATGAAATGATATCTTCAGCAGATAAAATGAGAATGGTGAAAAAAGGTAGCACTGTTATTTCGATAGTTAAGGAAAGTGATGGGAAGTTTAAGCTGGAATCAAACCAAGATTTGCAATACCTAAGCGAGATAAAGATTGATACTATTAATAACTATCTAATTACTGAAATGGGTGTATTTAAACATAAGGGTAAGATTAAGGCTTCAGATGACCAAAAAATTTCTGGAAGATGGAATGGGGACTCATGGATATTAGAGTTTGAAGAAATTAAAGATATTAATAGTATTGACAGTTCTAAAACATACGGATCAATTAATATTGCTGTTGGTCAGTTGGAGAAAACTAATCAAATGATAATTTATTATAAAGAGAGAGTGATTTATCAAGGTAATAGCTATAAAGGAGAAGAAATAGTAGTATTTGATAAGTAAATGAGGTTCGGTTCAGAGCCGCCGTATACGCCAGACGAAATGTGTATAAAACAATTTAGATTTGTGTGTTATTTTAATTAAGTAGTATGAAAATAATGGAGATAATTTTTGATTTTTGGAGATTAAAATGGCTGTTGTGGATAGAATACTTTTGATTATTGCCAGCACTTTATCATTACTTTTAATAGTTGGATTAATTGTGTTTTTGTATTATGTAATCCGCTATAAAAATACCAATATCTTTACAGATAAAGGTCAGAGAAGTGTTGAAGAAATAAAAGATGATGAAATTCTTAAAATACTAGATAATCTAACAGTGAGAATGGCATCAATGAAAGATAAATATTTTAGAGAAGCTATAAAAAAATGGAATAAGGAAGTAGTTGTTGTTTATTATTGTAATCTTCTCAGATTGGTTATGGAAAAAGGTCAAATAGATGATTATTTCAGACAGGGTTCTGAAGAATTTATTTTAAAAACATCAGAAGAGTTAGCTGAAATTGGATTATGTGACTTGGGAGAGATGATAAAAACTACGAAGAATGAATGTCTTACTGAAATAATGAGTAAAGAAGCTTTGACAACAAAATATATGTGGTATAAGTTGCCGCTTAAAAATGCTTTACTAGCATACATACGAACGAATATTGAGAAATATTGAGTAGGAGAAAACCATTGCTACTTTGGCTTGGTGGCACCACACTTCGTTCAACAATCCGTCTCCGTGAAAGCTGCGAGAGCAGGAGCATAAAGTGTTCCGCTGAAGTAAATTCAAGAAGAATGGCTCCGCTACATCCTCTCACGGGCACAGTTGTGCAGGCCGCCACATCCATGTGGCGGATTGAGAAAGTTGAAATCTGATATATTATTGAAAGGAGTTAAAAATGGACAAGCATAGCGAGAAATTTATTACTGCACTAAAAAATGGAGTATTACAAGAATTGAAATGCATTCCAAAAGCAGATTTGCATAATCATTCCAACCTTGGTGGAAATCGACTATATATTAATGAAAAACTTTGTGTTAATATTCCAGTGCTTAAAGACAGGTTAAGAAGTATGGATGATATGCATAAGTGGGTAGGCGATAATATTGGAGACATTTTTAACTCAATAGATAAACGAATATTGTCAATTGAAGCCTGTTTTCATCAAGCTAAGAATGACGGTGTTACAATATTAGAAATAGGCGATGATGTATGGGCGAATGGTCATTATTATGATAATGATATTGATAGTTTAATTGAGACCTTTCAAATGGTACATGAAAATGTTGCACCTAAAATTGAGTTTAGGTTTCAAATCGGACTTTCGAGACATTGTCCGATAAACCTGCTTGAAGAATGGGTAACTCCGTTTTTTGAGAGAGATTGTTTTTATTCTATTGACCTTTATTGTGATGAAATGGCACAACCGATTAAAAACTTCAAGCAAATCTATCGAAGGGCTAAGGAGAAGAAATTAATACTAAAAGCACACGTTGGTGAGTGGGGTGATGCTGATTCTGTGAAAGAAGCAGTTGAAGAGCTTGAATTGGATCAAGTTCAACATGGAATAGCGGCTGTAAACTCAAAAAGTATTATGTATTGGCTTGCGGATAACAATATTCAACTTAATATCTGCCCTACAAGCAATGTAATGCTTGACAGAGTTGACGAATTAAAAAATCATCCAATAAGAAAGCTATATGATCATGGCGTTAGGGTTACCGTTAATACTGATGATGTTTTAGTTTTTAATCAAGGTGTATCAGAAGAGTTTATGAATCTTTATAAAGAAGGCGTATTTACAGCAGAAGAGCTTGATATTATTAGGCTTAACGGTTTAGAATAAAGTATTTTTTGATGCCGCCATCCGTGGTGGCTCTGGCTTTGTGGGGTGCACGTCTTAACTTAACAATCCATCTAGGACAAGGGTCACGGAGGGAAAGTTCATGTATAATAGCTAGTACGACACGAAGTTGTCAGGAAACTACAAATACGTATCGTAAAGGCTCAACAGTCGAAGAGCGATAAAGGTATCGGTTGTTTGAAAGCATGGGTGGCCGAAAGAAGTTAATAAAATTGTGGAACAAACAAAGAGGAAAATGCCCTATTTGTAGTGAACGTATAACCAAAGAAACAGGATGGCGAATGCATATAGAAAAATCAACTAATAACAAATCAATAATACATCCTGAATACCACAAGAAATTTTATAGATTCATACCAACACCTGTTGAGTTGGCTGTTATATAGAGTTGAAACAGTTTATGAATGCTTGAGCCGTGTGAAGGGAAACTTTCACGCACGGTTCTTAGGGGAGAAAGGCCAGTAATGACCTGACTTACCCGTCGCCACATTCCTTCACTGTGTGCGAAGCACCGCCTTCGAAGAAAGGCTTTGTAGTTCGGTTCAGGAACGTCGTGAAGCCAATACGATATATGAAATTCCCTGCAAAGGCACGCCGTCCTGGTGCGGAAATATTAGTATATGCTTTAAAGCATTGCTAACTGAAGCTGTAAAGTATAGCTAACATAATTAATTCAAAAATTTTATTAAGGGTGGAGAAAATGGATATTAAAAAGCTTATACCAGATTCAGATATTAGAACATGGGTTGGTCCATTTAATGATAAAGAGTGGTATTTTGATCTAGGAAAAGAGCAATCAGAAAAAATTATTCAGTGGCTATCAATAAAACCAGGACATAAAATTTTAGATGTTGGATGCGGGTGTGGAAGAATAGCAATCCATTTTTTAAATTATTTAGATAAACAAGGGAAATACGTCGGAATTGATAATAACAAGGAATTACTTACTTATTGCATAGAAAATATATCTGCAGCTAAAAGCAATTTTGAGTTTCGATTCTTAGATGTATATAATGGTGCATATGCACAGGATGGAAAATTGAAATCTAATGAAGCTGCTTTTCCTTCAGAGAATGAATCAGTAGATATAGTAATTATGTGCTCACTATTTACACATATGTATTTAGATGATATAGACTCATATTTAAAAGAAGTATTTAGAGTACTTAAAAAAGGCGGATTGTTTTTATCATCACTAAATTTGTATAATGAATTTACACATAATCAAATATTGATGAACAAAGCACATCTTGACATGAAATATAACATTACTGGAGATTCATACTCTCTAGATATAGAAGTACCAGAAAGAGGATTTGCACATCAGGAAGAAAAAGTTAAAGAGCTCTATTGGAAAAATGGATTTTTTATTAAGGAAATAAAGTATGGAATTTGGTCTACTAAAGAATTAACCGGAGAGTTTCATGACTATATAATTGCACAGAAATAGATGGAAGATCAAGCATCAAAGGTGGGATTTCGCATAAGGTTCGGCCGTCCTTGGCCTCATCTGGCTTCGCGGAGCAGCGAACTCCACATATCAACACATGCCCGTAAAGTTACGGTCAGAAGGTCAAGAAGAATTGATTTGTGGGTCATCCCAAGTTGAAGAACCGCACCACACCATTTCGCCGGCCGCACAGCGGCACTCACGGGTTGTTCTCTGGGGGCTGACTCAAACGGCGTCGGGCATGAAAACGTTATAAGAAATGGGCACAAAGGACGCCGCATTGTGCGGCGGATTGTGAAAGCAAGTCTCTGGAGATATTATGATGCACATCAGAATGAAAGATATATACAGCATTGCTAAAGTATAACTACAAAATGCGGCACAGAATGTCGAGCAAAACAATCATCAAAAAGTTATGATTGAACCGGGAGGGAGAAGATGGATTGGGTTAAACAGCTGAATGAGGCAATAAACTACATTGAGGATAATCTTTCAGGTGAAATATCCTATGACGCAATATCAAAAATTGCAGGATGTTCTGTTTATAATTTTCAAAGAATGTTTTCATATATTGCAGATAAACCGCTATCTGAATATATTAGAAGCAGGCGTTTAACAATGGCAGCCTTTGATTTATTAAATAGTACAGAGAGGATAATTGATATTTCATTAAAATATGGTTATGAATCTCAAGATGCATTTTCTAGGGCATTTAAAAATTTCCATGGTGTACTACCTTCAATTGTCAGAAATGAAACAGTACAACTGAAATCCTGTCCAAAACTCTCCTTTCAAATAACTATAAAAGGGGAAAATCATATGAATTATCAGATTGAGCAATGGCCTGCATTTAAAGTAATGGGAATTTTACATAAGGTTAAAACATTTGAAGCATTTGAAGTTATTCCGCAGATATGGGAAAGTGCATGGAAAGAAGGAGTCATAAAAAGATTTATAGAGAATTTCCCTGACTACAGGCCTGCTGGACTCTTAGGAATTGCTGCTGGTGGTCAATGGGGAGATTCTGAAGAAATGAATTACATAATAGCTGTAACAAGTCATGTAAATGTCCCTGAATGCAAACAAATACCTGTGCTTGAAGGAATGCAGGAATTTTCTTATCCTGCTGCAACATGGGCGATTTTTGAGGCTAATGGAGAACTACCAAATGCAACACAAAAGGTATACAAACAATTTTACACTGAGTGGCTTCCTAACTCAGGCTATGAACTGGCAGACTTGCCAGTTATCGAATGCTATATGCAGGAAAGCCGTCAGGAAGTATGGATTGCAGTGATTAAAAAATAGAGAAAAGAGAAGAAAACATGAACTATTCATTTAGGTCAGGCTATTATAAAGAACGTAACCGGACATTTATAAAAATACCATTCAATGTATGGGATGCTTGTGGTAAAAAGGGAAACATTCCTGTTAAGGTTTATATAGATAGGATAGCCTTTGAATGCAAACTTATTCCAAAAGGCAACGGGGAATATGTTATCCCAGTCAATAAGGATGTTATTGGAAAACTATCTTATTCTGACGAGTTCGATGTTGAATTTGTAATAGTAGACCATCTGACAAGGATAAACAAGAATAGTCCCTACAGCAATGATAACCCAATAAGGCTAATTGACAATATCAACTATGTGAAACAGCCTAGTAATGGTTGTTGTGGACAGACCTGTCTTGCAATGCTCGCTGGAATTTCTGTTGATGAAGTTATCAAAATAATGAAAAGTACCAAATGGCAGGCAAGTATAAGTAAAGTACTTGAAACACTTGATTATTTCGGTTATTCATATAAAGAGCCTGTTTATACTCATGGAAAAAAGGTTGAATTTCCTAAATGTTGCCTTATAAATGCAAAAGGAACTGAAAAGACTCACCTCCTGGTTTATTTTGAGGGGGTTTTTTACGATCCAACTACTTACGTATCGAATGATTTTTTGTTTGAAAATATTATTAGCTTTATTGAGATTAAAACATCATAAGTTAAGAATATATATGACACTAAATGGGCTTGGAAAAGAGCTCAAAAGCACATTTAAAAAGAAAACATATCTTTTGTGAGGAGTGATCTGCTATGATAGTTTCTGTTAACAAACACAATATTAATGCTTGGGCGGAATTATGTAATCAACTATGGCCAAACAGTTCTAAAGAAGAATTAATAGATACATTTAAGGAAGGTAAAGAGAATGCATTTATGTATAGGCTTGATAACCAATATATAGCGTTTATTAATCTCTCGATAAGAAGTGACTATGTAGAGGGTTCGGAGACAAGCCCTGTAGGATATGTTGAAGGTATATATGTAAAACCAGATTATAGAGGGCAAGGCATTTCAAGGCTACTCATAGAGCATGCAGAAAAGTGGTCAATGGATCAAGGGTTCAAGGAACTTGCATCAGATTGTGAGTTGGCAAATAGCGAGAGTATTGTGTTTCATAATAGAGTAGGTTTTACTGAAGCCAACAGAATAGTATGTTTCATAAAAACATTGGTTTAATTTTTGTAAGTGGATATCCTGTGTAGTGTTCTATCATTGCAATTGTAAGTGGTTTTGATGTGTGCTAATTTCAAGATTAGCGCAAAGGCCATCCGCTAACAATGCATGGCAGTTAAGGTGCAGTATAGAAAGATCATGTAGTAAAGTCTCCTGGAGCAGGAGCATGAAGAAAGCCGCACCACAACGTCTCGCTGGCCGCGAAGCGGCTCTTACGGGTTATCCTATAGGGTCCGGCTCGAACGGCGTCAGCCATGCTAACCGTTTATAGGAAAGATGAGGCAAGGCCGCATCGTCCTGATGCGGGTTTTAAGAAAGGCTTTTAAACGATATATTTTGAAGATAAAAGTATGGATTTTTCTGCTCTTAAGGGGGGGGAAGATATGAAGATAGTTTATACAGATGGTAAAAATAAAGATTTTATTGAATTATGCAGATTATTAGATGATAATCTTGATGAAATTGTTGGTGGGAAAAAACAAAGACAGCAATATGCTCAGTATAATACATTAGAAGATATAAATGATGTTATATTAATTTATAATGATGAAATTGCAGTTAGTTGTGCAAGTTTTAAGTTTTATGATGAAGGTATTGCCGAGGTTAAAAGAGTATATGTTCGTAAAGAGTATCGAGGAAAAGGCATATCAAAACAAATGATGAGTTGTTTAGAGGAACGGGCTAAAAGTAGAGGATTCTCTAAACTAATATTGGAAACTGGAGCACCTTTAGTGGAAGCGATGGGATTATATATTAATATAGGATATAAAGTTATTGAAAATTATGGACAGTATAAATACATGAAAGAGTCAATTTGCATGCAAAAAAACATTTAATCAGATTACAAAATGATCATATCCCATATTATTACATGTTGTGTAGATAAAGTAAGGAGTAAGGATGCGACATCCTGTCGCATGCTGGTCTCTGGGGGCCTCTTTACAACGAGCCTCTAACGTCATGCAGTGGGGTTAAATTTCCAAGTGATGCGTGCCTTGTGCTTCTATTATAAAACTCTCTATATACCAAAAAATATCTCTTCTTGCTTCTTCGAAGGTTTTGTAATTCTTATGATACAGGAGTTCCGATTTGATTGTACTGAAAAATGTTTCTGTACAGGCATTTTCTGTGTGAAGATGCTTGTAGCTTTTTTAATATATCAATTGTTACCTCATGATCTACAATTTTTTTCTTGGCTTCCTTGAGTTCTGCCTCTAATTCTACTATTCTTACTTTATCAGGGTCTTGTTTGTCCTTGCTTTATGGTGACAACATTGTATAATCCGATTGTTGCGGAACAAGCAAAAACCTTCCATTTGATATGAGCAAATTATCAAATGGAAGGTTTTTATATCTCTAATATATAATTATTGTTGTTGATTATTACATACCGAGTAAACGCTGTCTCATTAATGCAAAGTCAATTGAGTTAACGCTTCCATTCCCATCCATATCAGCTGCTTTATGGCCGTTTGCTGATGGGAACGTTTGTCTCATTCCAAGAAGGAATTGTCTAACATAGGCAAAGTCAATTGAATCTAACGTTCCATTTCCATCAACGTCACCCTTTACACCATTGTTCGAAGGTGTTGGATTAACTGGTATCGTTGGCGTTGGCGAAGAAGTTGAGCCAGTCTTAACAAATGCCGCAAGAGCATATATTAGTGCACCATTCCAGTTAATAGCAATTTCATTTGTTTCATAACTGTCTTGAATATCCACCCAGCCTTTAGCAGAGTGTCCACCACCAACAAGATATCCAGGCCATGGATCTCTTATATTATCTCCGCCTGAACGTCTATCGTGTGGATTCATAGGAGGATTTACTCCAAGACCTGTAACATATGAACGTCCATAATAATTTCTACCGAATATATGTCCGACAGCATCAAGTGAAGTATTGATATACGCAGCTTTTGGTTCCAATTGGTTAGCCAATTGAAGTATCATTGTCTGTCTTACTACCGTTCCGTTACAACCCCAGTAATATTTTTTACCCATAGGTCTTCCATATCCATGATCGTTTGCTGTAGTTACCAATTGATTTGCTACTGAAAGAAGTTCCGTTTTAATTGAATTATATAAGGACTGGTTTTTGCCTGTTCTAGATGAACGAAGATAAGTAAACATTCCAAGGTTACCAACATCTCCCCAGTCAAAATCCAAATCAATCTTGCGGCTTCTGGAATTTGCCCTTGTTTCAAAATCCTGCAGATAAATAGCATCTCCGAGTGTTTCCCACATTTCTGCAGCCGCCCAGAGTCTGTCATCCTGGTCTGTAGTTGAATATGCTCCTGTTGAAAAACCTGACTGATTTGCATCAGTATTCCCAGGATTGTTTTTTAAGAAGTTGTAACTAAGTTTGGCAGCGTTTATACATTTCTGAGCATATTCAGCGTCATAAGGCTTGAATATTCTGCCTGCCATAGCCATCATAGCTACAAAATCAGCTGTTGCAGCACTACTCCATGGAACAAAATATCTTTGCGTAGTTTCAAAATTTGGTAAAGTAAAAGCACCAAATGACAAGGTACTTACCTTATGGCTTACTTTTCCGCTCCCATCCGGATATTGCATTGTTAACAACCAATCAATTTCATACTTCATTTCATCAAGAAAATCCGGCAATGAATTATTTTTTTCATTTGACGGCACGGTAAGCTGAAGGGATTTAAGCTGATCCTCAAATTGTTCCCATGCCATAAACATAGACCCTACAGTTACCCCTGCATTAACTACATACTTATTGTAATCTCCGGCATCGTGCCATCCTTTTGTACTGTCTTTTTTTACGTCCTGACCATTTATATACTTAGTGCTTGCGTCCTGAGTGTGGCATGCTGCATAGGAAAATGTATTCCCATTATATGTTGCAGATACTCCAGTTCCACATCTCCACAAATACATGCCCAACATGGAAGTTTTATACGGGTCATTGTATACATCTGTGGCTATCTTGAAAGTAGCACTTTTCCCTACTCCAGGAACAATGAGAATATATGATCCCGTTTGCTTTACAGTTGAAAAATCTGCTATGTATACCTGCTCTCCAGTATCTGCGTCCTGCATTGAAGTCGGTGTTCCGGAAAAAACAACTTCACCAGCTGAAGTCACCAGTTTAAAACTGGTACAATAAGCAGCAATAGTTGCCTTTTTTGGTGCATCAGGAAAATAACCAATAGAATTTAAACAAATCTTGTTACTCACCTGGTAACCTTCCGGAGAAATAGTTTCAGCATTAACCACCATGCCATTTATGCTGTAGAACAAAGAACCTGGTGCTACAATATTTGCAAATAAAAATACAAATAAAACAGCAACTACACAATTTTTAAATCTCATTTTGTTTTCCCCCTATGATTAATATTAATAATTTTGCAAACTTCCACCCTTGTCTGGGCAAAAATTTATAAAAACCTTGGAAATTATGTGAAATATAATACGAAATCTATAGAATCAGATAGAAGTTAAATAGTGTTTGTACAACGATAAAAGATGTTTGCTCAAATCAGTTGAAGTACTTGTCTTATCAGCAAAAAATATCCTACCCTATAATAATATTTTATATCAATATCACTTTGTTTGCAATATATCCTCTAAATAGCTACATAGATTACTCCTCCCTTACTCCAGCCACCTCTATTTACCAAGTTTTTCGTATAAATATGCTTATACGGTGAAATTATTGACAACACTCCACTTTTACAGATTTTATATTATTAAAACATCACTTTTTAAGATAACAATCTAAAAAGAAACTTTTAAACTGTCATAGTACTTCGACATATACAATTTATTTTGGTATACTATTATTCTAATATCCGAAGAAAAGTTTATAAAGGAGCGGATCTATGAATCTCACGAAACTTTCCATTATTAAGCCTATTACTATTTCAGTAAAGAAATTATGATAGAGACTTTATTAATGGATTTATCTTTTAATAGCTCAAAATAGCCAACTTGCTGTTGAAATGAAATATACTGTTCAAAAAAGTCATGGTTCAAATGCAATTTTCATTACACTTTTCCCATGACTTCTAAAAAATTATTTTCCTTTATACAACCCTGCCCTGTAAATCTATATTTCTCTCCTGCCTTCTAAAGCCTTTGCCAGCGTAACTTCATCAGCGTATTCCAAGTCACCGCCAACAGGTATGCCATGTGCAATTCTCGTAGCTTTTATACCCAAAGGCTTTAACAGCTTTGAAATATACATCGCAGTAGCCTCACCCTCAATATTAGGGTTGGTAGCAATAATAATCTCTTTAATTTCTTTGTCCTGAATCCTAAGCAAAAGCTCTTTAATCTTGATATCTTCAGGTCCAATACCCTCCATTGGAGAAATTGCACCATGCAGAACATGATACAGGCCTTTAAACTCCTTGATCCTCTCCATTGCCGCAACGTCCCTGGCATCTTCAACCACACAGATAAGTGTCTCATCTCGATTGTTTGAACTGCACAGCGAACAGACTTCACTATCGGTAAGATTACCACAAACACTGCAATATTTAGTCTTTAGCTTTGCATCACTGATAGAACTTGCAAGTCTTTCAACCTTTTCAACAGGCATATTGAGAACATGAAAAGCCAGTCTTTGAGCAGTTTTATGCCCAATACCGGGAAGCTTCTCAAACTCTTCAATAAGTCTTGCAACAGGTGCCGCATAAACACTCATTATAATCCATCCTTATATTAAAACAGTCCAGGTATTCCACCTAATCCGCCTGTTATCTTGTTCATTTCAGAGTTAACCATTTCATCAGCTTTTCTTATAGCTTCATTTACAGCAGCTACAATTAAATCCTGCAACATTTCAACATCATCAGGATCAACTACTTCGGGCTTAATAACAATTTCTTTTATTTCCTTCTTACCTGATGCAACAACAGTAATAGCTCCACCGCCCGCAGACGTTTCAATAGTTCTGTCCTTCAATTCCTCCTGAAGTTTTTCCATATCCTTCTGCATCTTTTGCGCCTGCTTAACGAGATTGTTCATGTTTCCTCCGAAACCCGGAAAACCGCCTTTTGCCATTTTATAACCTACCTCCTGTTTTATACTCATATAATAAGGTACTAGTGCTTTTTAACATTACTAATTTCCAGTCTTTCATAATGTTAATAATACACTTCATCTGTCTGTGCCCCGCACACTCTAGAAATAATTTCTGTCACGGTGCACTAATCAATTTAGCATATCTTAATCTATTACTAATATGTTAAGAATAAAATCAAGACACAGTAAACATTATACATTAATATTCAGTCATATTACCAGTATTTTTGATATATTAATTTTATTTTTATAAAATTATTCTTTACAGGTCTCCAACAAAGCTTATTCATCAACTATATTCAACGGTGTATTCATCTCTTGGGCAATAGCCTGGGCTTTTTTAAGCAACTCGTCACTATCACCACTATTTTCTTTCTTATTTTCAATAATATCTCCGCTGTCAACACACTTTATCCTTACCTCTCTTCCTAACCTCTTACTCATATAATTCTCTAAGATTTCCGCATTTTCAACCTTTGATACATTAATTTTAAAATGGCTCCTTTCGGGAGGAAATACTATACCCACAATTCTGTTATCTATATCAACAGCCTTAGTATCAAGAAGATAGGAGAAAAGTGCCATTCGCCCATTCTGTTTCAAATCATTCAGTATGTCAGCCCATATATCCAAACCTTTTAAGTTGCCAGCAGAATTTTTCAGATCAATTGTATTATCCATACCCGATTGATCAGGTCTTTTATGGTCTGAATCAGGCACATCCTGCTTTTTATTGTCAACATTATAGTTTTTGGGCTCGCTTGTACTTACCTTTACTCCATTTGCCAGCATATCATTAATTTTCTTTTCAAGAAAGTCAATTCTTTCAGTCAGTGCGGCGTCACTTGAGTCTATGCGGTTCTCACAGAGCTTTATAAGGGCTACTTCCAATAAAACTCTTGCATGGGTTGACCATTTCATTGTAGCTTCAAGAGCTGAAAGCTCCTTAATTACAGATGTAATCTCAAGGTTTGACATCCCTGTGCTCTGTTCTTTCATTTTTTGAAGCATCTCTCTTGAAGCCTCGATTATTTCCTCAGGGTTTTTGCTGGTGCTGCAAATCAACAAATTCCTGTAGTAGAGTACAATATCTGATACAAACTGAGTTATGTTTTTCCCATCCATAACAAGTACATTTATAAGGTGCAATACCTTGTCCACTTCCCTGGCTTTGATTGCATCCACAATATCTGCTATAAACGAGTTGTTTACTATTCCCACAACCGACAAAACATCATCATAGGTCAGATGTTTGTTTCCAAGAGAAATACACTGGTCAAGGATACTGATAGCGTCTCTCAACGCTCCATCGGACATCCTTGCTATAAGCTTTAAGCCCTCATTTTCAATACTTACTTCACTTGATTTTGCAATATGTTCTATCCTTTTAACAATGCTTTCAACCGGAATCCTCCTGAAGTCAAATCTCTGACACCTTGATAGTATTGTAGCAGGCAGCTTGTGTGGTTCTGTCGTTGCAAGAATGAATACAACATGAGCCGGGGGTTCTTCCAATGTCTTTAGCAATGCATTGAACGCACCTGACGAAAGCATATGAACCTCGTCTATTATATATACCTTGTAACGGGCTTTTGACGGAGAATATACTACTTCGTCCCTTATTTCCCTGACGTTGTCAACACTGTTATTAGAAGCTGCGTCTATTTCAATTACATCAAGTAAACTGCCATTTAGTATTCCCTTGCATATCTCACATTCATTACAGGGATCACCATTTGCAGAATTTTCACAGTTAATGGCTCTGGAAAAAATCTTTGCCATAGTAGTCTTACCGGTACCCCTAGTTCCACAGAAAAGGTATGCATGAGCTATCCTCCCTGCGGAAATGCTATTTTTAAGTGTCTTTACAACATGCTCCTGTTCAACAACGTCTTCAAAAACCATTGGACGCCATTTCCTGTATAGTGCTAAGTAAGACATCTTCTTCCCCCTAACCTTCTCTATTTGGACAATTGTGCTTCTTTACACCAAGTGGCACTTATAATTTAATCGTCCCAACAAACGACAACAATTTATCATACAAATATATTATACTCAAATAAAAACTCCAGGGCATCGAGCCCCTCCGTTTTTGCCTCTTTCACTTCGTTCGAAAGAGGCGTAATAAATAAGCTATTTAAAGAATTTTAAATAGCTGTAACTTTCGAGGAATTTGTATTATAGACCAAGTCAAGTAACCCTAAATTCACTCATATTTATTAAAATGTTTGGTTTTATAAATTAAATTGGCCGTGCACCCGTCTTTGACAGGTCTCTACAAGCGTTACCTATGCAGTTAGCTCTAACCAGGCATTCCCGCGGCACACGAAAGTGCCCACTTACCGCTGCTTCCTTCCGAACCTGACGGGGTTCATAGGTTTTCATTGCGCAGGACCCGATTTTCATTACTACTTACATAGGGCAGACCTTACATAAACAAGCCTGAGACAGGAATTCAATCCTGCTATAGCGGATTGCAGGTACAGGGCACCGCTACCTCCCCATCTAGCACGACCAAAGATTAACTTTAACAAAAGTACGACCATTTCTGCGTACTTTAGTTATTATACTCAATATTCGCAAATACTGCAAGACATTTTATCAGATTATACAAATGAACTTTTATCCATTCATCTATCTACTGGCTTCAAACCTCTTGTCTTCGTGTATTTCGCTCTTTGCCGTATTGCTTTCAATAAAGTTGGAATAAAACTTTGTGTACTTATCAAGAATTTTCCTGTCTTTTTCACTAAGCTCTGTTGACAAATGCTTTTTGACCTTATCCAATTTATCACGTCCATTCATAATTTCTACTATATTTAACATATGAAAATTGAATTTTTATTATTCAAATATATTGTTCTATAGCTTAGTCTTTTCAATTTATACTTTATTTATACTTTATTTATATACTTATGATATAATTTTAGTAAAGATATTCAAAAAAAATCTATCATTTTAAAAGGAGGGAGTATAGTCTGAATAACAATTTAGTAAGCTTTGAATTGTGAAGGTGTGTTTTGGGGAGGTGAAATTTCTATTACTGAAGATTGAAATAAAATTTATAACACAAAATTTATGAAATTATGGGGAGGGATAATAGTGAAAAAAATTTTTTTGGCCATATTTGTTTTTGTAATGCTGTTTGGAAGCATTAATGCTTTTGCAGGGCAAACAGTACCCGAATACAATACTAGTGTTTCAGGAGACATAGTTTTAAATCTAAATGATAACTGGCAGCCAGGTTTTGAATTTGCTTTTCAGCACATGTACTTGCCGCCGGACATAACTTATGTTCGTATATTCGCAAACGTACATATTATTGGAAATACAGATGCTGATAATCTTATCGTTGAAAGTGCTGAATTTTCTTCATTGACTGAGAAAATTGAAATCGATGAAAATGGGAATTTCGATCAAGTAGTTAAAGTAATTTTAACTGGCTTTGGTAATATCGAATCCGATACAATAAACTTTGGTGCATACGTTAATGCTATAAAAGGAGATAAAAGTGTAAGAGTCAAGATTGGAAAAGGCGAATTAAAAACAGATTTTCTTAAATATGCTAACGGTACTTCAGATGGCAGTTTAAACTCAATAGATTATGCCATATTAAGGCAGCAGTTTCTTGACGGTTTTATGGATGAATACAACGGAATGGACAAGCAGGAAAGTATTAATGCATATATATATAATGAATGGTATATGAGAGAGTTTGTGCCAGATAAGGACGATATATCCTTTAAAGCACTAACTCACACAAAAGCAAAGACAGACGCAGCTAATATAACTCTTGAGTTAACAAACAACGGTAATACTAAAAAATACGAATACCTGACAAGCACATCAGGTAATAATGACCAAATAGAAGAACTTGAAGGAGTAATACCACTAGCGCAAGCACATGATATTGCAGCTAGTGCAAAAGTAAAAGTCTGTAAAGGAAACAGGGAAATTCAACTTTTAAGTACTTTAAGAAAAAGAGAGAGCAGTAATGCTATAGTTGGCGACATTGATGGCAACAAAAAAGTTAATTCAATTGACTTTATGATTTTGAGAAAGTATATAATGGGACTAATCGATAGATTCCCTCTTGAATCTGGATTTTATTGTGCAGATGTAGATAACAGCAAATATATTAATGCTCTTGATTTTGCATATATAAGGCAATACTTGCTTGGCATTATAACTGAGTTCCCTACACCTTATGATGATGTCACCCCTACACCTTCCATACCGACCTCTACACCTTCCGAACCTACAACTATTACTCCCACTCCTGGTACTGGTATGGTTACTTATTACACTGTTGACGGTATCGATGTAGAAAAAAATCCTGGGGTTGAAATTTCTATTGAGAAATCTCCCACCAATAAAATCTGGGTATCCGCTAAAACTGTCTGTCGTGGACCTTTATATGCAGATGGGTATGCAAAAACTTACTTCACCTTATCTGGAAGTGCAGTAAATGGTGTAGATTATGAAAAAATAGATTTTGATTACTTTTGGAGAATTATAGGGTCCGATTTATTCATGCCCATTGGAGACAATAATCCTAAGGACGGTTTCTATATAACTCCAATTGATACAGGCACTGATGAAACGAAAGATGTGGAAATCTATTTTAGTCATTCTGATAAGCCTTCGGCAATCATACATTTAACAAAAAACACAAGCGATCAGAGTACAAATAATAATTAACTATTATGAACCATTAGAATATGCACCCTTGTTGAAAAGTTATAGTTGAAAATTCCCCCGGAATAATTTAGAATTAATACGTTAGTGTACCAAATTAACACTAAAATAATGGGGAACCGAGGTAATTATAATGAAAACTGGTTTGTTAAAACTTATTTCACTGCTATGTATTTGTTTTTTTCTTTGCAGTTGTGCACTAGGTTCAGATTCTGATACTACAAAGGTAGTAAAAAGTGAAGACGGAAAAATGGAACTTACTATTCCATCAAATTGGAATGATAATGATGAAGACTTGCATGATGAAGCCGAGTTAAGAGTGTCAAGTTACAGCGAAGAAAAGTATGCTATTGTGTTAAACGAAGAAAAGGAATCATTTGAGGATGATATGACTTTACAAGAATACCACGATCTCATCATTGGAAATATGAAGGAAAGCATTGACAATTTTGAGGCAAGTGAACCAACAGAAACTGATTTGAATGGAAATAAGGCTATTTTAGTTGAAATAAAAGGTTCCGTAGATAAGATTAAAGTAGTATACTGGATCTACACATTGGAAAGTACAAATAACTTTACTCAGGTTATTGGCTGGACATTGCAGAAAGACGGCGAAAAGAACAAGGAAGCTATCATGAAGGTTATGAACAGTTTTAAAATACAGTAAAGAAAAGGATTCAGGTAAGGTACCTACTGTTTTACTGTCAAACAACTCCATTCCATGACCTTCACATAGAATCTGTAAGCCTCGGCTTGATAATTTTCGCACGCGTCTATGGGACATCCTGTCCCGAGACGCTAAAAATGCCATCCGTGGCATTTTCACTTCAAATTATTAAGCTTTCGGCAACAGATTCTAATGCTCAGGTCAAGTAATTGCGTCATTTGACACTAAAACAAGTTTTCTCTTACTTCAAGGAAGCCAAATTCCCGGCATAAAGACCGAGAATTTGGCTTCCTTTGAAATTTTTATTTAACTTCCAAGTACCTAATCAATTCAACTTTGGAAGCTTCTTAATAAAGCCCAACAGATAACTTCTAAGGATAGCAAAATCAATCGAATTAATACTGCCATTACCATCTAAATCACCGGATACTCTCCAATTACCACCCGGCATTTCTTTTGTCATTCCCAGAAGATACATTCTCATAACAGCAAAATCAATCGAATTTGCATTTCCGTCTCCCGTTACATCTCCATAAATAACATCCGGCATAACAGTAGGTGTTGGAGTAGATGTTGCAGTTGGTGTTGGTGTTGGTGAAACAATTACTGCACCTGGTTCGTCTCCCCATTCCAATTTGCCATTAATGTACCCTGTCACCTTAGTCCAATCCTCATAATCTCCTCCAGCTTCATTATATGAGTAATCATTTGTCTGGTCAAAATCGCTCCAATCGGTCTTCCAAACACGGGTTGCAAAATAAAAACTTTCTTCCGGTGCTATCTCCCCGGCTTTAAAACCTATTTCCAAATAATGATCCGCACCATCCGTAGGTTTTTCCATTTTCACAAATGTACCTGTAATATTTCCTTCACCTATTGAAGAATAATCGCAGGATAAGGTCTGTGCTTTCTCTCCATCAATTGTATAATAATACCTGATCTTAACAGTACTGAGATCCAAGGTTTTTGATGTCTGATTCATTATGCAGAACTTTGGTGCTATTTGATTTGAGGAATAAAATGCACTGTTATACATCTGTATAGCTATATCCTTAACCGGTGCAGGAGTTGTGGACCCTGTAGGGACTGGCGTATATGATACTGAAGGATCTCTATAAGGTTCTTTACCAAATACAAGCTTCCCTTCTTTATATACAGGAATATGTTCAGTTTTAAAAAACTCAGTCTTTACGGTAGGTAAACCTTCTCTGGAATAATCATTACTTGCATCATAGCACGTTGCATTGGTAGTATATACCTTAAACTGAACCTGGCTTTTTCCAAACATTTTAACGGTTGCCGGCCAGTAAATCTCTGCAAAATATATATGGTTGCTTTCATCCCACGGCATAAGGCCTGAAATCTTTGCTCCGTTATCGGTAAAAGCAATTCCTGTTTTGACATTCTTCACCGACAAGCCTTTTTCATAAAATTCGCTTAAATCTACAAAATACCGAAAAGTTATATCTTTTTCAAAATGAGGGGGAGCCATATTCACATTATATATATTAGCATTAATAACAGTCTGCTGTTCATTCTCATATGTAACCTGTGCCTCAATTGAATATTCAGGAGGGCCTGACTCTACATCAGGAGTTTCTTCCGGCTCCTGACCCTCACCGAAAAGCTCTGTCATTCCTGCCATAGCACCTACAAATCCTGCATTATAGTCAAGGCCCACTTCGGTGTATACATATTGGTTGATGTCATCAACATATGAATCATCATCCTTTGGACCGCCAACTAAAGCACCATAGAGTATATGACGTTCAGGGTCATCCTTATCCTCTCTTGTAAGTTCTCCCTCAAGCCTTCCGCTTGCAGCTCTGTGATGGGGGAATTTAGGATAGTTATTACCAAACCCAACGACATAAGAGCTCTCACGAGGGTTATCACCTAAAATATAGTCTATCTGACTTTTTGCAAAATCAACATATTTTTGATTTGGAGAATATTTATTGTATACAAGGGCTAAAAAGCTTTCTGCTGCTGCATATTTCAGGCATGCCCACTCATGAAGGTATTTTAAACCTCCAGGGGTTGTTTTTAGTTCACTCATCCAAAAATGTAAATTTTCTTCTGTTGCTTCCTTGTACTTGGGTTTGTCTGATAATTGAGACATCATCAGAAATACTCCGCCAAAAACATCATCCCAACAGTGGGTCCAGTGATTATAGTACTCAACTTTGTCTCCGCCAATGCCTCTTTCTGTCATAAGTGTTTCTACATCATCAAGATAACTTCCGTCTTCTGTTGCTACATACAGCCATATAGCACCCCACATAAGCTCATCGAAATAATTTGCAGGGGTGTAATAGGTTTGCGCCTTGCTGTTGCCCCTGTACTTCTTACCAAAATTATATAACCTTTTTGCTGTATCAAGGCATTTCTCACTGTACTCCAAGTCCCTGTCCTTATAATTCACATACATAAGTGCCAGAGCAGCTGCAGCATTTCCGGCCACATCAGAGCCCGGAGTTGCTGGAGTTGCAACAAAGTAAGTAGGTCTTTCGGTATCCTGCATTTCCGGAGGACCCCAGTAGCTGTGGTCAGTATCACCATCGCCAACCTGATAATAAAAGGTCGTATCATCTACAAAGCATTTAATAAAATAATCGCAAAAATGCTTATTGATATTGAGCATATATTCATCCTGGCCTTTTTTAACAAAAGTATCCTTGAACTCATAATATGCCCAGCCTAATGTTGAGGCAGAATAGGTCTGAGGCAAACCAAACTTTACATGGTCACCACAATCATGGAAACCTCCGCTAAGATCAATTCCAACATCACTACCGTCATCTACATGGCATGGGCCTCTCCACTTTAATCTGTTGTTGCCTGCATCATCTCCACACCAGTTTGCCTCATAGAATAAAATTGATTTGGCAAAAGCATCCGCATAATTAAATTCAGATGCGGCCTCTGTCATTGCCGGAAAACCTCCAATTGATAGCAACATACAAAAAGTCACCACAATGGATACGGTTACTTTCATTTTTCTCACTTGTAATACCCCCCCGAACAAAATTGCAAATAATATTTTGCATAAGTCTTTAATGCAAATCATCTATCTTACATATAAAAATTATATCATTATTCCATAATTTTAGGAATGTTTACATTACAAAACGATTATCAACCTGGAATTTTTCTTATAAGAGTAATATGAAACGTTTTTCAAAAAACATAAAGATAGCAAAATCAGATATCTCCAATACAGAGATCATCTGATTTTGCTAAAGTAATGAGTGGAATATTTTTCTGTTACCAAACAATTTAGAAATAACCGGCAAATAATTCGGCGAGAATATCCTTCGGAGTACCATTGACTGAGTAGTATTTGTCATTGAATATTATACAACTGTCATATACAATCACTTTGGCGATACTTAAATCGCTAAACGCAAACTCAAAGTTTGCTATTTCCTGCCAATTCTCTGGAATACCTTCGGGTTTTACTTCTTTTCCCATATAGCTCTTTATGGCTCTTACACATTTATAAACCTGTGGACCAGTACCTTCTATATCCATAACACGTTCTTCTGTGTCAAGGTCATAAATCACATGGACTTTAGGGGCATTCAATAAATAATTTATATGATCTATATTGTCGTTAGGTGACACAGGCAGTAGAGCCTTTATACAATCAATAAATTCTTTGTTTACTTTCATAAACCTTATTGGAACCCTTTCGCTATTAAGATAACCATAGTAATCGAACCTTTCCGGCGATATATTTACTGCAAGTTTGTCTTCACCGGCAACGACAAATTTGTAGCCACCTTGCTCTGTTTTTAATTCAAGGGTATAGAATGGGTATATGGCTTCTCTTGCAAATAGGTATCCTCCGTCATGGAATTCAAGGTCATCGACGGATTTAAGGCTATTTGAAAGGCTGGCTTTCTGTTCTTGTGTAAGTATAATGTTGCTGTCTGTATCATAGGCTCTCAGTGCTATATCATTCCAGTTGAGTATTTCGTTTTTAATCTTATCTACAAAATCTGTAAGATCAATTTCGGGATTAGCAAGAGAGTATAAGTCAATGCCTTCGAAAGACGTTATCAGTTCAGCTTTTTTAACCCATCCTATAGGTTGGCCATGCTCTGAGGCCTGATTCTTAAGCTTATTCACTGTAGTTTCACTATAGCCGACAGAGATTTTCGCCCATTCTCCTTCTTCCAATTCAATAACTACAGGAGAAATCAAATCTCTTACTTTGAAAGCATCTAAAATTGTTGAGGTTTCGTCAGGGCTTTCGTATACCTTTGAGCTCTTTTTAATAAATCCCTGGTTTGCAGACATTCCTGCTTTACAAAGTGTTAAATAATTATTATTTATCCACCCGGTATAAGATGTAAAATCCATCCTGTTATCGGTTAGCTTTCTTACAAGACTCCATTCTTCATCTTTTCTTATAACGTTTATAATATCGCCATTTTTTACATCTGCAATAGCAGCACTTTCGGCATCTGGTAAAACTCTGAGTTGTATGTCATTATTGTTAGTATCATTTACAATAATATGATTATACATAGACCCCGCCGATAGATTACAATTATTGAAGGAAACACTTTGAATTCCATTTATTTCAATATTACCCATATCAACCCAGAACTCCAGACCCGGGTTTTTTTCATCCTTTGTCGGCAGCAATTTAGCAAGGCACCAATTGTTGTTATCCCTGTGTCTGCCTGTAATGCATATCACTTTACCATAGGGCAGTTCAATAATATCATCATAATCCATTCCAGGGCCTTGTTTTCCTGTACAATTTGAAATTACTGCAGTAATTGCTGGTTCAATAATTCCTAGGTTGCTTTTTTCAACTATCTCGATTTTATCAGTGTTTTTTACCAACATATTGTAAGTGTGGTTTGCAAATTCAGATATACGGTGTCTAAACGTAAAGGCAGTAAATACAATTGCAATGCAGGCTGCAATGGGAAGTACACGTTTGATTGGTTTGCGTAATCTGTAAAATAAGGAATTACTTTTAGAATACCTTTTATTGTCTAACTTACTCATAAGGTCTATATGGAAATTATTATCGGCACCAGCATCAAATGTGGAGAATTGCTCAGTCAATACCAGTGCATCTAAAGTCTTTTTACATGATTTGCAGGTTTTGATATGGTTATCAATATCTATCTTATCTTCCTCAGGCATTGAATTTTCAGTATATTTTATGATGTCATCCATAGAATACTTACATTTCATATTTGTGAACTCCTTTCATCTAACTTCTTATATTGACGGCAAATAGTCTCCTTTGCTCTTTGAACTTTCATTTGAGCAGCTTCAGGTGAGATGTTGAGGATTTTACCAATTTCACGGTATGAAAATCCTTTAGCATGTTTTAATACCAATGCCATTTTCTGATCCGGTTTTAATTTGTAAATCAACTCCACTACCTTATAATAATTCTCCTTTTTTTCGTATATGACTTCAGGATAGTCTTCAAAGCTACAGGATAGATTCTCCAAGTCATGGATATTACTAAAATTGTTATTGTGCTTTTTTTTCTTGTAGAAGTTATAAAATGCGTTTGCAGCAATTTTATATATCCATGTTGAAAAACTCCAATTACTGTCATATCTATAAAGGTTTTTATAAACACTTATGAAAACCTCCTGAAGAAGCTCTTCTGCATCTTCCTTTGATAAGGTCATCTTTAAAAGGAATGCAAATATGCGATCCTTATATTTTAAGACCAGCTCCGAGTAGGAATCCATATCTCCCGTCAAAGTTTTGTTTATCATTATTTGTTCTGTGTCCAATTATCAAACCCACCTCTACAAATTTTATATACCGGTATTAAAAAGCAATGTCTTTTGAAGAGATATCTCTCTATTTAATAATACAATTATAAAACAAATACATAACGGTTTATTTGAAAACATACCTAGCCCTACAAAAGATACATAGAATTTATCCACATGAATAAGGAGCTGTGCACCAATTGAACTTAGTGACAACCCCTTTAGATAAAAAGTTATATCTTTACATTTATTAATATTCATCATTTAAAAGCTTCGCTCATCATATTTCTTAAAAATTTTATGATTATTCCATCATTCTAAAATCAATTTTATTTAGTTGATACATTCCCTCTGATTTATTTGAAGTGTCACAAGTAATATAATACAAGTTTCCACTTTCTTTACCCCACATTGATGAAACACATATGATCTCCCCATTCTCTTGCAATAACTCTGGTGAGAATAGCACCTTACTATTTCTATCTTTTATGTCGTATAAATATAAGTTTATTGGGGTAGTACCGGTTTGATAAGTAAATTTGCTTCCGTCAGGCGATGGTGATATGTTACATACCATATCTTTTTCAGGTATCGGCACTTTATTCACAATTTTTCCGTCGTTGCTTAGTATAACCAAAACCTGCTCGTATCCTTCTTGTAACTGCTCTTTACTTGAACACAAAATCCCAATATTATCTCCAAAGTATGAAAGTCCTTTATATATCATTGCACCAAATGGGGTAAAAGGAATCTTTATTATTTTATGCTTCTTTTCTTTTAAGTTTATTTCTAGCAAAGTATCAGTTTCAATTTTGCTTTTATTTTCATCATAATCTCCTACTAAAATTACAACCTTATCTGATTTGTATGCAGCCAAACTCACATAACCTTGGATATGTATACCCATTTCCTTTAACAAATCGCCATACGTATTATTCTTTACATCATAGTAGTTCAACCTTCCTTCGACTGAAGAACTATTCGTGTTGTAATATACCATATTTCCATCATCGGATAAAAAAATCTGATTTGGGCTGACTGTTTGTTCAATTGATTCCAATATCTCTAATGAACTTGTTTTTGAACAATATAAATATCCTGAATCACTTTGTAATAATAATTTGTCGTCTTCATCAATAATTCCCAAGTAATCATTATCGCCTGTTATGGATTTTTTCATAACCTCGGCATTTTCGTTTAAGTTATTAATTGAAGAGTTTACCGGAGATCCATCTTCTGTTTTATTATTACATGATACGGAACTTATCAATATTATTACCAAAACACTTAGTAATATTAACTTTCTCATTGCCTATCACTCCTTTCTTTGTCTGTCTGATTTTTTGGTAGCATAACAAATACAAGATTATTTAGTAGTCTAACCATTTAACAAATTTTCCAAATTTATAACAGCATACAAGTTAATACAACCTTTGATTTAGTTTCAGCAAATCATTTATAAATTCTTTTTTACTAATTTACTTTTTTGAATAACATAGTAAACAACTAATAATATTATGCTAAAAATAAACATAGGCATGTATATCATATAAAAAGTCATTGAGGAATCATTTTTAAAATACATATCCATTTTGTCGGAAAAGGTTAGCACATAATTAAACTTTAATATATCTCTTAATGTTAATAGTAAATCAAAAATAAATACTGTTACAGGCAAAAGCCAGAGTTTATTTCTTGCTTTAAAGTAAAATAGTGTAAATAAAACTACATTTGGTAAAACTATGTAACCTGTCATTATTAAAAACATTAAGTAATTCATTTGATAATCCTTTCCTTTATAATAATACATTTGCTGTCAATAATTTTAACATATATTCGTACTACTAACAAACAATTAGTATGTTTTCTATATTTATTCAACTGCTTCTAAAAAGTTATACAAAAACCCTATGTATGTAAATTCCTATACTGGGGCTTGGAAAGGGCATTCCCCTTTTCTTGACTTTCTATTTTCTACATTGCTAGCTAATCAAATTCAGGTAGTGGACTTCCATCTTCATTGATCATTTTAGTAATTTGGATATTCGTTTGATATTCCCATGAATGTGTCAAAGTTGTATTGTTAATATCTTTCCAACTTGCAATAAATTTAACATTATAAAGCATATTACTAACTTTTTCAATTTTAGTTTCTAATTCAATAGGTATTTCAACATTGCTTCCCTTTATTGTAGTTGTTACCTTCCCAACTTTATTAGAAAAAGGTAGTTTAGTTTCTGAAGCCATATCAACAAATACAGAATTTAAAGCATCTGTTTCTGTATATTCAACGTATCTGTAAATTTCGTAATCTTTTCCAACCAATACAGCTACCTTTTGCGATGTTGGTTCGCCTTCTATTTCAAATATTTTTGCTTCTGTTCTTAGATCTTTTCCAATTTCATTTATTATTTTATTTCTATTAACAAGATCTTTTGTATTAATGTATATTGAGTCATTCCAAGTTACATAAAGTGAGATTTTAGGATAGTGTGTAACATTCGGCTTAAACAACAAATAAAGTAAAATTGGAACTACTGAAAAAAATATTACAGCTGTAACCATCGAACCCTTTAAGCCTTTAGACACTAGCAACTTGAAAAAGAAATTGTTTTTTGCATATACAGACTCACACACTCCATTCCATACTTTATTATCAATTTCATTTGTAAAATTCACTTCTTTAATTTGGGCTTCATGTTCAAAAGCTTCTTTTAAAATCTCTTTCATAAATTTCTTCACAACCTTTCATATTTTTTGCAAAATCTTTTCCCTTAAAATGTTTTTTGCACTAAATAAGCGAGACTTTGTTGTACCAATAGAACATCCCATCTTCTTAGAAATATCTTTAATTTTAATGTCATAATAATAATAAAGAACGATTGGAATCCTATAGTGCTCAGGTAACTCATTAATAGCTTCTGAAATCTCTTTATGAACTTCTTTTCTCAAACAATTAATTTCAGGAAATTCGTCATCAGGAATATTAGCAATTAGTTTTTCATCATATGTAATCCACTTTTTTTTATTTTCATTAATATATTTTATGGAAGAATTAAAAATTATGGTATTTAACCATGATTCAAACTTCTCTGGATTTCTCAAGTTACTAGATTTGTAAAATACTTTTATAAAAACTTCTTGCATAACATCTTCAACTTGACTTTGATTTTTTAATAAAATCAAAGCCTTACAATATACCTTCTTTTTATATTTATCATATATATTTCTAAAACTTTCTTTGTTATTGCAATTTAGAGACTCTGGAATATTTTTATCCATGTTGGCATCCTTCCGGAATTTTTATTGTCATATATATAGATCATAAATAATTGAAAAAGGTTCGAATTAATAAAAATCTTCCTGCTCAGGCATCTTTCTTTATATATAAAATTGCCACTGCAAAGAGTAATGTGGTAGGCCTAAGTGGAACAACTGATGAATGTTAGCCCGAGCTGGAGTTGCTTGTAAAGCGTAGTATATATATTAGCAAGTATTAACAAAATAATAAGCATCAAAAAAGCACCCCCATACAAGGTGCCTGTCTAAATTTGAAATTAGAAAAGTTGACAAACTACAATAATTATATCTATTTTCTTTGAACAATTAGATGTTATTTATGCAGAACTTTAGGAGCCTTTGGCTGATAAAATATGAGCCAACTCGCTGTGCTTGTAGCTATCATTGATACAATGAATAAAATAGCAGAAACTAATCCCAATAACTTTCCTTTCATAATAACATCTCCCCCTTTTTATTTAATAGAGAGACTTTAACTTTTATCAGACAAAATCTCCCTATTAGATCCTTTTTCTAAATTGATCATTCCTGATTCAATATCATTCTTTATTGATTCTAGTACTCTTTTCAATTCACCATATTGTTTTTCATCAATAAGTGCACATAAGTAATCAATATTTTGTATAAGCTCTCTTCCGTCCATCTGTCTCTTTACTTTTTCTTCTTTTTGAATTGCTTCCCCGACTTTGAATACACTTCTTACAAGCAAAGTTGTAAATATTATTGTAATAATAAAACTTGAGACTACTAACACCTTGTCCAATAAAGATTTAAAAACTTCAGTATTAATAATAAACATATAGTAAATAACAATAAGTGTGAAAAGTGCAAATGCTAATTGTAATGCCAAAAAGCTAAGCCTACTTCTCTGAGACTTGTCCAGTTTGTTTTTCTTTAAATAGTATATATTAATATTCTTTTTATACATGAATAAAACAATCAGGCTTATAATAATAAATTCTGCTATAATACAAAAGGTTCTTATTGGTGAACCATTAATAATCTCCTCTTGTGATACATTTGTAAAAACACGAGCAAGAACAACCATTACACCTTGCACTAATGTAAAAAAAACCAGAGTAATCAAACACCCAAATGCTGTCTCCAATATACTCAGTCTGTATCCAAAATAAATTAAAACCGCTAAACCTAAAAGCTGTACCAAAGAAACTAACATATCGGGTTGAAGTAAAACCTGTGCCAGGAAAAATATCACGGCAGTAATAACCCCTACTAAAAACACATTTTGCAACTGTATTCTTTCTTTTTTTCCCAGCAATACCCACGCAAAAAGAGCCATCAAAAACTGCTCAGGTACCGATATAACCAAAAAATCTATTATGGCTTTGTAATCCATTAGATTCCTCTCCTGTTGTAAAATAATCTATCATATTGCATTAAAACGTTCAATCATTCTCTATAATTCGACATAATTCGACTAATTTTGTGCAACATTCACTAATATTCATCAAGATTTATCGTCAAACTTATATAATATTACCATAAATACTCACTTGCATAAAGCAACAAATTTAGCAAATATCTTTAAGTGAGTATTATCTTTCTCCCACATCACTTCTGGATGCCACTGAACACCAACTGCAAACTTACAATTTGTATGCTCTATTGATTCGATAATTCCGTCCCCGCATCTTGAAGATACAATAAACCCGGGTGCTACATCTTTAACTGCCTGATGGTGAAAGGAATTAACACGTAATATCTCTTCCTGATGTGCTTTAAACACCTTGGAATCCTTTTCAATAAAAATATCGTGAGTAGGATACCATTTAGGAGCACTTTGGGAGTGCTTGTAAATTACCTTTCCAGGCTGCTGAGCATGAATGTCCTGAAAAACCGTACCACCCATTGCAATGTTCATCATCTGACATCCCCTGCATATGCCAAGGATCGGTTTATTAGTTGCAATTGCCTCTCGTGCAATAAACATCTCCGTTTCATCCCTCAGCGGCGAAATCTCACCACCAAAAACATAGTTTGGCTCTCCCCAGTATTGAGCATCTACATCACTTCCACCCGAAAGAAGAAACCCGTCGAAACGGCCAATAATATGTTTAAGTAATTCAGTATCATTAGTTACAGGTAGAAGGACAGTCAAACCTCCAACCAGTCGGATTGCTTCAACATACCCGTTATTAATATAAAGCCTATTTTCACTATAATCAAATCCGGCAGATATTCCAATTATCGGTCTGCTATTTGGCATTTTACACACCTCGAACCATTTGATATATAGCAAATATATGATACCTTACCACATTATATTATACAACGAATAAATTTACAAATAAAAAAGCGAACTCAAATCAGGTCATACCCCCGGTCCGAGAACGCCTAAATTTCATGTAAGTCAGACTATATTTTGCTCAATGCTTCCGCTTCAGTCTCATAAATTTCTATAAACCTGTTAAGCCTTGTAACCTCAAACAGCTTCTCAATATCCGGCATTAAATTGCACAAAATCATTTTTCCTTTTTTTTCTTTGAACTTTTTGTATGTGTCAATAATAATTCCTAAACCGGCACTATTCATATATATAACGCCATCCATGCTTATAATAACTGCTTTACCTTCGTTTTCTCTAGCTAAATTATCAAGTAAGTCCTTAAATTCATTTTGAGTAGATATCCTTATTTGTCCTGTTAGTTTTATAATCTTAACTCCATCCACCTCTTTAGTTTCAAACTTCATATGACAAACCCCCTCCAGGTTGATTTAAATACTGCAAGCATGTTATGGATTCAGGCTATATATATAAATTTACTATCACTGCAACCATTAGTCAAATCAAAAAATTTAACAGGGCTCTAAGTTATACTAATTTATCAAAAAAGAATAAACCATAAATAACAGCAAGAAGTGGATTAGAAGTACTTATGCTCTATTATATATTATCAGAAGCCTCATTTCAATAATTTTCAAAAAATATAAATTAGTAACTCAAATTATGCTAAAGTATATTAACTTTAAACCGATATTTAAAGTAAGTATAATGTACCTTACAAAAGATAGGAGGAGTATTATATGCTTTTTACAGGACAAAAGGTTAAATACTTTGATAATGAAGCAGTAATCCTTACCTGGTTGGAAAATGAAGTCCTATTATTTATCGAGAAAGACTATGTAAAATGGGTAGATAAATGCATGCTGGATATACCCCAATAATCTGCCAAAGAATAGTTGAAGTAATTGAGAAACAATTATTTATTTCCATTTAATTATGGAATATTCTTTTAAGATTCCTAAAATAAAAGAAATCCTAATAAATACAGGATTTCTTTTTTTGCTGTTATTGCTTTTCAAACATATCTTTTCCAACTCCACATACCGGGCAAACCCAATCCTCCGGTATATCTTCAAATGCAGTACCCGGAGCAATACCACCATCCGGATCTCCTTCAGCAGGATCATATATGTACCCACATACCGTACATACGTATTTGTCCATTTAATCATCTCCCATTCAGATTGTTTTTTGCAACAGTTATAAATAATAATACCATATTTTTAATCAATTGAAACATTTTTTGTGCACTATCTAAAAGAAAAAAGCTTTAAGAATGGTTTAATTCTTAAAACCCTTTTCTTGCCTACAATTTATGAGTTCGAACTGCAAAACATAGAAGATAGTGCAGGATCATTGCTTACTTTCCATAAAACATACTTTATACCCATGGAAATAGTATCTGCCATTTTCATAACCAAACTCAGCCTAGTGTTCTGGAGAATAAGGTAGTCCATAAAGCCTCCAAAATTCACTATTCCGGTTATGTACATATCACCTACGGGTGCAAGGTCTTTTTTAACACCCGATCCGGGTTTTATTGATCCCTCCCCTACGGTAATATACCCTACATGGTCCATTTTCCCAAGACATGCGTCTATTGCTATTACAAAGGGTTTCTCATAAAAATTCTGAATGTGCTCCATTACATTATCAATATTCTTTGCATGTACCGGATTTTCCAGACTACCATGTACGAATATATTCCTATACACAAGATTGCTCATTTTGTACCCGATAAGAGGGCCTAAGCTATCTCCTGTTGACCTGTCGGTACCTATGCATACAAATACTATTGATTTATATCCGCTTCTTAATGAATTCCCAATAAGGTCATACATTGCATCTGTCAGTGTTTTAAATGCCGACTTACTGTTCATATCAATATAAAGCTGCTTACAGGATGTTTTAACAAACATATTTTGGCTCCTATCACTGAGAGATCTATTATTATTATTCCCCTTAATTGTTGTTTTATTACTCTTTTTTATATTTTACCCAACTTATTTCTGTTGATATTGGCTGTGTACTTTGCTATTATCTTTGTAAAGGGGATTAGGGAAAGGATTACATTATGGATTCATATAAGAATGATTTTAGCTTTAAAGATAATAAAGACTTCAATAAAATGATTGAATATATAATAAATGGCATGTACGACTGGGTCAGGGTAATAGATGCAGATGACAAACTAGTATATGTTAATAAAGCTATGTCTGAATCCCTAGAACACGCTCTTATAGGCCAAAAATGTTATAGTGCAATTGGCCGCAATACTCCTTGTGAAAACTGCGTTTCCCGTTCGGCTGTATTCAGCGGCACTCCACAACATAAGGAAGAGGTAATCCAAGGACGTACCTATTCCGTGATGAGTTCTCCTATTAAAGATAATGAAGGAAATATAGTAGCTGTAGTTGAGGTATTACGAGATATAACTGAAATGAAAAAGCTTCAGAAAGAAATGCTTAATCAAAACAAAAAACTCCAGAGCGAGCTAAATATGGCAAGAAAGCTCCAGTGCAGCCTGTTGCCTAAAGAATTGCCTGAGGACAAAATTGCATTTTCATATATTTACAAACCTTGTGAGACCTTAGGCGGAGATTTTCTCGATATTTTTAAAATTGATGATCACCACGTTGGTGTATATATTGCCGACGTGTCAGGACACGGAGTTGCTGCTTCCATGCTTACAGTTTTTTTACGCTCTTCAATTGATAAAAAAACATTATCTCCGGCGGCTGCACTTAAAAAACTTTATAAAGAATTTAACGCTGACTACTCCGATCAGGATTTTTATATAACTGTTTTTTATGCAATAATTAATTTGAAAGACAACACTCTTATATATTCTAATGCAGGCCATAATGTTTCACCGGTTGTTTTTAACCCGGAAAACAAAAGATTTGATCTTTTGAGAATACCGGGCATCCCTATCAGCAATTGGGTTGAAGAACCCATTTATATTGATAGTAAAGTTAACCTTGAGCATGGCGACAGGATCTTTTTGTATACTGACGGAATTGTTGAACTAAAAAATACTGACAATGAGCAATTTGGAGAAGACAGGCTTGTCTCTGTTTTACTTGGTGAAAACGCAACTCCAGATAGTATTCTTGATCATATAATAGAAAGTGCGTCCAAATTTGCTGGAATAGAAAATTACAATAAAATATCTGATGATATAACCATGGCACTTATTGAACTTAAATAGTTTTTTGTGGGTACATATTATTTAAGTGAAGAAAAATATGGAAGAAACATAGTGAAGCAGGTTATAGAGCCTGTTAATACGACGAGGAAAGGGAGAGCATTGTTTGAGCGAAGCGAGTTTTGCTCGACCCCGAGGAGTATTTACAGGCTCTAGACTGCGAAACTTAAGTTTCTGGAATATTTTTCTTTACATTTATTACATGCACCACATACACCCGTTTTTTATACATCTATTGACAATTATACGAAAAAGTATTATTCTATAAATAGAATATTTCGTTTCTCGAACTATTCTAAGGAGGAAATGATGTTCGATTACACTGAGTTAATGACTTTTTTTATTAATAATTTTAAAAAGCTCTTTTCCCCAGAGGACTGGATTGGCCTTGATTTATCATTTTCAAAATCTGAACTGTTTGTGTTGCTTCTGGTTGAAAACCGCGGGGAGGTTATAATGAGCCAAGTTGCCGAGTTTACAAACACTCCCATGAGTACTGCAACAGGAATAGTGGACAGACTTGTAAAAAACAAGTATCTCGAGAGGGAGAGAAGTGAAAATGACAGAAGGATAGTTGTTATCAGACTTACAGAGAGCGGTAAATCAATAGTAAATAAGTTGAAAGAAATTGTAACGAGTTATATCAAAGTTATTGATGCATCTTTAACCGATGAAGAACGTACCGTACTTATTAAAGTAATTATGAAAGTGTTTGATGTACTTAATAAAAGGGACACTCTTCAAAACAATGAAGTTACTGAAAGAAGTAAAATCAAGAAAATTGATATCGAGTAAAACCCCTTGGAAATCCTGACCATTTAAATTTTGAATCACAACAGAATCTATTTAATAGTTTATCAGCCCATTATCATATGGGTTTGATATATAAGCAATACTTCGGTATTCGTAATATTTGTGAAACGTAATTTTAGGAGGTGTCTTTATGAGAATTATTCTATATACCGGTAAAGGTGGAGTAGGAAAAACAAGCATCGCTGCTGCCACTGCGCTGAAGTGCGCAAAAGAAGGCTATAGAACATTGGTGGTCAGCACTGATCCTGCACACAGCCTTGGGGATTCACTTGATATTAAGCTGTCACCGGAACCCATGGAAATACAAAAGAACCTTTGGGCACAGGAAATAGACTCAATACACGAAGTTGAAAAAGGTTGGGGAAAAGTACAGGATTATCTGACCACTCTTTTCACTTCAAAAACTGTAAAAGATATAACTACTGAGGAATTAACTGTTTTCCCCGGAATGGAAGACCTCTTGAGTCTTCTGAGAATCCTAAAGTACTATAAAGAAAAAACCTATGATGTGATAATAATTGATTGCGCTCCTACCGGAGAAACTCTTGCTTTGCTTAGCTTTCCCGACATGCTCAGATGGTGGATGGATAAACTCTTTCCAATAAAGAGAAAAGCCTTGAAAATTGCAAAACCAATTGCAGAGCCATTAATAGGTATTCCGCTCCCCAGCGACAGCGTTATGGGTGAAATCGAAAGAATATATGCTCAACTCGACGAGATGAAGCAAATATTATCAGACAGGGAAATAACAAGTATCCGAGTTGTCGTTAATCCCGAAAAAATGGTTATAAAGGAGGCACAAAGAAGCTTCACTTATCTGAATATATATAATTTTAATGTAGACGCTATAGTAGTCAACAGGGTTATTCCGGATAGTGTAACCGATGATTATTTTAAAGTATGGAAAGATATCCAAAAAAAATACAAGGAAATGATAATTGAAAGTTTTTCTCCAGTCCCAATATTTTACGCTCCAATGTTTGAAAAAGAAATCGTTGGAATTGACATCCTTGACAGACTAAGCACCGAAGTATTTGGAGGCAATAATCCAAGTAAAATCTATTATAATGAAAGGACGCAAAATATATCAAAGGAAGGTAATGAATATACTCTTACAATATATATGCCATTTACCGATAAAAATGACCTTTCTCTTAATCAAAAGTCCGACGAATTAATCATAAAGGTTGGAAATATAAAGCGAAACCTCACGCTTCCAAGGACTTTACTTAACTATACAGTAAAATCCGCAAAATTTGAAGACAATACACTAAAAATAAAATTTGGTGGTGAATGAAATGAAGGAAGAACTTATTAAGCTATTATTCAAAACAAAGCTTCAAATTATCGACTATGTAGAAAATTTTTTACCTGAAAACGTAAGAACAGAGATTGATGATATTAAATATAGTCTCTTAAGAGCAGTAAATGTGGCTACATTAGAATACTTAGAAACATCTCCGCAAAAAAGGCACGAGAAAGACATTAAAAATATTACTATCGATTAATGAGATTATTTTTACTTTTTTATTTATGTAGCCCCCCTAAAAATTATCATCCTTCTGAATTACTATACTGCAAGTTGGAAAATGCAGTTTCTTAACAACTTGAAACCTTACCAACGATATGTTGGTACTAAATCATGCTAATCCTCAAATAATATAAATTCCATACTTTTAAAGTTGGATACTCCTGCTCTGCTTGATGACCTAAGCAGGGCCATTTTTCTTTTATAGAGAATTTATTAAAAATTTATCAAGTTTTAACTTTTTCGTAACCAATAGTTCACAATTATATTATATTATTTTATTAAAGAAAGATACTTAATTTATTAAATAATATAATATAGAAAATAAATACTTTCTGATGAAAGTAGAAAGTATTTTACATAAATTTAACAATCTTCTTGACCAAAGGGGGAGTAGCATCTTAGTGAAATCACTTTGTACTTGGAAGGTAATAATATTAAATCATCTGAACTTTTAAAAATTACTTAAAACACTTATATTCCACACAACTTATTAATTTGTTCCAACTATTTTATTAAAGTTTGTATTTATCTTTACGATACTCTTTGCAGCAAACTTTCAGCTTACTTGTAGTATACGCTTTAATTACTATATAGCAATATACCCAAAGATTACACATTTAATATGTAACGATATTTAATAACATGTGATTTCGGCAGCAGGTTTGGAGCATTACTCCCCCCTCCTGTACAATACTTTAGAAATTTTAGTTTTACCCTTATAGGAGTAATAACATCCTCCCTATAGTTTTTAAGCGGTTAGTTACCATACAAACTAGCCGCTTTTTATTTTATTCAGAATGTAATATTTCATCAACCAATTTTCATATACTTTTATGAACAAACTTGTTAGGAGTAGAACTATGTTTTTCATAGCTTTTAAGAAGTCGCATTTAATATTGCTTGCTTTTGTATTAACTACAGCTATCCTCAGTGTATCATCTTACAATGCTTCTCCAATTCAGACAAGTGTATTTATTGACGAGGGTCATATAAGAATAATTGAAGATATTTTTTCTACCAGAAACAATGCTTTTCTTGAAGGAAACCTAAAAACAATTGAATCACTTTATGATAAAAAAACAAAGCTAGGCACCTGGGCTTATGAACATCAGTTGAAAAAAATGAAATACCTCCATAATTGGGCTGAAAAGCAGGGAGTTAATTTTTCGAATATAACATCAGAAATAAAAATACGTACTGTGAAAGAAAGTAACAATACAATCTCTTTCAATTTTTTAGCCTCTACGGAATACAGTTATTTTTATGAAAATGATCCCAACGCAGAAAACTGCTTTAGAACCGGCACATATCATTCAATGAAATTAGAAAACCATGACAACGATTGGCTGATCGTAAAAGAATGGTATACCGATCCATTTGCCGATTCCCTTGACATGGAAAACTTAAAAACAGAAGAATTTGAAAAATATATACTTAATTCAAGCCCAAGGGACTTTTCCAACCTTAGCAAAAGAAGATTGTCTGCAATTGAATATGCCGACCGTTATTGTGGCGCAGCTTCTTCTGAAGAGTTTGGCTACAGCTACAACAAAAAGTACAGGGACTATAATCCACTAGGAGGCGACTGTGCAAATTTCGCATCACAAATCCTTTTTGAAGGCGGTAAATTTAAAAAGACCGGTACATGGAACTATATAAAGGATGGCAGTAAATCTTGGGTAAACGCGCAAGCTTTTAAAGACTTTATGGTAAACAGCGGAAGAGCATCCGTTATAGCCAGAGGTACGTATAACCAGGTATTTAAAGCATCTTTTAAACTTATGCCGGGAGACTTCGTAGCCTACGAAAAAAAAGGCAAGGTAACTCACATATCTGTAGTGACCGGAGCAGACTCTAAAGGCTATTCACTTGTTAATTGCCACAATACAGACAGGTATAGAGTACCTTGGGATTTGGGGTGGAGCAATAAAGGCATAAAGTTCTGGCTTGTAAGGGTTCATTTTTAGGGCATTGGCTTTGCAAAACACTCAAGTAGTTATATTTTAGTCCCTAATGACATTATTTTAAGCCCGGTATTATAAATCAGAAAAAACAAAAGATCGGTAATCCCGATCTCTTATTTTATAGTTTATAATTTTTTTATAAACATTATTCCTTGTCAACGATACCAAATCGTTTTTTGAACTTATCAACACGTCCACCAACATCTACAAGCTTTTGCTTACCTGTAAAGAAAGGGTGGCAATTTGAACAAATTTCTACGTGCACGTCTTTTTTGGTTGAACCTGTATTGTAAGTCGCACCGCAAGCACACTTTATAACAGTCTGCTGATAATTTGGATGTATTCCTTCTCTCACTCTATTCACCTTCTTTCAACTAAACATCTGTAAGTAAAGCCCAAATACGAGGGCATTTTAATCCAAGTAGTCTTTTAAACATCTTTATGACGCAAAAAATATTTTAACACAAATATACAGTATAATCAAGAACTATTTTTTATCGAATTCAACATTAATGCTTCCAACAAAGTCTATATTAGTCTTTGTCTGCATCAACCTGTTAATAATCATTTCTGTAACCTGAGCAGTTCCCATATTACTCATGGCTTTTCTCACAGCCCATACACTTTCAAGCTCTCTTTGGTCAAGAAGCAACTCTTCTCTACGTGTTCCGGATTTGTTAATATCTATTGCAGGGAATATCCTCATTTCTGACAATCTCCTGTCTAAGTGAAGCTCCATGTTACCTGTTCCCTTAAATTCTTCAAATATTACATCATCCATCCTACTACCTGTTTCAATAAGGGCAGTTGCCATTATTGTAAGACTTCCACCATGCTCAATATTTCTTGCAGCTCCAAAAAACCTTTTAGGTTTGTGAAGAGCACCGGGATCAAGTCCTCCTGACAAAGTCCTTCCTGTCGGTGGTATTGTCAGGTTATATGCTCTTGCAAGTCTTGTTATACTATCTAAGAGGATTACTACATCCTTCTTTTGCTCTACAAGCCTTTGAGCCCTTTCAAGAACCATTTCTGCAACTTTAATATGATGTTCCGGTACTTCATCAAAAGTCGAGTATATAACTTCGCCTTTTATGGAACGCTGCATATCTGTTACTTCTTCAGGTCGCTCATCTATAAGTAATACAATAAGCTCCATTTCTGGATAGTTTGTAGTTATGGCATTGGCAATTTTCTTTAAAAGGATTGTTTTTCCGGCTTTAGGAGGTGAAACAATCATTCCACGCTGTCCCTTACCGATAGGTGCTATCAAGTCAATTAATCTGGTTGATAACTCCCTTGGCATTGTTTCGAGAGTAATTCTTTGATCAGGGTATATAGGTGTAAGATATTCAAATGCAACCCTTTTTGTTGCAACTTCAGGTGGATCTCCGTTAACTGTCTGCACGTACAACAGCGCCTGGAACTTTTCACCTTCTTTAGGTATTCGGCCTTTTCCCTTTATTTTATCTCCTGTTTTGAGATTAAATCGTCTGATTTGCGACGGTGATACATAGACATCTTTCGGCCCAGATAGGTAATTGTCACTTCTTAAGAAACCATAACCATCCGGTAATACTTCCAAAACTCCCTCTACAGGATCATCACTTTCAATTTTTTCAAATCCGTTAGTCTGCGGTGCGTTTTCATATTCTTTTTTCTGTTCTTGTTGTTTGAACATTAACTTAGGTCTTGCATTCTCATTTTCCGGCTGTATATCTTTAACCGGTTTTAACTCAGGCTCGGCTTTTTGCTCAACTTTTTGCTCAGTTCTTTTTTCGGCTTTTTGCTCAGTTTTCTGAACAATTTCTGACTTTTCTTCCTTACCTGCATTATCCTTAACAACAGCATCAGCTTCTTTAAAAGCCTTTGCCTTAAAAGCATTATCTTGCTTTACTATATTTTCTTTTCTTGCTGGGCTTTCTTGTTTATCTTTTATGTGTTCTTTCCTGTCCTCAACATTTTTTAAATTTACGGCTTCATTATTAGCAGTATCGTTCTTTTTACTCTCTTCAATAACATTGTCTTTCTTGCTGCTGTCCTTTAAGGTACTTTCTTCTTTAACATTATTGGTTGATTCATTTTCACTTTTTTGTTCAGCAACTTTATTAGCCTTTGGCCTTCCTCGTTTTGACTTCCTAAGTACTACAGGAGCTTCATTTGTGTCTGCAACCTTTTCCTCCTGTATCACTTTAGTTTCCTTTCCGGCAGCCTCTGGCTTTTCTTCAGAACCTATCGAATCAATATTATCGGTCCCACTAGATTCAGAATTATTACCTGCATCCTTAATATCAACAGGAACTCCATCAATCACACCGTTACCCGATTTATATATTATCTCGATAAGCTCATTTTTTTTATATTTGGATATATTCTTTATTCCCATCATCTTTGCTATATAACGCAAATCTTCAAGCGTTTTATCCATAAGATTAATACCTTCCATGTTGCACCACCTTAAAATATAGATTATATATAATTCCACCATTTGGGAGTTCATTCGTTTAGATAACAATCAGTAAAACCTTTAGCATAAGAAAGGTTAATACTTCGAGGAGATTCGTAGAATAACTCATAAACAATAGACATTATATCAATACCCCTAATACTTGTCAATCATATTTTTTACAATTAAGTAAGGTTCTATGAATTATATATTTGGTATTGTATAGATTTAAATAGAGTTTTTTAAAAAAATTTTATTTTTGATGTGAATTCTATAAATTATCCTTTTATAATATCTAAAGCTCCCCAATTATGTTATTCAAAAAACTATTATCCAACGGTAATAATTCGCATAAATTATTACACATCACTTTTTCTAACAAGAGATTCAACAGGTACATTTCCTAAACCGGGATTCTCATCTAACAACAATATGTGTTTAACCTTAAGGTTTTCTCTTAAATGTTCGTTAGTTGAGGCATACAGTATTTTGCACGCAGGGCACTTTTTGCACCTTAAATAAATTTTATCAGAAAGAAGTAATAATTCAATATCATCATTGCCACATTCGCAAAACAAGTTACCCTTTTCGGCAATATCATGTACTATATTAAGTGAATCAAACATAACCTGAGTGTTGGTAAAATAACTTTCATATCCAAACATATTTATAAGATCATCAAATTCTTTTTCCAAGATATCAATCTTTTTTCTGACCTCCTTGTCATTTCCGATAAAACATTGCGGTATACCTGTCTTTGGACAATAGAATGTACTGATATCCTGTTTTATGAAGTCTTTTCTCTCTAAAATGTAAATATGGTTATTTCCGCACCCAATACATGGTATTGCTACCTTGTAACTGTCAGAGTTTTCTTTGCTTATAACCAGCATCGACCCATTGCATCGGCAATTATAAACTGCTTCTCTTACGGAGGCCAATTCAAAAAGTGTTATATTTACGAATTCAAATGTACCACAAGATGAGCACTTGTATGCAATGGTTGTACTGGCATCAATTATCATTATTCCCACCTCTATATAATATAATTCGTGCAGGAAATAAAAAAATCCTCCTTTTCCTATTTTTTTTTAAAATTTAAAATACGGTTATGCTTCAAGGCTATTATATAAAAATATATATAAATATAATATTTTACTGGAACTAACATAAATTCTTTTATATAATATTATAACTACTTTATCTATATGAAAGGGTGATATTGCTATGAATAAATATATTAAATCGTCTGCACTGGTTTTACTATATTTGTTTATCTATTTCGGAGCACAGCTTTTTGTAACATTGGTATTTACAGTTATAAAAACAGTCCAATACTTCATGAATTCCGGCAATCTGGCTATGATCAATGAAGCTTTGATTACAGTTCAGAATGAGGTACTTCGCAACACAAGTTTGATTCTATTGTTCTCCATATTGTTTTCACTTCCATTATATACCTTGGCTTCCAAAATTACAAAGGAAAATTTCATTTCAATTTGCAGTTTTAAAAAAATAAGTTTAAAGGATTCTGTGTTAAGCTTAACTACAGGGGTATCTCTAGCCGTGTTTATTATTTTATTTCTTTCCTATATAAACACAATCTTTCCTCTAGATAAAATTCCTGGCAAATATGATGACCTTATACAAACCATAATGGGAGGTAACTATTTCATTACTATTTTAGCTGTGGGTATATTTGGCCCCATAATGGAAGAAATAGTTTTCAGAGGTTTTATTCTCAAAGAACTTAGAAAAATCATACCTACTACTGGTGCAATTATAGTACAGGCATTGTTGTTTGGGTTGATTCATCTAAATATTTTACAAAGCTCCTATGCCTTTATAATAGGATTAGTACTTGGTATTGCGTTTATAGCTACTAAATCCCTATATGCCCCAATAATTATACATCTATCCTTTAACACTTTAAATGTAATATTGAGCAAGGTAGAATTAAGCCCGCAATTGGAGAAATACAGTTTTATTTTGTTAATTGTAAGTTTTCTGATTTCGCTGTCATCAATAATTATTCAAGTAAGGCAAAAAAACATAAATGGCATTGAGTAATATCTCAATGCCATTTATGTTTGGAGCTGGTGGACGGAATCGAACCCCCGACCTGCTGATTACAAGTCAGCTGCTCTACCTGCTGAGCTACACCAGCGTATATAACTATGTTTCACTGCCATAGCAGATGATTATGCCCTTGACACTTAGATAGTATAGCAGGGGAATTCTTATGTGTCAACACTTTTTGTAAAGAAAATTTGTCCTATAAAATTTGTCCATAAAACTATAACTTTAAGGGTGCATTTAATAAATGTAAAAAAACATTCCAGAAATCAACAATGGAAACAAAACACAAAAACAGCTCTCAATTGTTATAAGAGCTGTTTTGTTTATGGTGGGCACTATAGGGCTCGAACCTATGACCCCCTGCTTGTAAGGCAGGTGCTCCCCCAGCTGAGCTAAGCGCCCATAAATATATCGCCTGACTGGCAAGTCCTATTATAGCACTAACATATTAAATAAGTCAATTATATTTTTTGGTAGTTTTGCATAAAAATCCACGACAGGTTAAAGTCGTGGATTTTTTATTTACTTAAATTGTAAGCTTTTGGCCTTCTTAGTCGGCTACTGGCAAGTATGTCATCATTCCAATAATATAGTCATTTAACATACTTAAGTCAACATTATCGACAGTACCATCTCCATTAACATCCGCCGAAAGCAACTGTTTATTTGACAATACTGTATTACCTTGAAGATAGCTTTCAATAATATCGGCATCAGAATTACTTACCGCATTATAGTTGCATAATTGTTGTAAGTTTGTTGAATTTCCAGAATTGTCAAAAAACAATAAGGAGAGTTTAAAGAAATGCCTTTGATAATATAATTAAATATAAATAGTGAAATTGATTTTACAATAACAAATTGAATTTTTACGATAATAAGTCAAGGAAATTGAAGGGCGATGAAAAATCTTTATCGTGTTCAATATAGATTACCTCGTCTCCCACATTTTTAATGATTTTTGCATATAGCCTTTTATGTCCATTTGATAAATATCCTTAAGCAGTTTTCCATCAGTGAACTTTTTTACATCTCCAAACATAGCTACCTGCCCATCAGAGAGCAGAAGAACCTTATCTGCAAAATGCATAGCAAGATTGATATCATGCATCACACCGATCACCGAATGTCCATCTACTTTTGACCACTCTTTCATATATTCTACCAGCTCAATCTGAAACTTTAAATCAAGATGATTAGTCGGTTCATCTAACAAAATGAGGCTAGGTTCCTGAGCCAAAGCCTTTGCTAGAAACACCCTCTGAAGCTGGCCTCCTGACAGGGTGTTTATCTGCCTGTCCTTTACATCTATCAGCCCTACTTTTTCGAGGCAATATAGCACAAAATCTCTGTCTTTTTTTGTCGGTGCCCCAAACATCCTGCCTTTTATATGAAGGTAGCGTCCTAGCATAACTGTTTCATATACCGTGTATGAAAAAAATACAGCCTCATTCTGACGTAATAAAGCAATTTTTGAAGCAATTTGGGATCTCTTAAGCTTATTGAGCGGTATACCTGAAAGGTTAACCTCTCCTTTTGTTTTAATGAGGCCCGCAATAGCCTTAAGAAGAGTGGTTTTACCACAACCGTTAGGCCCGATTACGCATATTTTTTCACCCTTTAACACCTCAAAAGATACACCCTTTAACACCTCATTTTCATTATACCCGCACCTGACATTATCAAGCCTTAACACCTTTATCCCCTCTTTCTTCCCGAAAAATATATGTACCCGAAGAAGGGTGCTCCTACAAGTGCTGTAACCGCGCCAACCGGAAGCTCTGACGGAGAAATAATTGTTCTCGCTATCAGGTCGGCTACTACCATAAAAGCACCTCCAAACAATGCGGAAAGCGGAATAACCACACGGTGGTTAGCACCAAATAATTTTCTGACTATATGTGGAGCAACAAGATCTACAAAGCCTATAATACCGGTAAAGGATACCGCACAACCCGTCAATTCTGATGACAAACTCAGTAGAACCCACTTCACTTTAGTTGTTTCAACTCCCGCAGCTTTTGCATGCTCTTCACCGAAGGTCATCAAATCAAGCTCCCTTACATAAAACATAGTAACAAATATCAATATTATGGCAATCGGAAAAAACACACCCACATAAGTCCAATCTTTCTGTGAAAAACTACCCATCTGCCACATTAACATCCTCTGGGCATCTTCTCTCTTTAGAGAAGATACCAAAGTAAGTATGGCATTTACAAATAACGAAAACACCATACCGGCAAGTATAATAGTATTAGCATCCATATTCCGATCTACACTTGCGGCAAATCCAACAGCTGCAAAAACTGTTACAAGGCCTCCAATTAGACCTACTGCCGGTAAGGTGAAAAACCCCAACAATGAGATGGTAAACCCGGTTGTCAATACTATCCCCGCACCAAGAGCTGCACCTGATGAAACTCCAAGTGTATACGATGACGCAAGGGGATTCTTCAGCACAGACTGCATTATAGCACCACTTACCGACAAAGCAGAACCTACCGCAAATGCCATAAGAACTCTTGGAATACGCATGTCCCATACAATGGATGAAGTTATTGCATCTATATTCCAATTGTTACCTGCACCAGACATCTTGTTTCCAACCACCATAAGAATATCGGAAAAAGGTACCATTACACTTCCTATGGCAATTCCCAGTATACAAATAATTATGCTTCCTAGCACTGCAAAAAATATTTTCAGTTTCATAGCTTAATATATGTCAGGATAAATTGCCTTCGCAATTTCCTTCATTGCCTTTACAATATTGTGATTTGGCAGCGAACTTGCAGAGTTGCTGATCTGAAAAACTTCCCCATTCTTAACTGCCCTCATGTTTTCCCATCCTTTTCTTGTCTTAATTTCAGAAACAGGATTTTCAATATAGTTTACATTTGTCAGGATAATATCAGGATTTTTCGAAACAACAGCTTCATTGCTAACACTTATCCAGCTTTCCTGATCTGCAAAAGCATTTTTCGCACCAACAAGCTCTATTATCTCATTTAAGAAAACTCCTGAACCGAAACTATAAATACTTGGCGCAGCTCCTATCTCAAAATATACCATCTTTTTCTCCTGAACTGTCTTTCCGATTTGAGCAATCTTATCTATTTCACTTTCCATATTGTTAATTATTTCCTTGCCTTTTACCAAAGTTCCTGTCGATTCTGCTATAAACCTTATATCTTCTTTAATTGCCTCAATCGAGTTACTTGTAGGAATAACAACAACACATACTCCCGCATCTTTTAATGCTTTAAACGGCTCTTTTTTTCCATCCGGATCACTCATTCCGGTGGTAAAAACCATGTCAGGTTTCAAACTCATCATTTTTTCAACATCCGGAGCCATCATATCAAATTCAGCAATTCCTTCCCTAAGCCCACTGATGCCCTTTGCATATTTATCAACAGCTATTATTTTATCGCCAATTCCGAGATCGACGATTATTTCCGTTATGGATGGAGCCATTGATATAATTCTATTTACATTACGTGGAACGAGTATCTCATTTCCAGCCGGGTCCCTTGTCGGTAAATCAGCAGAAGCATCAGGTATATCGTTTTCCTGCTCAATTACATTATCCTTCGGATTAGTTTCAGTTTTATTACAGGATATAAAACTCAATGACAAAACAGCAATCATAGTTAATAAAAATATTTTTTTCATTTCTCACTTTTCCTTTCGATATAAAAAATTAAACCTCCTGACCAAAGATCAAGAGGTTATGGATATCCAAATTTACATAGCAACACGCCAGCACCCCCTATCACTCGTAGAGAAAATTGTGCAATGAAATAGGCAGGTCTTCTGACTCAGGTTCAACGATGCTAAAGCCTTCCCAGTTTCCCAGTGGCAGTTTTTCAGCATCTCCCCTTTACAGCGGCGGGACCGTACAGGACTTTCACCTGTTTCCCTTTTAATTCGGTTTGCAAACCGAAACCTACAATCATCTTAAGTTTTTTCACTTGCTTAAGCATACCACTTTACTTATGAAATTTCAACAAAAAAGTGCATATGGGTGCATGTAATAAATGCGAAGAAAAATATTCCAGAAACTTAAGTTTCGCAGTCTAGAGCCTGTAAATACTCCTCGGGGTCGAGCAAAACTCGCTTCGCTCAAACAATGCTCTCCCTTCCTTCGTCGTATTAACAGGCTCTATAACCTGCTTCACTATGTTTCTTCCATATTTTTCTTCACTTAAATAATATGCACCCAGTGCATATTGGGCTTTTTAAGCTGTACTTTCGCTATTAAATAATAAAATACCGCCATCTTCATGAATATAAATCACATACTCAGGAAGTATATTAAAAATGGGAGTTATTAATAGTGAACGAAGATCGTTACCTAAAATATCTTCTTTAATGAACTGAATTATCAGTTGCTTTGTAGAAATAGCCATTGCCCCATTATAAAACCTTGTTTTGCCTTTATATCTTACAATCTTATGAGCAACATAATAATTCCCGTCATTCATAATATTTGACAAATCTTCTATCGAAGCAATTCTCACGAAGCTATTTTTTAAAAAATCAAACATCTTAAAAAACATCTCCTCTTTTTCGTCCTTTCCTAAGTCATCTTCAATTTTAATCAACTTATCTAATTTATATCCCATTACTCTTGCTTCAACCCTTTCATTAATTTGGAATTTCATAGAAAACATGTCCATCTGTATCATTAATATAAAACTTTATATGTCGCAAATCTCCATAACCCCCTTCAAGTTCCATATGCTGTTCATATCCTTTGGTGTATTTAGGCACTTCATCCCCTCGAGCACTGTTTGTGTGAGCTTTGCGTCTATCCATTTTACCAAGTGCCTCCTCTAGGAATTGCTTTGCTTCAGTACTTGATTCAACTCTAACTTGGAACTTTTGACCGTTTTCTATAGCTTTTCTCAATTCATCCCTGGCTTTTATCCATTCACTTGTTCGATTTCCTTTTTTATTATTCATTACTAGCGGTTTTAACTCTGATGCCGGGATATTTAGCATACCTCTATACCAACTGCCATGACCAACTCCCTCGGGTTCCTTAGGCTTTTTTGCCGGTATCGTTTGCTCTAAATTGCTTTTATTCTGCCTATTATCAAAAGTTTCATCTAGAATATTGCTTATGCGGCTTGCTTCTTCCTTCTTTGTTTCAACCCCATACCGCTCAGGGTCAGCCTTTAATTCATTTATCATAGCTTGTTCTGCTGCAACTTGAGCCATGCGTGTATCGCCACTCTCAGCTAAAACCTGCTCGTAGGCTTCCCTGTATGCTACCTCTGCACCATCATAAGGAGGTTGGCCAGCAAGTAAATTGTACTCGTATTCATGAGCTCTTGCAATAGCTTCAGTATCTAGTCTTGAACCAGTTAACTCATGAGTTATCGCATCAGAATTCAAAAAATGTGAACCTTCATGAATCAGTGTACCTACAGCCTGTTGCAGGGATGCATCGAATACAACACTTATCTCTTTTCCAACATGTGCCCCTTGATAGCCCTCTAAGACAACTTCTTTTGTAACTACAAGATGAAGCTCACCTGCCACTATTTTTTCAGCAATTTGTGCTCCTGCATCTGTTCTGTTAAGTTCTTTTAATACTTTCTTCATATCGAATCCCTTTATAGATTCGTCAACAAGAATATTGGGAAATTCTATGTGTTCTACTAAACAAGGCATCTTATTCTTCCTACTAAAAAGCTTCCTGATAAAATTCGGAGTTGGCTTGGAAGACGGTGCACCCGCACTGGATTCACTTTTTTTAACCCTCTCAGGACTGTTTGAAGGCAAATCACCAGTTTGCTTTTGGCTCTCTACAAGTGGATTGGCGGCTTCAGCTGCCCTAAGCTCCTCTAAATATTTTGCATAATTTGCAGCATTATGTGCTTCATCACCAATATCGCTTCTACGACTTACTTCACCCCCCTCAGGACCATCAGAATCAATTGACTTTGCTCCCTCCGGGTCTGTTATCCCTGATTTTTTTCTTTCCTCCTGTATTGCTTCTCCTTTTCCACTTGCCTCTTGTCTATTTTCAGTCTCCGTTGCTTCAAGTGGTTTTGCCCCCTCCTGGTCTACCTCTACATCACCTATACCATTTTTTAATTTCTTCTCTTTATAGTTTTCATGACCTTTATCCGCTGCAGTGGCCATAGAGGTAATCAGATTTGATAAAGCATCCTTTAGTTCTTCTACTTTTTCACCTTCAGGCTTATCAGAAATTATCGCATAAATCTTTGCGGTCAAGGTAGCCAACTGTGCACTGTCTAATGCAAATCCCATTCCTGTTATAACACTTTTAATTTTATCGCTTGCTTTGTCTGATGAAATACCAGAAACCATGCCAACTAGATTTGCTGCTATAGAAGTTATTTCGTTTAAAAAATATGGATTACTGACAAAATCTTTAAATTCCAGCGGTCTAGGCATCTTATCAATAATTTTTATGATGTTCTTTACCGAATCTTCAATACCCTTAATGTTTCCGACTAAACCCAAGCCCGTCTGTAATGCTTTAAAGGCATTAGAACTAGCGCCTGGCTTTCCCTTACCAAGCATTGCAAGGTTCCAAATGACAGTACCGCCAACCTGCCCAATATCTGCAGCTCCAAGGCCCCAAAACAGCTTTTCTTTGTTATAATCATTGCCAAACATGATTTTTCCTGACTCATCAAATTGCTCACCTATAAACTTTGTAGCCGAAGTCAGCTCAGGTGCATCTATACCAAGGAGCTGCAATTGCTTGCCCACTGCATATCCAACAGTATCAGACATACCCGCAACTCCCATTCCAAGCCCTTTGGTCATACCCCAAAGTCCAATAAGCTCCTGCTTACCAATCGTACTCCAGATGTCGTTCATCCGATTGACCATTGGACCTCTTTCCTTTTGGGTTTCACTTATTGATATAAACCATTTATAATCCTCTAAAAAATATCCGTCCAATTCATAAAATAGAGAATCAAACACAAGCAAGTGTTCCTCTATCCATAAGTTTCTTAATGATCTTTGAGTAAAGGAAGTAATTTTTAGTTGTAAAATAAATTTATCAAGATAAACCGTACCGGAGTATCCGGTATTCTCTTTAATTTCCGAATCCTTTTTTTTCCACTTCTTTATTTTCCCAAGGACATCTACCTTGCTGTTATCATTAAGCCCATCCTTCAAATATCTTACTATAACGCCTACATCATTCTTCATTTCAGTTAATTCTTCCGGGCTCACCTCAGGTTTTGCCAATTTATTTTTATCACTCTGAGAAGCCGTAGGCTCAGCATCTTTCCTCTGAATAGAGTTTTCTGACGAAGGATAGGTTGGTTGTGACTGCTGTACCACATGTGTCAGTTCGTGTGCGAGAAGTTGTGTACCGCTGTGAGTGCCTGGTGAGTATTTGCCTTTAGCGAAAACTATGTCACTCCCAAAAGTAAACGCCTGTGAATCTAAAGCTTTTGCACTTTCATTGGCTTTGTCATCATCATGAACTCTTATTTGGCTTAAATCAATCCCTAGCCGTGGCTCCATAAAAGAACGAGTAAAATCCTCAAGAGGTCTTCCCGCTGAATTTAAGGTCGCTTTAACAGAAGGCGGAGCATTGATTGCACCTGTAGATACTGGAGTAAAATTAACAGGAAGAGGGACATATTTTTCGTCAGACTCACTTTTTTTTGCATTGGAATCATTAAAAATATGGGTCTCCATAATATCAGCCTGATCTTCATAAGCATTTTCCGTCAAACTATATCTTAATTCAATTGATATCCACTCAGAAGTACTATAATCTCCATAGGCCTTTCGTTTATCAGAAAATGTTTGCGATAATTCATATTCTTCATCAAGCTGCTTTAAATCTTCTAAATTTTCGGACTGCCCTTTCTCTCTAGGCATCCTTTCGTTTAGTAATTGACTTTTCACCTTTAGCCCCTCCTCCTTCCCATGAATATGATGCTTATTTCTCATATTTATTACATGTTCGTTACGACAGGTTTATCAGAATACCTAAAAGTTATTCTTGCACCCTTACTCGCTAAAATCACTCCCTTTTTTGTAATATTTGCAACCAAATAATACTCACCATATAGTTGCTGTTGATTTCCTTTCAATACAACTTTAGCCATATTAAAATTTTCTCTCTGAATTTCCATATCCTGTTGGGAATCATATTGTTTTGTCATATTCCATTCAATGCTTAAATCCTCATATTCAAGCCCTTCTATATCATAAGAGACTTGAAAATCTGCACAATATCCATCTTGCTGATATACATCACTAATTGATTCGATGCTCATTGTTTTTACCACATATACTGAAATATTTGCATCATCATACTTTGATGGGTCTACCTGACTTATCGCTCTAAGAGTATAGACACCTGCTTTATTGGAAACAAAAGAGGTACAGTTTCCGCGTTTATTAAGCTCACAATCATTCTCATTTCCACTAACCACTGCCCAATTAACCTTATTATTTGCTACATTGGACTTTGCTGCCGCTGTAATAAGAATCTCCTTACCTCCAAGTACAAGAATATTTTTATCAGTTTCGATTTCCACAGTGGCGTTAATCGGATCAATTTTTACTACCGCCTCATCATATACCTTTGGTTCTAACATGCACGATGCCCTTATAACATACGTTCCAGATATATTGTAGCTAAATGTGGCTTTTGTTGTATCCTGTGAAATAGCAAGCAAATTATTTGTGTTATGGACATTGCCGCTTACCACTTCCCATTTGATTTCTTTATTTGTGCTATTTGTATTTAGCGATGCCTCAAAAACCAGATTGGTAACCGAGCCTATTCCGGAAGCAAATTTATTTCCTCTAATAGATATAGCAGCAATTACAGGGTTTATAGTAATATCCGATTCGGCAAATTTAGTATTGTCTGTGTTGCAGATTGCTCTCAACTTATATCTGCCCGGTTTTGAATAGTTTACAGTAGCTTTATTATCGTTTACAACCAGCATATATGGATCAATAGAAGTGTCTACCTGCTTAATACCTCCACCGTTTATTACTTCATAAAACTTCCATGTTATACTGTTATCATCAAGATTTGATTGAAGCGTTGCTGTATAGGTGTGACTTAATGTTCCAATCACCTCTATTTTATTTACATCCAATTCAAAGATCTTTATTTCTATTGGTTTGATTTCAACAACGGCAAAAGCAGACTTATTTGGATCCTCAAGGCTTGTTGCAATAACCCTGTAAGTTCCCGGTTTGGAATACTTGAATATTGCAGTGTTACCCCTGCTCTCAAGTATTTCGTCATCAGTAGCTAAATTGTACTTATTTATATAATCATATACTTCCCACGAAAACCGATTATCCTCGGGATTATCCTTCATAGTAACGGCAAATTGCTTGTGTATCTTACCTGGAACCGTATATTTCGCAGGTGTTACTACGATTTCTGCTGCTTCCGGCTTAGCATCTATGGGTATGACTGAAAATGCCCACCACCGGAACGTAGCGGCCTTAAGCTTACAGGAAGTACCTGGCTTTACCTTAATACAAAAACTTTCCTTGTCATGGGACAACTCAGTCCAAAAAGTAAGGTCTGAAATTGCATCAGCTGAGTTTCCGGTTATAACTTCTCCACTATCACTTTCAAAACCAATTTGAACAATAAATGGCACTCTGCCCAACTTAGGATTAATATCATTGGACGAAAATACTTTATTCTTACTTGTGACACTCCCCTGCTCCAGGCTTACTGTCTCTTTTCCCGATACTGCATTTGATCCCATGGATGAGCTCTTTGGAAATCCAAAGGTAAAATGCATCTTACTATCTTTATATTCTAAAGAAACCTTTGGAGGATCATCCTGATTTAGTATATTAATGGTTGGCTTGTCATCAAACGGCATGATATCAAGGGAGCCAATCCTTTTTTCAGTTAGGGAAATCAATCTATATAGCAGTTCATTACTATATACATATTGGCTATTTGACTCTATGCCGGAAAACTTCAAACTACCATCGCTGTCACGTATAAGCTTGAGTTTTGCTAAAACAACTGCGTTTTGCAGGGGTACATATGCTGATGCTGCGGCAGGGTTAAAATAACGCTTCACTATTTCATCTACTACACTCCCAGCAAGTACGGTTATTCCATTAGTTTTTGGCGTTGTCTTCTCAACAGTACCCAGCTTTACTTTTGATTCAAATTTCAATTCTTCTTTTTCCTGGTTCCCAGCTTTTAAAATATATGTCTTTTCAAAAACGTCATTAACAAAATCACTACTTATTACTGAGATTTTTTTATCATTGTCAATTCCGCTAATCACCTTAAAGTCTTGTGGAAATATTTCTGTATACTCAATATCCCCCACATCAATTTCCGGTTTTTTAATAAATACCAGCCTGACTTCAAAAACCTCTTCAGGGTTTATCCATCTTGGAGTAACTCTCATAATTCTAAGTTCGGAATCATAGATATCCTGCGAATCCATAAGAATATTTGTTATATCAGGCCCTGATACCAATATATCCTTCTCTGAATCAACCTGCTTAATATAAAGCTTATAGGACTCAAGTATCTTGTTGCGTTCACAAATTTCCTGGCATGTATAACATGAAGTTGAACTACAGCCTTCATTATTTGGCATTACAGTAAATACCGGCTGGTCGTTATCAACGTATTCAAGGCACAAATAATGACTTTTGGAATTTTCAAATATCGTGTCCTTTGGAAAAATATCTGATAATAAAAAATCACAGTTTGATGCAACAACAATCTCCTTTCCTGTACCATCAATAGCCAAACCTCGTTTTAAGGTGATAGTATCTCCCATAGCCTTTGGCAGATCTACCTGTAATCCCCAAACAACTCCTGTACCCGCTATAAATGAATTCATTATCTGTCTTTTTTTATTAAAGTAGTCCTGCTCCATCTGGAAGTCACTTACAGTAAGTAACTTTCCGTAAAAATACCTGTTTCTCTTAAACTGCTCAAGCTGATAGTTATGCATTATTGCCCCCCCTTGTTATTGTTTTAAATAGTACTTTACGTTATGGTTGTATCTACACCTAGTCTAGAGACTTTTCCAGCCTGACCTGCTTCATATTTGTCAAAAATTACTGTATCCATCGGCATAAAGCTTCCTGTATCCAGGCGAAGGTCTGGAACTGCTAATCTTGAGTTTATTTCCAGATAAGTGTGAACACCAAGATACATATGCTCTTGTAACAATACTATGTTGACCTTTGTATGCGCCGGTGTATTTGCTTCCACCAACCTCTTTAGAACACTAAGCTGACTTTTGTCTTTGATTTGGTCCGGCCTTAGAATGATGTGAAACGTAAATGAATCCTCTCCGTAGAGCATTCCTAAATCATTGACCAGATTTTTGTCCTTGATGTATTTAAATTGAAATTGTTCAACAATTACAGGCTTTTCACCTGAAAACAACTCAACCAACTCAGAAATTCCTAACCTTGTGCCTCTTTTTTTGTAAAGCTGGGGTGCTTTTTTTATTAGTTTTTTTAGTTTATCTTCGCTCCAGTTTGTGTCATAGGATATTGACAGCCATTCTGCGATCCATAGAAGATATTCTCCCGATACAGCATCTACATCAAAATACCTTGAAATATTATCTATCTTTTTTTCAGTTGAAAGAAAAAACGTCTGAAAAAGTGCTAGAAATCTCTCCAAAAATTCTTTACTCTTTTGATTCTCACTATAAACCGCAGGTAAATATTCCATATAAGACGTAAACGGAAAGTGGGCACAAATACTTTTTATAACCGGGGTAAATCTATCATTGGCAATCAATTGGATTCTAAGCCATAAAAACCTCCCCCTTTTGGTATTAATCAAGGCATCTTTTGGATTAGTGAGCAGGGTAGTCCAATTTATAGTTTCCAATATATCCTTGTCTTTTCTCCTAACCAATTCATCAATATCATGTGCATCAGTTGAGATCCCCTTGTTATCAGAAATGTAATATGAAATAACAACTTGCGAGTCTTTAGGAATATCACAATCAACAACTAACTTATGCCACAAAGTTCCTTCCGTAATACTGTCAAAAGCCAATGAGTAGAATGTACCCACAGGAAGCGGATTTTCATCCTTCCTGAGTACCTTTGGCTTTAAAGTCAATACTGCTATTCCTTTTCTTTCACTACAAAGTATGTACAGATTTTTATTCTCGTCCAGTATTATTCTATCGACCAAACCTCTATAACCAGGAACTTTTTTGATACTCCCATCGCTTTTATTTACACCGTATAAGAATAAATCCTTCTCGGATGAATCTTCCAATGTCTTTCCATTTCCAATATATATACCGCTTGAATCAATACATATACCTGAAGGTATATTATGTAAGTTTATAGTTTTATTACTTGAGGTAATATACAGCTTTCTATCTGATATATCCAAAATGAACAATTCATTACTCATTACTTTAATACATGAATTAGAGATATCAGTTAAGTAATTTATTTCTGTTTTGTTCAATACCTGTGCACCGGAATTGAACTTAAAAACACTGGTACTACTAAAGCTATTTGAGTTTTTGTTGTATTCACTCATCAAGACATAAAAACATCCTTCTTCATCCACTGTGATATCATAAGGTGTCATGCCGGTAGTTATGGTAAACTGCTTGGAATTCCCCATACTCCATCGAATATCATGGTTTATCTGGGCTATGTTTACTACAACACCTGATAGTCTTGAGCCAATTAACAAATAGAAATTCCCTCTAAAATATTCTATCTTTTTCAGCTTCAAAAGTTCCTCTTCACTACCCTCTGTTTCCGAGTCTTGAGAAAAAATGCTGTTTACCTTGTCAACATATTTCTTAACCGATTTTGTCCATAAAAGCTGTGAATTCATAATATCAAAAGCACATACAAGGCACTTTTTCCTATCTAGCAGATAGAAAATGCCACAATTACCATATGCAAAATCCAGATCCTCTGACAAGAAATTGTACTCTCTAAGGCTCTCAAACTTTTCGAGAGCATATTCATCTACAAGTTTTAAGGACAAGCCAAATTCTCCATAGTCAATATTGTCACAAAAACCCTTCTGCCAGTCAGATTCTTTATTTAGTATTAAGTATTTTGGTTCTTCCGGTGAAGTAATACCCACTTAAATCCCCCTAACCTAAATCATAGTAATACATTAAGGGAGTTTCAAAAATTTTTTTATTTAACATATGAGTTTTTTTGAAACTCCAATTGTTAAAGTATGATACTGCCTAATTGACTTCAATTTTATGAATGCCGGAGCAAACAAGGGAATTGGGTCCAATTTTTACACTACCCTGCTCTCCCAGGCTCCATCCACTTCCTGAAGCAAACAGCTTTACCGCATTTACATAATCAACACCATCAATATTTTCTATAACCTCATATATTTCTGAAAGATACACGGGCCTTCCAAACTCCCAGCCTTTTTTCCCATCCCCATCTCCTAATGGAGATAAAAACTCCTTAAGTTTATTGTTTATCTTATCTTTGTCAGGTTTGTGTCCCGGTTTAAAAGTGACTTTGGCCAATACACTTACTTCTACGTATTCCGGTGGCACAACATTTATTTCAGTCGTAATCAACCTGTGCAAATATAAGTGCTGGCACACCATGGAAATAAACCTTTTACCGGGTCTTGGTCTTGGTTTATTGCTATACGGTACAACCACCACGTCAATCCAATTAGCTTCCATTCCCTTTGACGTTCTTTGACTATTTACAATTGCCTTTGCTCTTGCCACTCTTAACCCAGGAGTAGATAAGGCCAGCTTTTCAATATCTTCGAATGTTACAGCCCTGTGAACCTCTGTCAATCCCTTTCTAGCCTGCAACTGAGCCTCTTCAATGCTTTCCGGATCTACTCCTCCCGATGCCCGAAGACTATTTTTACATAAAATATTTCTGCTGCCATAGGGCTGAACCACTTCACTTATTTTGCCTGCCTCAACATTACCTTTTGAACCGTTACCGGTTACAAGCTTAATTACCCTTATGGAGGCATCATCAACGACCTGAGGAATAGTACCATTTATTCCGTCTCCAAAAACTATCTGGCTTGTTTTTTCATCAAAAACAAAATGGGTATCCAATGCTCCAGATGAATCAAAATCATCCACTCTGGTCCAGTCCTGCCAATAAACATCGGATTCTTTTTTTATCTTAATTGAAAGTTTTATATCCTGAACATCCCCGTCCGATAAAGAAAGGTCAAACCTTTGGTTTGGAAGACCACTGCTTCCTCCTAAAACCTTAAAATCACTAAAATCCAAAGACCAGTATAATAACCTAAAACTATATGCGTTACCTTCTATTAAAATATTATTTCTGTCAATAAGCTCGATTTTTATTGAATCTTTCAGCTTAACAAGCTTGTAACCGATAGAATTGTTGTCATGCAAGACTTCACCTGTCTCCCTGCAATCCAACCACAAATTATTTAAATGGCTTTTTAATTGAAGTAAACACTCACCGTTTAAAACAAGAAAAACCGGCTCGAGTTTGAATGCTTTGGTATTACTGCAAGTATAATCAACTTCTTTTGTATTACAGTATGTTTTTCTTTGAATGACAGGAACGTTATTTATCATTATCCCATTTAATTTTGGTGCCAGTTCAATTTCTTCCTCCTTAATAGTACTGCGAATAAAATAGCTGTCATATTGGTTGTCAAGTCCTTTGTACAGGCTCATGTCATACGGGACTGAGAATAAGATTCTGCCTCCTTTTGTAAAATTTGAGGTCTCATCTGCAATTACAGGGAGGGGAACCCATTGAGCCTCACCTTTTTTTGGTGAACTATAAATTTCCCAGAAGCAATTATTTACTACACTTTTAGTACACGCTATGTCATCCTTATAATCATCTATATGTAACCCAACATCAACAGGGTATTCATCAAACACATCAAAGTAAAGATAAAACATCTCACCCTTTGGAAGCTTTTTTTCAAAGCCAATATACATCCTATCTCCTGGCATTGCGTTCTCACCAAAGCCATAGTAAGACAAGCCTTCTCTTCCGTTAGCTTGAGTGTTGTCCATATAACCCCAGTCAGTGCAGCTCAATATTTTATCTATGCTATTATCTATTAGTTTATAAGCTTCCAATGTTTCAAAGGAAATATCTCCCGCGTACATCCTTGTACCTTCCGGAACGGTAATTATCTCGCTACATGATAGGCATACGCTTGTCCTGGAACTTAAGGAAGATCTTATCCTATAATCTAGCAACTTAAGAAATTTCAAGTAGCTGCCATCCCTTATTCTATTCAGGTAATACTGCTGCATCTCAGTAAGCCATGAAAACATTTCCAAGAGAGTTATTCCTGGATCATGGAAGTTATAATCCGTCCACTCAGGAGAAAACTTTTGGATTAGTTTTTTTGAATCCTCAAATATCTCTTTAAAAGTCTTGTCGTCCAGATTCTTTAAAGGTAGCATACTATACCTATCCTTTCAAATACCAATCAGTTTCGGGTGCATGTAGCTTAAGTGAAGAAAATATGGAAGAAACATTGTGAAGCAAGTTGTAGTGCCTGTTAATACGACGAGGAAAGGGAGAGCATTGTTTGAGCGAAGCGAGTTTTGCTCAACCCCGAGGAGTATTTACAGGCTCTAAACTGCGAAACTTAAGTTTCTGGAATACTTTTCTTCACATTTATTACATATACCCTAAATTCCTTGTGTCATTTTTCACAATATTCCTCTTACTGCTATATCATGAACTCCACTTGTAACAAGGATACAAGGAGATATGTTAAGCCTTTCCATGCCTTCATCAGTTAGTAATATGCTCTTACCTGTATCAATGTTTGTTGCATTTATCTCCAAATTTGTAACATAATCAATTTCTTTAATCCCTTCTAAAAGCGAGTAAAAATCAGACATATGCGGAAGCCTTCCAAACTCCCATCCATTACGGCTATAACCTCCATATAAGGGATCTAAAAAGTTTTTAAGCTTTTGGTTAGCCTGTCCTTCTATTTTTGAAGCATGCTCAAAATCCTTTGTCGTTAAACTTGCCTTTACAGATATCTCTACGTATTCAGGCTGCGAGACTATAAGTCTTCTTGGCACCACCACTTGGATAGGAGCCCGCTCTTGTAAATAGCCATATATCTGCTTAATAAGTTGAACAGAAGGTCTTGGACATTTTTCGTCACTTTGGGGTACAACAACTACCGTCACCCACCCTGTATTTATCTTGTTTCCATCTCCATACTTATAATTTTGCAGGCACTTTACCCTTGCTATACCTGGTGATGCCTGCTTTACAAGGCTCTCATAATCTTCTTTAGACACCGCTCTGTTTTGGTGCTTTATTTGCTTTGTACCTCTCTCTATTGCTTGTTGAATCGTTTCAGTATCAGTTCCTCCAGCAGCGTGCTCAGGATTATTTACTCCAGCAACAAAAGCAATAGAATTTCTAAGGGTGTTTATACTATGCTTTTCAACATTTCCTGCAGCGCCTCCACCAGTTCTGTAATTAACCCTTATATTACCTGCAATTTCAGGTGGAGCTGCACCTTTAACTCCATTTCCAAATCTAATATTTCCCATAACCCGATCTATTGTATAATGCCGGTCACCAGGCATTGAATCCATAAAATGTTCTACGCACTTCCAGCGAATCCAGAATTCTGTTATAATTCCATTTATATCAAAAACTTCTTTAGTCTCATATAAATCCATAAAAACTATTTTGGCTCGTTCACTTTCAGACAGCACGCTTAATTCATTTACCCATATTTCTTCAGAAATTATGGGGCACTTAGTAAGTCTGCATTCTATAAATGATTCTTCCAGCCTGTAATCAGGTCTTTCGTCCTTTATAAGTTCACCTTGCGAAGCATATGTAGTATTTATAAACAGGCCTTTGAATTTTGGGAGTAATGCATTCTCCTTCCCGCTTGCATTAATAAAGCTGTCCGATACATCAACACCCCTTATCCAATACATTTCCCGCCCAAAATAATTCTCCTTTGCAAAATCCGGCGGTCCAATAAACTCAAGAGTACCTGTGCGTGTCAGACTATAAGTGCCATCCTCAACCTCAAGCCTCGTCCAGTAGTTTTTTTCATTTTCTCTTCTTAAATAATGCCACTCAATTCTTGGATAGGTATTCTTTATATTTAATTGTTCCTCCAAGGAAACAAAAAGACTTATCATGCCCTTTAAGGGAGCCTTATCAAATCCCAAATATATACTCGCATTTTTATCTTCAAGAGCTTTAAAGGGCCTGAACAGATTTAAAGTACCTGAATATTTATCTGAATTACTCTCGTATGTGTCATTAACATCTATATAAGCACCATTATTCTGTGCAAATAAACGTTCAATACTTTTTACACCCGAATGATAAGTAATGTTAAGTTTCTTGAAAGAGGGCGGAAGAATATCACTTACAACAGGTTTAATTATTTTTCCGACTTCCGTTTCTGAAATTATATACTTCTCTCTTCCATAATCTCCATTAATAATTCTTACACGTATCCAAAAGTTGTCCTGACCGTTGACTATGGTTGGAGCCATATCCTCTGGACAACAAAAAAATATTTTGTTTAATTCATTATCATTAGGAGCATCCTCTAAAATAAGATTTCCGGTAGTGTCAATAAGGTCCTTTATCGAATCCCAGCCTTTCCCATTCCAGTATTCCCACGACAGAGTTGGTCCAGCACGTTCCTGAGCTTTATTTACAGCAAAATACTCTCCCGTTTTATCGTAAAACTCCTTTCTGGCTGCTTCCAGAATATTCTCAGCCCTTTTAAGACTTATTGGGCTACCATTCTTTAATTTTAACATGGAAGCAAGCTTATCTGCCTTAATGACTATCAATTGGTCAATTGTGTTAATTCCATATGTTTCTGTCAGTTGCTTAGCATACACAGGTCCTATCCCATGAACCTTTTGTACGTTTAAGTTGCAAGCGGAAACCTCAGTTTCAAACTGCAGGCAAACTCTAGCACCTTTTTTAGAAAACACCTCCCGGCTTCCGATGTAAAATGTATCATAGGTTCTTGGCTCATGACCAAACGGATAGATTTTAGCATTACCGGAGCCGGTTTCCTTACTCTTTAAGAGAGGAACATCATTGTAAAACAACATTTCCGGCTCTATTGGTGAATCTGGTATTGCATTAACTGCGACCAATATTTTAGAAACAGCGAGTTTAAATGCCGTAGTATTTCTTATTGCTGAGTTTGCTACAATCCGGCACCTTATCCAAAAACCCTCAATTCCATTAATCTTTGTCTTAAAAAATTCATCTTCAAAGTCTTTTGTAAGTTCTATATATATATATTCTTCACCCTCTGAGAGCATTGTCTCTGCTTTCACCTTTAGCGGCGGCCCGATCATTGTGGATATTGACGGTACCCATTGCTCTCCGTTCCACCACTCCCAGAATACATCGTCCTGAAGTTTTGTTTTTTCAAGCCCCTGCTTTGTATTTAAAGTCAGACTTATGGTAGCTTGTCCTTTAAGCTTGAATAGCTCATTATGACATAAATAAAGACAATGCTCCTGAATATTATCATACTTTTTTGAAAAAGCCTCAAAAGCTCTATTATTTAAATATTCAAAGCTGTGGTCGTATATAAAATCATTTTGAGGAACAACACTATAAACAGCCTTTAGCTTAGCAGGAGTTGCTAGAAAGCTTTTTTCCGTCTCAAAAATAATTGGTTCGCTTCCCTTTGGATTTGCTGCTAGTTGTGTCCCCGCAGGAATCAGTACATTTTCACTAACCCCATCACTTAGTAGAAAAGTTACTGGAGCCCTAGCCCTTAGGGGCGGCAACAAATTGACCCCAAGAGTATTTAAAAAGGCAAGAAAGTGATTCGCAGGAACCTCGTTAAGTCTCTTTATCAGGCCATCAAACATAGCTGCAAAAATTTTGATTAGTGCAGTACCAGAATCCTTTTTTTCCAGCGAAACCTTTAGATCAGGAACATAAAAAGGTGCCAGCTGACATACTTCTTTTAGTATTCCATTAAGATCCCTTTCATCAAGTTTAGGCACAGTCATATATTTTAGCTCTCCCCAATTACGATTCTTTTATATAAAATGGATATACCAAATTGAATCTATTGTTGGTCTTTCTTACAACATAACTTATATTTATCATAAGCTTTCCGTCAACAACCTTATCCATTGAAATATCAACCTTTAAAACCTCAATTCTTGACTCCCATATTGTAAGAGCCTCCCTCACACTTGACTGCATTAAGGCAGTAGTGGTGACATCCAAATACTCAAATACAAATTCCTTTATTCCACAACCAAACTCTGGCTGCATTATGCGTTCCCCTTTTTCAGTAGAGAGAATTATCCAGATTGCTTCTTTTATGTCTTCTTCATAATCGGACATTTCAACAAGCCCACTAGACTCATTTACCGATACAGGAAATTTCCACCCTACACCTAGAAAGTCTCTTGACATAATTCCCCTCCCATATATTTCTGTTGATTTATCTGTAGGAACTTATATTGGGTGTGCACTATATTGTGGAAAGAACATTGCGTAAAGGCTGTAGAGAATGCACCCACTTATATTATTCGTTCCTAACCTCCTATGGTAACGGTTGGCTCTCCCAGCACAACAGAATTTGGAGGCCCCGATTCAACCACCATATCTCCCTGCCGAACAGCAGGAAGATTATTAATCAACACGGTTTTACTTCCCACTGCCACTATACCTCCCACATGTGGCACCACTCCAGTGACAAGCGGGCATGCATGAAAATCAGAACCTGCTCTAAAGGCTGGCTTTCCTCCAATCAATACATTAAAACTCCCAGGCCCAGGTCCTAGCGGCGTACCATGACTCGTATTATCTCCTACTCTAGCTGCAGGTGGCATTAGACACACTCCTTTTCGCACTCAATTTATCTTCACCAAAGATCCCTCAATAGTCAGTACTGCACCAGCCTTAATTTTCATCATACCTCCTGACTCTATCTCAATCATCTGCGACTTTAGCTTAAGAATGGAAGAGCTCTCAATCGTAATTCCATTTTGAGCTGAATCAATCACTACGGAATTTGACCCACTCTTATCTTTTATTTCAATCTTTTCTGAACCACTAGCATCATCTAGCACTATGGTATGGCCTGCCTTTGACTTAATCTCTACCTTCTCTTTACCATCTTCATCACTAAATACCACTTCATGGCCGCTCTTGCTCTTTATCTTTTTTATGCTGTTTTTCCCATCTGAGTTATCTGCGGGTGGCTTATCCTTTCCATTCCAAAGTACACCAAGTACATAGGGTTCATTTATATCTCCTCGTTCAAAAGCCACTAAAACTTCATCTTCAACATCAGGCAGAAAATATGTCCCCCTTTCGTTGCCAGCCATCATTGTTGCTATCCTTGCCCAATAACTTTCTTGCTCGCAATCTCTCCATGGAAAATTCAACTTAACACGCCCCAAACCTTCGGGATCTTTGTTATTGGTAACAATTCCAACAACTACACCATATATTTTGTTATTAGCCTGCTCACTCCTTGTTTGAATATCATCGAAAAACATCATATTTTATTGCTCCTTACACTAAAAGATGTTCTATAACCCGTATTGTTAATTGTGTGGGTAGTAGAAGAAATATAATAAGTCTTGCTAAACTTACTTCCAAGCCCCATAAGTTTTACAAACCTTCCAGCTCTCAATGCAGGGATTCCGACGGTTTCACCATCACCGGTCAAGAGACTTGCCGATTTCTGGTTTAGCGTCGTTTTAGCACTTAGTAACGCCTCTTCATGGAAGGCAGCACAGAAATTCATCTGTTCCACTATATCTTCTCCATGTAATTCCTTTACCAGAGCGGGTGCAGATTTATCTCCACCACTCCCGATCTCTTCCACAGTATCCACTTCCACTTCAAGAGCTTTTTTGGCTTTATTATCCCAATACTTGCCTCTGACTTTGGAAACCTGTCCTGCGATATTTATTACAGGCGAAAAGCTAAGCAGATTTACTCCCCACTCAAGGGTAACGACAGGTACCTTTTTCTTCGCCTTTTCCCTAAAATATAAAGCTTTTTCAAATACAAAAAACTCAAAATTATTCCGTTTTGCCAGCTCATTTATAAATTGAAAATCGCTTTTATTTTCCTGATTAACCTTGCTATGCTTTATTTTAGTCTCATCAATATAAACCTCTGAAACCTTATACTTTGAGATAATAGCAGACACTATTTCGCTGTCCTTTATCTCACTCCAGCATTCAGATTTTTTACCCCTCATCATTTCTCCCATGATATCAAGCCCGGTTATAGTTAGCTGTGGAAGCTGCCCTGCTGGAAAATTGACTTTAACAGAGTTAATTCTTCCAGATATGAGAGGCTCCAGCTTGTCACAATAACCCATGCTGATTTCAATTCTTTTTCCTGGAGTAAGATATTTATCCATCCAGTTAAAATCTCTTTTTATTATGTCAAAAGAGTTTCCTACACTAAAGGTAAACTGATCTGCACCTTCCAGGTTATTGCTCACTGATATATTTGAAATCTCCATGCCCAACGCAATCGAGTTTTGATTTTCAATCTTTACCTCGAAGGAAGGTGCATAAAAATTATTGTATTCTTTTTCAAGTAATTCCAAATCTAAAGTTTTAAAATTATCAATTCCCATAGTATTAGTCCAAAGGCGGGACAATTATTTCCCTTCCTTCCTTAAGTTTTCTAGGATTATCAATATTATTTGCCTTGGCAATATGCCTCCACAATCCAGGATCACCATATTCCCTATCAGCTAGTGACCATAAGGTGTCACCCTCAATCAAAACCCTCTGTTTTGTTCTATCTGATGAATTCCTTGGCTTGTTCTGGAACTGCTCTGTCAGGGTTTTATACTCCTTAAATGTAACATTTAAAGTAGCTCTTACAGGTATACCCGTCTCCATAAACATGGTAAATCTCTGTGTAACACGTTCAATTACCGCTTTAAATTTCAAGGCACCCCATACAAAGCAACAAACGGGAGGTGCATGAAGTTCACTATTTATATCCAAAAGGTTCATTATCTTCTCTGTGTGGAGCCTCACATCCTTATTTTCCTCTTCCTCATAGGTATCGAAAAAAAGCTCCATAGTAAGTGTTTTGGCATTACCATTAATAAAATGGGTCAAAGGAGTAGAAAGTCCTGGAAAAACAGTATTCTGAAACTGGTTGCTCTTTTCAACTGTATATTCTGTAGGATTAAACAAAACCTTTATCTTTGATCCCTTATTTTTTTCCCACTTATCAAGGGGCTGGATATATGCTCTTTCCAAACCCATAAAAGATACCTCCCCCTTTAAAGCCCCATTCTTTCTTTATGGAGTTTTAACCTATTCTCAATTTCTTGGTAAACCATATTTACCAATTGGTTTATATCAGGTAAGTTCTGCTGTATCTCATTTTGCTGTAAGTTAGAAACCGCTGTATCGTGTTTTATCTCTACTGGCACAGGCGTATCTTGCATAGTCACAGGCAGCTTCTGCTTAACATGATCTAGCCTTGCTGTGGTTTTTAAAACTTCTGTTTTTTCATCATTCCATTGGCTTCTAAGACTCTTTATATGGCTTTCTTGGGTGTCATTATAAACAACTTTTTGTCCTATGCTCTTTTGGAACAATATTGTTTCAAAATCTAAAAGCGCCCTTCTTCTGTCATCCACTATTGATTTTTCTTTCCAAAACCGCTTTAAACTGCTACTAAAAGTACTGTCAAAAATTAAAGTGTATGTTGCTTTTGCACTATTAAAACCACTTGAATTCAGGTTCAAAATATTGACCCCATATGTCCTAAATAGTCTATTTTGTATTGTGTCTTTAATTGTTTTGATTAATATATAGTCCTTTTCCTTTTTCATTATATTTGCATTTATTTTGCACGTATTTAATTGATACTTCTTTAAAAATTTAGTTTCGTAAATGTTTTGAAAAGCTTCTGGTGCTTCTTTGTCTTTTGGTGCTTCTTTTACCTTTGGTGCTTCTTTTGCCCTTTCTGTTGTCTCTTTGGTCTTTTCTGTATAAAAAAACTGTTTACTGTTTTCTGTTTTTAAATAGCTAGTCAGATTTATTGCTTGCCTTGTAGCTATAGTTGTTAAAACTCCAAAGCTTTTTGTTTGAAATGTTGCTACTTCAATTGAATACAAGCGGTTTGAAATGTGGTACTTTTTACCCGGCAAAATATTCATAAAGTCATACTTTTGAACTAAATTGCCTTCCTTCTTCTTTTTAGTAAATTCTCTAAAAATATCAATGTAATTAAAATTAACAGCATCACTTGCAACTGTATTTAATTCATCATGGTCTGTATGCTTAGAATATAAGACCTTTGACACTATGTTATGTTGTATTAATGAAGTACTGCTGTATTTATAAATGATCGGAAGCGATAAGTACATTGACAAAAAGCGGTTAACAACATACCTTGATACACCTGATACATTCACACTACTAGGTGCAATAGGGTTTTCTTTGCGTCCTACTTTAAACACCAAAGAAGGATACTTAGTTATCATGGCTCTTGAAGCTATTCCTCTTTTGGCGATGCCTCTTTTTATTAAATTGTGTGTACTCTCATTTAATAATGTACTATGAAGTTTCCCGACACGCATTTTATCCCCCAATTCAAAACCGCTTCAGCAATTAAAATTTTATAGGTCCATTATTTAACAACTACTTGCCGCTACTAAATTGTTGTATTCCTTCATGAACAAGTTCAAGGCTTTCTATAGCTACCGAATTGCTGTCAGCCTTTAACTCTGGTCCTATCCACTTTATTGGATAGGCACGTAAAAAATCCCAGCGCTTACACTCTTCACCGTGTCTATCTCTTAGAATTATCGAGCCAAGTTTTCTTTTGAAATCACCATAAACTACATCCTGGTACCACTTCCAAAGCTCATCGGAATCAGTAATTCCTCTTCTTAAAACAATATTGGAATGCTCAACGCACTTTGGTAACTTTCGGACAAATTTATTAACTCCACCTTCCCTGTACTCATCATACTTGATCTCAGACTGAAGGCCACTGACCTCTGAAAAGCCACCAACAATAATCTGATCTAATTCAACAAGAAAATTAAAACCCAAGTATGGATCTCTTTTACTACCTGAGGCCATTTCTTTCCCACCTTACAACTTAAATATATTTTCATTTTCAACCTGCGAATTCATCTTAGTATTGATCTTTGAAATTTCTTCACACCATTTTCTACGCTCTTCATGTTCCATATTCATAATGTCATCATGAGACCAATGAAAATAATATGCTATAAAGGCTACCTCTTGGTACAGCTTGTCCTCGGGATAGCCTGCTAAGCTTCCCCCAGGCTGCCCACCTCCACTTCGAAGGTATTTTGACATTTAGGACATTCTACATTTATTCTTGCAGCACCCGTTCCATTTATTTTTCTGTAATACTCCTCCAGGTATGCAAAATCTGACGAAAACAGACCTTCAATAACTTTGGTATTAATAACTTGCAAATTCCCCAATTTTGTAATAACCCTTGCCAAAAGAATAACTGAAAGGTATGCTGAGTTTTGCTGTACTCTGGGGTCCTTCATCGGCAAAATTTCATCAGCCGCTGTCGCAAGCCTCATCGTACCCGTACGGTGTAAATCTCCACTTTCATCAATGTAACCTTTTGGTAACGTAAATTCGTATTCGGTTTGAAATGGCATTTTTTACCTCCTATATAATATCTCAATATATGCTCCAAATAGAAAACACTGTTTTCCACCTTGAAACTTTTTATCCGACGCGCTTAATCCCTTCATGCACCAACTCTAAAGACTCAATTGCAACATCATTACTTTTGGCATTAAAATCCGGAGCCTTATACTTAATGGGCCAAGCCCCGACAACATTCCAACGAGCAGTATCATTGCCGGCCTCATCAACAGCAATAATGGAAAGGTTCTTAACCTGTACCGGTCCCTCCGTCCCTGCAGCAAACCAATTATACACCTCTACAGAATCTGTAATACCCCACTTAAGTGTAATATTTCCAAATTTATTTAACCCACTTAGCTTTCTCATGTATATCGGATCTGTACCTTCCCTGTATTCAATCGGTTCTATAGAGGACTCAAAGCCAGAAACTTCACTAAATCCCGCCTGTTGAATACCATCTATCTCAACCCTGAAACGAAAATTTCTAAACGGATCTTTTCTCGCCATATTTATTCACCTCCAACATTTTTAAGTTGATTTAATCTTCACTATTCCATTGAGTTATTCTGAAAATAACAAACTCTGCGGGTTTAACCGGTGCAATACCAATTTCTACTATCAACTTTCCGTTATCTATATCATTCTGACTCATGGTTGTCCTATCGCACTTAACATAAAAGGCCTGTTCAGGTTTTGTACCCATAAATGCTCCATCTCTCCATACCCTTGTAAGAAAATCAGTTATTGTAAGCTTAACCCTTGCCCACAGTCTTTCATTATTGGGCTCAAAAACTACCCACTGGGTATTTCTATAAATTGATTCCTCAATATATATAAACAGCCGCCTTACGTTCACATACTTCCATAAGGAATCACTGGTACAGGTACGTGCTCCCCAAACCCTTATGCCACGCCCTGTAAAAGCTCTTATCAAGTTTAGCCCTCTCGGATTTAGTTCATCCTGTTCACCCTCATTGAACATAAATTTTAGCCCTGTTACATTCTGAACCAATTCATTGGCAGGAGCTTTATGTACCCCTCTTGTTTCATCGCTTCTTGAGTAAATTCCCAGTACACATCCAGAAGGCGGCATATACATATCTCTCTTTTCATATGGGTCATAGGCTTTTACCCAGGGATGGTATATAGCAGCATAGGATGTGTCAAAGAATTCACGGTGTTTCTTCATGTCTTCAGTCTTGTAATATGTTTCCGGCATATCCAGAACAGCAAAACGGTATTTCTGACTTTCGCAGTGCATCTTAAGCTGTAGTTGTGCATCTACATCCGTAATTCCCGGCATAGCCATAATGCTACAGTTATCTATATCCTTAAAAGCCTGTATCCCAGAGCGCTTGCCAGGGCCATTATCATAACCCTTAAAATCATCAGAAGTCAATCCGTTTACATTTCCATCATCTCCGTCTGCTAAAGTAATACAGAGCCTTTTATTGACCATTACGCTATTAGCAGGCATATCAAAGGGATCTTCCCTGGTATAGCTTGCGGATCCAGAAACCGGCAAAAGCTGAATCAAATTTGATCTGCCATTTACCACCTTAACATAATAATTTGGTGTCTCGGGGTTCATAGATAGATAATAGTAATTCTCAACCTGTTTTTTGTAGGACACCTCAAGGTTGAACTCGCATGTATAAAGCATTTTTTTAGGCATCGCACTTGTATCTATAACACCACCCTCGTAAGATAAAGGGTCGGATAAAGTAATTACATCATCTTCAATAAAAACTATTCTTCTGTACTCCTTTTCAAGAGCACCATCAATAAATGCAACAATTGCACCAATATAAAAACCATTTTTATTTTTTATTCTATACTTTTCTTCTCCATCATCATTTATTACCTCAATTATCTGTGTTTTAGCCTGACTTGATGGAGTAAATCTTGCCACAATTCCGTTGCCCCATTGTCCCTTGTTTATTGCGTTAATACTAAGAGTATCTGCTCCTCCAATAGGACTATCATCAGCTGTTTTCGTGACCGTTACCCTTGTCTCATCCTTGCCACATCTAAAGGATAGAGGGGTTTTTAATCTCAGCCGTTGATTAACATTGTCATATTCTACTTCCTGGTCAACAGCTGAGGCTTTAACTCTATCTTTACCATCTATAACCTCAAATGTAAGCTTTCCTCCATTTTCAACACCAAAAAGTGATTCAAGATTTAAGATTGTATGACCTATTTCTAAATCTTCAGTTAGCTGTAATCTTACACCCGATGCTATGCCTACATTTTGTGCGGAGTTAGCCATTTGTGGTAAAACTCTAATTACATAGCATTTGCTCCCACCGTTATTAAAAAAGCTCTCAACAGCATATGGCAAATATCTATACTCACCATAACTTGAAGGAAGGTATCCTCCGAATGTTCTTTGATAATCGGCAAAACTTGTGATATATACCGGCAGACCCTCCGTAGGTCCGGACTCGGCAACCCCTATAAATCCACCTATACTTGTACTGGCTCCTTCAATTGGCCTGGATCCGGATTCAAACTCCTCTACATATACACCAGGTGACTTAGGACTTAGCATTAACCTTCCCCCTTCACATTTGTAGTAATTTTTTAAAACTCATATATCTTTATATAGCTGTTACCTCACAAAAAATAGTCTTGCCATACATAGCTCTAACTGACCTGGATAGTTTTGCACTTACTAACTCAAAGTTAATTATTACATCCATAATATAAATTCCTTTATCATCAACAAAGCTAGAAAAATCGTTAAAGTAAACTAAAAATTGACCCTTTTCATCTGTATACGCTGTAAAATTCATTTCTTCTATAGTTACCAAAGCCTTATTTATACCTGCTCCATTCTTGTCATACACCGTGCCCCGAATAAGGGTTGTATTATTTAAAAACGGATACCTGCTATTTGGCTTCAAATGAATATCAACAGAATTTATATTTTTCTGCTGTTTATCTTCCATTGTTATTACTTCATTCTGAGCGTCAAGATAATTCTCACTTAAAACTATCACATTATATTTTCCAGGCTCTAGGTCAGTAAAAACATAAAAACCACTTAAGTTTTTAATTGCGTTAACATTTACAATATTGAAGTTCTCATCCTGCAGAATTAGCCTGATATTTCCTTGCGGTTTTCCACCGCTAAAATCATCTATTATATTTAATACAATTGAAACCTGTGTTTTAATTTCTTGCTTATTAAATAAGGAGTTATTATTTAACATTTTCATCCCTCTCAATTTCGCCAAACTTCATATTGGTTGATAAAACCCTGCTTTCGTCATCACCAGGCATACATTCTATAATTACCGGAGTAACCAAATAGCTTAGAATAGTATTTTCAGAGAGCTTTGGAAATGCCGATCTGATTTTTGATACTTCTTCCAGGCTTAAAGGATTAAATAACATTCTAAACTCCTGCTGGCATTTATAAAGCTTATATCCATCGCCCAATATGTAGTTCTCCAACACAGCGTTTTGCTGAAATACTTGCATTACACCACCCAATAATTGATGTTCTTCTGATGCCCTGTTTATTTTTGCTTTTGAGTTTATGATTATTAAGTAATAAAGCTCAAGAGCAATTGGTTGAATTCTATTGGCTTTATGTCCTAATGACCAAGGACTGTCTCCTTCAAAGTAAGAACTCTTTAAAACGTTATATAAGTATAGAGTAATCTTATAATCCTGACTTGAGTCAGGAAAACCCAGAACAATATCACTTGAATCAATATTCACCCCTGTACTTTTCATATTCTTTCTCAAAAGATTAACAAGAGTATTTCCAACATTAGAAATTGCATTATTCTGGTTCATTCAAACCTCCCAATGTTATATATCTAAAAGCTCATAATAATCTCCAAAATCCGCCTTCATGCAAACCCTTCCTATCTTAATCAATTCCTGCCCCATAGCCTTAATAAAATGCTCCATACAAATTTCTGTATTACTTGCGGCAGCAAAAAAAGCAGCGTTAAGTACAATATTCTTAATATCTCCACCAGTAATCCCAAAGCTTCTTGAGAGAAACTCCAGATCAACATCACTGCTTACAGGTGCTTGTTTTGGAAGCATATTCTTCCATATCAGCTTTCTATTTTCTTCATCCGGTATAGGGAAATCAACCAAAACCTGTATTCTCCGGGTAAAAGCTTCATCAAGATTATTTTTAAAATTGGTAGCCAAAATTGAAATCCCTTGATATTCCTCCATCTTTTGAAGCAAATATGCCACCTCGATATTCGCATACCTATCATGGGCATCCTTTACATCTGAACGCTTTCCAAAGAGGGCATCAGCTTCATCAAAAAATAAAATAGCATTACTTGTCTGTGCCTCAGAAAAAATCTTATTTAAGTTTTTCTCTGTTTCCCCTATATACTTACTAACTATTTGAGATAAATCAATTCTATATAATTCAAGCTTTAACTCCTTTGCCATTACCTCTGCTGCCATAGTCTTTCCGGTCCCAGACGGTCCACTAAACAAAAGGTTTAGCCCTTTACCCCGTGAAAGCTTGCCTCCAAAGCCCCACTCCCCAAGAACAACATTACGATATTTTAATTGATTACAAACATCTCTTAATTGTTTTTTTTGAAATATTGGCAAAACAAGATCGTCCCACTCATATTTAGAGGATAATTTCTGTGCAGTATTAATCAGGCTCTGATTGGAATGCACATGACATGCTTTATGAATACTATCGCTTGTGAGACTTAGACTTTCGTCACAAAAACATGAAAAGTATTTTGCAGTATCTAAAGAACTTTTAATCTGTGCCTGTGAAAAATTAAACTTACTGGATATCTCATACAAATTCACATCTTCATCTATACAATACTTTTGACTAAGTTCTTCCCATACTTTTACTCGTTGTGCTTCGTCAGGCACCTTAAATTCCACATCAATAAACGGAAAATCTATTACGCTAGTCCATTGTCTTTCGCCTGTCAGAAAAGTCAATGGACATAAAGTTTTTAGCATCTTAAATAGCTCATTTAGCTTAAACTTATTGGCGTCATTGTGTTCAAACAAAGAGTCAAAATTAATAAAACATAAAATAGCTTTATTAAGTAACGCTTCCCTTCCTAAAAGCCAGATTGATTCATCAAAGTCATTTTCTTTTTGCAATAAGTTTTTCATATCAATTTCGATCATCCTGTGACTTACCTTATCGCATACACCCAAAGCTGTAGTCCTTTTCCCAGTCCCTGGAGGACCATAAAAATAAATAACCAAGCTTTTGTCGAAGGATCTTTCCTTTGTTTGTAAACGTTTAACAAAGCTTATCACCTTGCCTATTGTTTCCTCACATTGATAGGCATTGATAAGCTCATTTTGAGGGAAATAATATCTGCATACATTACTAATTTTCGAATCAAACCTGTTAATTTCAAGAATATGATTAACAATTCTATCGTCAAGCTTTAATGTCCTTGAAATAAACGGGGAAGAATTATCTTTTAAATTATCAATAACTCTTATTAAATACTTTGTCAGGTTTGTCTTATCAGTAAAAACAGACCTCGCAAGCATTTTTTCCTTTAAACTTAAACATAAAATATTTAGTATTAATCCAATAGTTACTTTTCCATGATAGGCATTATCCTGTAAATAAGAAAAAATCTTCCCATATCTTGGATCAACCTCAATGGCAAGACAAATAACAATACATATTTCCTCAAATTTAGTTAAATCAAAAACTCTAACAATATGATCAAGTGAAAGATATATACCCTTTGAAAAGCTAGCAGCCCTTTTCCTTTCTATGCTATCATCAAGCTCGTGCAACCTTTGGACCAATTTACTGATATCTAAATTATCGTGGTTTTCTGCTTCAGAATTGATTAAGAGACTTTCTGTTTCTTCGTCTATTGAGACATAATCTTTTATTTTACCAATTGAAGAATTATTTACTGACTGCTCTTCCTTAAGAACATAGATGTATAACAATAAGTCCAAATATTTTAATTTATCTATAACAAATTCCATTGAGGATTTATAGGCATCGCGAATCAAATTCGAGCTATTTGATGACCCTGAATATGAGGATTCTGACTTCTCAAATGATATAGTTGATTCACTGCTTTCGGCAAAAGATAACTTGATCATAAAAACCTCTCACGTGAACAAATTAAATTACAATACCAAAGATGAAAAACTCTGAAACCACAATTAAAGGACGTTTTTATCAAAATTAGCTAAATTGGGGATGCTATGTGAGTTTTGTGTAGGTTTCTACAATTAAAAATAAAATTATGTAATTTTTTGATTATATATTTTGTAATTTTTAGACTTCTTATATAGATTAAATACTAATTAGAATAACTTGTCAATCATAATCTTTAATTTTTTGTGGGTTGAATGCAATAAAGTTGACAAAAAAGCCATCTAGAGATCAACTCTAAATGGCTTTTTGTCACTTAATTATGGTCGGGGTGAGAGGACTTGAACCCCCGGCATCTTGGTCCCAAACCAAGCGCGCTACCAGCTGCGCTACACCCCGTTATTTTCGGCGACAAAAAAGATTTTACTACATACTAAATATTTAAGCAAACTCAACACCTCTAAATTATTTAATTTACATTTACAATTCTCACTCTTACTCTCTCTATTTACAATTATCTCACTCACATTCACCATTTTCAGCCCGGCCAAATTTTGTAACACAACGTTAACTTGATACTATACAGGATATATTTTATAATTAACCTGTGGAGTTCTATCGCTTTATGTAAACCAGAAGTCTTGTGACAGAATTAATCCTTTGAAGCTTTAGATACTCATAGCAAGAAGTGCATTTTTTGTGCCCTTAAGATTACTGATTGGTAATATTTAAAGGGACTTGGCATGGAACAAATTTTAGTTAAGAGGTGTCTAATATCAAGAAGTTATTGGGACAAACCAGAAAAGCAATAGAAGATTACAATATGATACAGGAAGGTGATAGGATAGTTGTAGGGGTATCTGGAGGAAAAGACAGCATAACCCTTTTGGTATTACTAAAACAATTACAAAGCTTCTTTCCGGTCAGATTCGAGCTTGAGGCAGTAACACTGACTATGGGCATAGGAGAATTTGACTTGACCCCTGTAAAAGAACTTTGTAAAAATATTGGTGTTAATTATACAATTGAGGAAACCGTTATAGGAAAAATAGTCTTTGAAGCAAGAAATGAAAGCAATCCCTGCTCGTTATGTGCAAACCTGAAAAGAGGGGCTCTTCACAATGTTGCCAAAAAGCTTAATTGTAATAAAGTAGCCTTGGCTCATCACAGGGATGACGTAATTGAAACCTTTTTACTCAGTACACTCTATGCCGGTAAGTTACAGACTTTTTCGCCTGTAACCTATCTGAAGCGGAAGGAATTGTACTTAATCCGTCCCATGATTTATATAGAGGAGAAACACGTAAAGGAGTATATAAAGACTAATACTCTGGTAACTGTACCAAGCCCTTGCCATGTTGATGGCAAAACCAAACGCCAGTACATTAAAGATCTTCTGAAGGAAATGCATAAAGATAACAAAAATGTAAAAAATAACGTTTTTGGTGCAATAAAACGTTCAGGAATAGATGACTGGTAATAGCCCTTTAGCAATTCAGCTAACTTACAATTTTTTTAAATGGAGGAAATTAGAATGAGTTACATAAGAAAAAAACTTTCAATTTTACTTATTATCGCAGTTTTACTCTGTTCGTCTCTCACCACTGTTTATGCTGAAGCAAACAGTATAATTTATGAATCAACCACTACAGAAATCATAACTTCTGGAGTAACACATGAAAAAATCATGCGATTCATGGATAAAGGCTGGCTGACCATTAACGTTTTGAGAGTAAATCTCGATAATGAAAATGTAAGAGTTGACACATTAACTAACAAAGAGTCTATACAAAAGCTTACCAACGTTAAAACCCTTACCGAATCTAATGGGGCTGTGGCTGCAATAAATGCAAGTTTCTTCAACTGGATGAAGCAATCAGGCTATGGTTATCCGGACGGACCGGTAGTTCAATCCGGCAGCCTGGTATCTTCCGATAGTGAGTACAACAGGTATAATGACTCAATGGGTACCTTCTCTATTAACAGCCTCAATGAAGCCATGTTTAACTTCTGGAAGACCGATATGGAATTAGTTGCATCCAACGGTACATCTGTTAGAGTTTTTAAGTACAATAAAGAGAATACTGACAATTATAATAGTATAGCCATTTACGATAGAAAGTGGAGCTTGAATTCTCCCGGTGCCACCCCCGATCGTCCTGACCTTCTCGAAATGGTGGTTAATCAAAATGCAATAATGGAAATCCGAAGGGGTCTTCCATCTGTTGAAATACCAGAAAACGGCTTTGTAGTTGTTGCAAATGGAGCCAGTGCTGATACTATTGCAAACAACTTTCAAGTGGGTGAATTAGCCCCTCTTTCCATAACCACAACTCCTGACTGGAGCACAACAAAAATGGCTGTTACAGGGAGCGCAATATTAGTTAAAGACGGAAGTATTCCTTCTAAATTTTCCTATGTATCCAGCGACACTAACGGAAGGGCACCTAGAACTGCTGTTGGAAGCACACGCTCTGGCAAGGAGTTGCTGCTTGTTACTGTAGATGGAAGACTAAACTCAAGTCTAGGAATGACGCTCACAGAAATGGCCAATCTGATGATAAGCCTGGGAGCTTACAACGCCTTAAATCTTGATGGCGGCGGCTCTACAACTATGGTTGCAAGAAAGCCGGGCACAAACACAATAAATATGATAAACAATCCTTCTGATGGTTCTGCGAGAAAAGTTTCCACCGCTATTGGCGTATTTTCAGCATTTCCTACAGGTGCTCTGGAGAAATTTGACATCAAAACAAATGATAAAATTATTTTTGTCAATACATCAAGAGAATTTTCTTTAATAGGCTACGATAAATACTTCAACCCTGTTGAAATCGGTGAAGAAGATGTAATATGGAGTGTCAAAGGTTTGGAAGGCTCCTTTAAAGGGAATAAATTTTACCCCAAAAGTATAGGTAACGGTACAATTACAGCAACTATAGGAAATAAATCATCTTCAATAGATGTAAAAGTCCTTGGAAATCCAAGCAAATTAACTTTAAATACAAAGACCTTAAACCTTATTCAAGGTCAGAAACATACGTTTACAGTTAAGGGTACAGACAAAGATGGATACACCACTTCTATTGACCCTGAAGATGTAGGATGGTCAGTCAGTGGTAATGCAGGCAATATTTCCGGTGCTGCATTTACCGCCACTAATAAAGGTACAGGAATAATTGACGCCTATATTGGAGATACGCACAGTTATTGTGCTGTTGCAGTTGGTGAAGAAACTTCGAGTATAATTGACGATTTTGAAGCTCCAAATGGAACATTTACTTCATCACCTTCCGGAACTCCCGGTGCATATGAAATATCGGATCAGGTCAGAATGAACGGCAAAACTTCAGGAAAACTCACTTATGACTTTACAAACCTTGAGGGTACTAGGGCTGCCTACATTGTATTCCCCGATAAAGGTATTGAACTAGATAAAAATGCAACCAAAATAGGTGTATGGGTTTATAACCCAAAAGAGAGTTCAAATTGGCTTCGAGCTGAGGTGTATGATTCAAATGATAAAAAGAACATGCTGGAATTTACAAACAATATGAATTGGAGCGGCTGGAGATATGTAGAAACCTCTCTCTCAGGCATAAGCATGCCTGCAAGACTGACTAGAATTTATACTGTTCAGGTTAATCCGGTTGCAGAATCGGGAGATATTTATTTCGATGACTTATCTCTACAGATCGCTTCATACCCTGCAATCGACAAGAGCAAAATTCCACAAGACAAAACAGCTGAGGATGAATCTAACAGACAAGTTGAATTTAAAGAATCAGATAGTTCCTTTAAATTTAATATATTCAGCGTAGAGGGTAAACCATTAAATCTTCTTGGAAAAATAGTCCAGACAAGATTAGCCGAAAAGTCAGGTTCAGATGTTAAAACGCTGGCAATGTTGGGTAGTGTAAGCAATACATTTTCACAAACACTTAATAAAGCTATGCTTACAATAGATTCAGAACATAAAAGCGTTGATATATCCAATAGCAGATTTATTACACTAAACACTTCAAATAATGATCTTCGAACCAGTGCTACAGGCCAATGGCAGTGGTTTTTAAATCAGATCAACGGCTCTGACGGTAAAAACCTGTTTATATTTATGAAAAATTCTCCGCAAAGTTTTAGTGACAGTCTCGAAGCAAACTTATTTACAAAAGTGCTCAGGGATTATAAAGAAAAAACCGGCAGCAACGTATGGCTGTTTTATAACGGCAGTTCTGATAAGAGCTTCATAGAATACGGTATCAGGTATTTCAGTCTGACACAACTTAATCTTAATAGTATAAATCCTGACAATGCCGGAAACTCAAAATATATTGAAGTGATTGTAAAAGATAATGTTCCGACATTCCAGTATAAACCTTTGACACAGTAGAGTTATTTGTTATTTTAGAATAAAATGCGGGTTTCCAGGAACCCGCATTTTTTATCGCACAAAAAACACCTGCAAATTTATTGCAGGTGTTTTCTATAATCAAAGCCTATTAAATATCGCAAATCTTATCCTTCAAATACTTTGTAAACTCTTCATTAAGATCGTCCCTCTTCAAGGCAAATTCAACTGTTGCCTGTAAAAACCCAAGCTTATTGCCAACATCATATCTCTTACCTATAAAGTCATAAGCATACATCGCTTCTTTACCAATAAGACTTTTTAGTGCATCAGTCAACTGAATTTCGCCACCCTTTCCAGGTGTTGCATTTTCAAGATAATCAAAAATCAGTGGTGTGATTATATACCTACCCAATATCGCAATATTTGACGGAGCATTCTCCCTGTCGGGTTTTTCAACAAGATCCTTAACCTTATAAACCCTGTTATCTACCTGCTTGCAACTTACAATGCCGTACTTTGATACATCTTCGTCACCAACAGGCTGAACGCCAAGCACTGTCGTCTTATATTCATCGTAGATATCTATCATCTGCTTAAGACAAGGAACCTCGGAATCTACAATATCATCACCTAGCAGTACTGCAAACGGTTCATCCCCGATAAAAGATTTTGCACAATAAATAGCATGTCCTAATCCTTTCGCTTCCTTTTGTCTGATATAATGAATATTTGCAAGGTTTGAAATATCCCTTACCAGATTGAGAAGTTCCTCATCTCCCTTTCTTTGAAGTTCCTGCTCAAGCTCATAGGATTTATCGAAGTGATCCTCAATCGCCCTTTTGTTTCGGCCGGATATAATAATTATGTCTTCAATACCGGAATTTATTGCCTCTTCAACTATGTATTGAATTGTCGGCTTATCAACTATAGGTAACATTTCCTTAGGTTGGGCTTTAGTTGCAGGTAAAAATCTCGTCCCCAGGCCTGCTGCTGGAATTATAGCCTTACGTACTTTCAAGTTGGTACACCCCTTTTCTTTTTATAAAACACAGCACTATATTTATTTTAACAGACCCGCACAGTTTTTCCAACTTTTTTTCCAGCATTTTAGGCTATTTCAATAAATAACCTTTTTAATACCTACTGTACTACTGACAAAAACCCTAATTTCAATCTTTTTAAATTGCAATTAACCGAATACTTTAAACATTGCATTATTGGCATTTCAACGTAATTACATCATGCATATATTTATTTTAATATTAAAATAATATTTAATAGCTTTAGTGTACGTTATCTATACTTTGGATAACAAAAAACTTGATTTGATAATGTTTTCTATTATTAGCAAAATTCTTGGAAGGGATTGAATTTGTGAAAAAATTGAAAGCACACAGCAGAGTAATAAATGTAGCCAAGGATTTATATTATAGATTCAATGATGATGATGTTCCTGCTTTAGCATCCCAGCTTGCTTACTATTTTATTCTTGCAATTTTTCCTTTTTTAATTTTTTTAATTAATTTAGCAAGCATAACTCCCATAACAAGCGAACAGGCTCTTAACAACCTATCTAGGGTAATACCCGCTGAAGCATACCACATTATAGCTGATGTAATGAGCCAGGTAGCCAAAACTAACAGGGAAACTTTCTTGTCCTTCAGTATGGTTGCAACACTATGGGCTTCGTCAAACGGCATGAATGCTGTCATAAAGAGCCTTAACAAAGCGTATGATCAGCATGAGAACAGGTCTGTCTGGAAAGTTCGGGGATTATCAATTATTGCAACAATAGCTTTTGCATTAACTATCTTATTTGCATTTATTCTTCTGATTCTGGGTGAAATAATAGGAAGGAATGTATTTGTATTTCTAGGAATTCCCAACAGTTTTAAAACACTATGGTCTTTCACTCGATTAATAATACCTGTGGTGATAATGTTTATTGTCTTCACTCTATTGTACAGATATATGCCTAACAGACGTATGAAGTATTCGGAGGTTTTTCCGGGTTCACTGTTTTCATCCTTCGGATGGTTTATTACATCAATTTTGTTTTCTATGTATGTTAATAACTTTTCAAATTATTCAAGTACATACGGAAGTATAGGCGGAATAATACTTTTAATTATCTGGCTATACTGGATAAGCATAATAATACTTCTAGGGGGAGAACTAAACGCATCTTTAGCCTACAACCGGATTGAACACAAAAAATAGGTCACAGCCGTTAGCCATAACCTATTCCCAAAGTCTAGTGCTTTTGACATAATTCTTTTCTAGAAATGAATTATGCAAAATGCACATCATATGTTTTTTGCTGATTAACAAAACTAAATTCTAGAATTTTATTATGTTAATCAGCACTAATAATTAATCATCAGTCAGAAGTATATGGGAGCAATGCAATGTGTCTTGCTCTCTTTACAGCAACTGTCATTTGACGTTGATGCTTTGCACAGTTTCCTGATATTCTTCTAGGTAATATTTTACCCCTTTCAGAAACATACTTCTTAAGTTTTGATACATCTTTATAATCTATATCAGTTACCTTATCTACACAGAAACCACAAATCTTTTTCTTTGCCCTTCTCATCCTTGAAGGTCCTTTTGAATCGCCCTTGTCGTAATTATCTCTGCTGTTCCTATCTTTTCTTGGATTTGGCATAAACTTAACGCCTCCTTTCTACAAAATTCAAATATATTCAGTAATAATTTCTAAGTAATAAATTCGAGCAACTTTTTACTCAACCAGTTCTTTATAGCACTAGAATGGCAATTCATCATCTTCCTCTAGTGGATAAAATCCGTCTGATGGCTGAGCAGCCTGCTGACCTTGAGGTTTCGCAAAATCGTCAGTTCTTTTACTATCGGCAAAAAATGCTTCACTAGCAACAACTTCAGTTGTGTAGCGTTTTTTACCTTCATTATCATCCCAGGTCCTAACCTGAATTCTACCAACAACTGCAACCTGCTGACCTTTTGTAAAATACTTTGAGCAAAATTCAGCCTGTTTGTCCCATGCTACGATAGGAATAAAATCAGCCTGTCTTTCCTCTCCCTGCTTTACAAAGCCCCTGTTAACTGCTAGTGTAAAGCTGCATACTGCTAAATTGTTGTTGGTGTATCTTAATTCAGGATCTTTTGTTAATCTTCCCATCAAAATAGCCTTGTTCATATAACCACCTTAATTATCCTTTTTTATAATAATATCTTTAATAATTCCGTCGGTTATCTTATACACTCTTTCAAGTTCATGAGGGAAATTTGTTTCAGCACTGAAGTTTATTAACGTATAATATCCTTCATTGAAATCGTTTATAGGATATGCAAGTTTCCTTTTACCCCATTCTTCCATACTCTCAAACTGAGCTGAAGTCTCAATCAAAACCTTTATTTTTTCAACAATGGCTTTTGTATCCTCTTCATTTACTTCTGGACTAACGATAAAAATAGTTTCATATTTATTTACCATAATTGATTCACCTCCTCCCGGACTAAGGCCCTGTTTCTCGAACAGAGCAAGGATTACAATCAAGTATTCTAACACATTTCTTTATATTTAACAAGTATATTTTTTACATTTTTTATTTTTTCTCTTGCCTGTCATTAAATTTTTACTGATGTCTTACAGCCATAACAGTGCACAAAGCCACTTCTAATGTGTTTGAGTACATAACATTAATAAATTATTACAATTAGACAAATAGGTTTCCAAAAGCCTAAATATATGTTATTATATATATATATGCAAATTAATAAAATCAGATAACGTCTGATAGACATGTGTTAATCCAGTCAATCTATTAGTTACCATTTATTTTACCTGTATATCATTTACATGGCAATCTCCACTTTTGCCAGTGGTAGTTTACAGTAATTGATTAATTCAATAATTGCTGCATGGACTTTATTCCTACTAAACGTTACATCCTTAAGAAAGGGTGAAAAAAGTGTTAAGAAAATCACCTGTTAAAAAAAACATAAATCCGTTTTTTCTCATAATAGTTTCGATAGTGTGCAGTATTGCTTTAGGACTGCCAACATATATGATTTTTGATAAACAGCCATTTAAGGAATATATGGATGCAACTCAGTTTTCGACGGTATTTTCTGTGATTTTATATGTTATTATTTTTTTTATTTCAGGAATTCTTTTCAATAAACTTTCCCAGCAACATTCACAGGATAGGGAATTAAAAAATTTCAAAAACTATACTGACTTACTTCACCGTGCAGCCTCAGAAATTGAGGTGTATGAAATTTTATACAATCATATCCGTAATATGCATCTTGGTAATCAGCTAACATTATTCTACAGAAGCGATAAGTCTTCTACCGAAGTTATGTGGCAAAGGATAACAAACGAAAGAATGCCCTTATGTACAATGGAGCCAAGAAATTGTCCACTTATAAAATATGGACGCGAATGTAGCGTTAAGAATATATCTACAGATATAACATGTGCATATCAGCTTACCGAACATAAATACGGTAGTTATATTTGTCTTCCTATAACTATTGGTAACCAGACACTAGGTATATTGCAGCTATATTCAAAATCAAAATATTTCTTTAATGATGTAATAGTATCAAAGGTCAAATCATATTTAGAAGTAGCAAAGCCAATAATCAGCAGCAAACGTGCTATGCAGCAGCTTAATAAGAAAGCTTATACGGACAAGCTCACAAAGTTGTATAATAGGAATTTCCTTGAAGTATACCTTGAAAATCAAATAGAAGCTACAAACATATCTAAGGATAATTTAAGTGTTATCATGATGGATATTGACCATTTCAAAAATGTAAATGATAAATATGGGCACACTGCCGGTGATGCTGTTTTAGTAGTTTTTGCACAGGTTATATTGAGGTGCATCAGAAAAACAGATCTTGTAGCCCGGTACGGCGGAGAAGAGTTTATTGCCATTTTGCCTGCTACTGATACGAAAACTGCTGTAGGTATTGCCGAACGTATAAGAGAAACAATCGCAACCGAATCAATGCCCAAAATGAATGATATTATAGTGCCTAGTATAACCTGCAGTCTCGGTGTTGCAACATATCCTATTCATGCAGACAACAAAAACAATATTATAAAAGTTGCCGACATTGCCTTATATAAAGCAAAACAAGGCGGAAGAAACCGTGTGGAAATATATAATAGCGATCTTGATATTAATATATTAGATAAAGAGTAAAAGGAGGCATATAGCCTCTTTTTTTTGCGTTTATATTTCAAGTCCCCACACAAAAACAATCTTCTAATAAATATAATGAGAATAAATGCTTATACTATATTGAACGCGATAAAGATTTTGCATCGTGCTTCAAATTCCTTAATAAAATATCACGAAAATCAAATTTTCCTATGTATAATCATTTTCGTGATTTATATAAATATATTACTACATGAAAAAGAGGTATATACGATAATGAAAACAACAGCAAGTCCAGAAGAGATCTATAAGATTATAAACGCTGAGCATGCAGATCCATTTAGTATTCTTGGCATTCACAAACTTGACCATGAAAATGCTATAGTAATAAGAACCTTTTTACCGGATGCAAAAAAAGCAAATGTAATTGAAGCTGTGAGCAATATCAGATACGGTATGAATGTAGTTGACGATAGTGGTTTCTTTGAGGTAGTCTTGCATGAAAAAAGTGACTTTTTCAAATATACACTAGAAGCTGTCTATGAAAATGGTACCACCATTGTAATTAACGATCCGTACAGTTATTTGCCCATTATTTCTGACTACGATCTACATCTGTTTAATGAAGGAAGTCATCATAGAATATATGAGAAAATGGGATGCCATCTTATGACAATTGACGGAATTGAAGGTGCCTTCTTTTCTGTTTGGGCACCCTGTGCAAAACGGGTCAGTGTTGTAGGAAATTTTAACCAATGGGATGGACGTCGTCATCCTATGAGATTTAGGGGTGCTTCAGGTGTATGGGAATTATTTATACCCGGATTGAAACAGGGTGAATTATATAAATTTGAGATAAAAACCCCTCATAACGATTTGTATATTAAGGCCGATCCCTATGCTTTCTATTCTGAATTAAGACCTGCTACAGCTTCAATTGCTTATAAACTTGACGAATATACCTGGAATGACCAAAACTGGATCCACGAAAGGGATAACAGCAATTCCCTTGAGAAACCCATTTCAATCTACGAAGTACACTTAGGTTCATGGCAAAGGGCATCAAACGAGGAAAATGGTTTCTATACATACAGGGAAATAGCTGACAGTCTTGTGGACTATGTAAGATACATGGGTTATACTCATATTGAGCTGCTTCCTGTTTCAGAACACCCTTACGATGGTTCATGGGGATATCAGATCACCGGCTTTTATGCCGCTACCAGCAGATATGGTGAACCAAAAGATTTTATGTACCTTATAGACAAATGTCACCAAAATGGTATCGGTGTAATAATGGACTGGGTCCCTGCCCACTTTCCCAAAGACGGTCATGGCCTTGCAAGATTTGATGGCACAGCTCTTTATGAGCATTATGATATGAAACAGGGAGAACACCCTGATTGGGGAACTCATATTTTTAATTTTGGCAGGTTGGAGGTTAAAAACTTTTTGATATCCAATGCCATGTTCTGGTTTGATAAATATCACATAGACGGATTAAGGGTAGATGCAGTGGCCTCAATGCTATATCTGGATTATGGCAAAAAAGAGGGCGAATGGGTTCCCAACCTTTGGGGCGGGAAAGAAAATGTTGATGCTATAGAATTTATGAGACACTTAAATACCGTAGTTTACAAATATCACCCGGGAGTCATGATGATTGCAGAAGAATCAACCTCTTGGGCACTAACGACTAAACCACCTTATGTAGGCGGCCTAGGCTACAAATACAAATGGAATATGGGATGGATGAATGATTTTCTGAGATACATGAGTATGGACTCGTTATACCGAAAACATCACCAGAATTTATTGACGTTTTCCTCTATGTACTGCTGTACTGAAAATTTTATTCTGGTTCTTTCTCATGATGAAGTTGTACACGGCAAATGTTCAATGCTCAGTAAAATGCCGGGAGATTACTGGCAGAAGTTTGCCGGGCTAAGGGCAAGTTATGGTTATCTTTACGGTCATCCTGGGAAGAAACTACTGTTTATGGGAGGAGAATTCGGACAGTTCATTGAATGGAATTTCAAGCAAAGTCTTGACTGGCACCTGCTTGACTATGATATGCACAAAAAAATGCAGGACTATGTTCGTGACTTAAATCATTTCTATAAAAATGAAGAAGCGTTGTACGAAGTTGACTTCAGTTACGATGGTTTCGAGTGGATAGATTGTAAAGATACCGAACACAGCATAATTTCCTTCATGAGGAAAGGTAGGGACTGGAGAGATTCTCTGATATTTGTCTGCAATTTTACACCAGCTGCACATGAAAAATATCGTTTAGGTGCTCCTTTTGATACATTTTATGATGAAGTATTCAACAGCGACTTGGAAAAATATGGCGGAAGCAATGTGGGGAATTTTGACGGAGTACAGGCACAAAAGGAAGGCATACACGAAAAACCTTACTCAGTGGTACTTAAGATTCCACCACTTTCAACAATAATTTTACGTCCGAGATTAAAATAAACAAGCTACAAAAACCACCCTAAATCCTACAAGGGTGGTTTTTAACTACTCAGTTAATTTTACCTTTTGGTAAATTGCGTTTGACCCTACCGTCATTATTATCTTTCCATTTACTCTCGTTGCTTTCCTTCTCAACTTTCGGTGTGCTAACGTTCTCTTTCTGATACTTCTGATTTGGCTTCTTATATTCGTTTTCTTTGTTATTCCAATCTTTCTTGTCTTTGCCTTGAATGTGTGAGCTTTCTTCGTTCTTTTGTATTTCATTCTTTTTCACTGCTTCTGTCTGTTCAACCGTTGCCTTCTTCTTATCTGTTCCTGAGTCTGGATTAATTTCTTTGCCGTTATTTTTATTCTCATTTTTATCCTTTATGTTCTCATCAGGTTTATCAGCATTATTATTATCCTTTTTATGTTGAATCTTATCATTCTCCTTGTTCTTTTCATTATCCTTATTAATCTTTGATTTAGTATCTTCCTTTTTAATACTCTTTTTTGTCTCATTTATTGATGCTACAATTTCTTTAACTTTCTTATCCTTATATTCTTTAACTTCTACCTCAGGCTTAACTTCCTTCAGCTTTTCAATAAGTACCAATTTCCCAGGCGAAATGCCCAACTCTTTAGCAACATCTCGTTTATCGAGAGTTGTCTCCTCTGCAAGAATTTCCGATTGCACTTTTCCTTGTTCTAAAGTGATATTTGCTTTATTCACCAACTCTTCTTTAATGTTTGTAACCTTTGTATTATCCTTTCCGGATACTGTTATTATTACTGCATTGTCAGAACTCTCCCCTAAAAATCCTTCTTCTACTGCTTCCTCGATACAATTTACAACAGCTTCGTCTATTTTTAAATTTTTAAGCGATTTATGCTTTAATAAAACCTCACCATCAGTATTAATCCCTTTTACCTCTAAAACCCTGTTAAAGATATTCACCGAAAATTCCAAACTAGGATTAATATCTACATTTACATAGTTGTAGGGGGTGTTATAGGCATATGCTCCCACACTTACTCCACAGACTAATACAAAAGCGGCGGCAATTGAGGCTACCTTTGAAAAAGTTTTTAAGTCAAAGTTTAAAACCTTTGGTTCAACATCCACTTCATGACCTATGCGATAATTTAATCTATTTTTAACTTTTACGAAGCTGCCGTTTTTATCAAGTACTACGGCGTATTTGTTGTTTTGTTCAACCACTATTCCCTTCATTATTTCACCCCCAACTTATATAATCCTTAATAAATTCATAATCACCAGTGCATATTATGAATACCGCTAATATATATTTTCGTCCTCTATCTATCTTTTTTCGGGGTATCTTAAGAGTTTTTTCAATTTCAATAATTGGCAAGGTTTTTTTGCTTTTTATCTGTTTTACAAGGTTTTGTTGTGACAATATAAATTTTATGATCTCCGAGTAAATCTGCCTGGTTTTAGCATGTTTTGGGGATACTTCCGACAACTCGGAAAATGATATTCCCCACTCATCAAGCTCTTTCTTTAACTGTTCTATTTCAAGCCTTCTGTATTCGCTGATTTCTTCCTTTGTGTATTCATCAAGTGACTTCCCGATAGTCAGATCATGCTCTTCCTCTTCATCCTCATTATAATACTGATTTAAAAGAATTGCTTTGTTGTGCTTGCTTTCCTTTCGGTAATAATCAATTATTCGCCTTTTAATAACGTTTTGTGCAAAGGAAAGAAAACTACCCCTTGAACTGTCAAATGCTTTTATTGCCTCTGCAAAAGCCATTAGAGCAATACTCAGTTCATCATCATGCCCATAAACAACAAAACGTCCCACAGTCTTTTCTACACATGAAGCTATAAAAGGCTTATACTCTTCAATAAACTCATTAATTCTGTATTCATCATTCCTGATACTTTCAACTCTCTCATTGATAGTAACTGAATGCATTTCCTACCCCCAGCTAAACATAATTTTTATAAAAGCATACTTATATTATAACATATCGCAGCCAAGCTACAAATAACCCCATTATCCAATGCATACCATTTTAGCAAACGGACACTGATTTTTAGATATTTGTTATCAATAATATCGGAAGAAAATACGACCTATTAACAAATACATTTTTTATATACGTGTGTAAATAACCGGAAATTACTGACAAGCTGTTTCTTTACATATTTAAGCATGTATGTTATAATAACTCGACGTGAGATACAAAAAAAAATAAAAGGAGAATGATACATCGTTTTTGGGGGTGTATTTCTTTACCATGAAACAAGAAAAAAAATCGCATTCTACTCTGATGGTTATGTTAAAAGGCTTTATTATCGGTTCATCAATGAGCGTACCGGGAGTAAGCGGCGGAACCATGGCAATTCTTTTAGGCATATATGATAAATTAATAAGCTCAGTAAGTCATTTCACAAAAGATTTAAAGGGAAATATCATATTTTTTATCAAATTCTGTATGGGTGCAGGAATAGGTATTTTTACACTTTCCAAAGTGATTAATTGGCTGTTAGTAAAAGTTCCTTTACCGGTTTCATTTTTCTTTCTAGGAGCCGTTATCGGGGGTGTTCCTGCTTTATACAAGAAAGTTAAGACAAAGGATTCAAATATAACAGTTTCTTCCATAATTTATTTCCTTTTGGGACTGGGAATTGTTATTTCAATTGGCTTTATTCCCACAGGAACAATTAGTGTTACATCTGGTTCAGGACCAGTACATTATCTGATGTTATTGGTTACGGGTATAATTATTGCATTGGCTTTAGTGCTTCCAGGCATCAGTACTTCACATATGTTACTGGTTCTTGGTATGTATGATTCAATGCTTTTGGCCATAGAAAATTATGACTTTGTATATTTAGGAATAATAGGAATTGTTACTGTAATCGGAATTTTCTTAACAACAAGACCTATCGAATGGACTATGAATAAGTTTCCACGTCAGACCTATTGCGTTGTCATTGGTTTTGTTTTAGGTTCTACTTATGAGATATTCCAAGACAAGATTATACCTGCAATTCCTGCTGATGCTAACTATACTTGGTGGATTCTATCGGCAATTGTTTCCGTCATTGCTTTTGCACTTGGAGTTAGCGCTATAATGTCATTGTCTAGATATTCAAATGACTAATAAAGCTGAAAATAAAGATTTTTAGCAAATCCCTCAAGTATTTACGATAAACCAATAAATTATATTTCAAAAAATAGTGTCTGACTAAAAATCAGGCACTATTTTATCTCTTGTACATTCAATTTCATCAGCATTATTTCAAAGTTTTTTACAACCTGCATCCTATAGTTCTCTTTAAAATTTGATCTCAAGTTCCCGGCATGCCCTCACTCAATTTTAATCTCTAACCGATCAAACTTTACATCCTCTATAAATTGATCCTTTGTAAAAGATGTCCTTCGGTATCTGGCAAACTCAGTAGTATTCCTTTTAAGCCATAAAGGCACAGAAATGTCCAACTCCTTGCACAATGCAATAAAATTATCTTCCAACAGATCTCTGAAAGAAATACTGCTATTTTCGTTGTTAATCAATTTTTCGCTTATAATAACTGTACCCTTTATTAGTTTCCCAATTATTTTCAAATTGCTCTTCCTTTTTCTAAAATTAGTTTAATTTTTCCGATTCCTTGTCTTTCAAGAGCTTGTATTCTATTGAATCCACCAAAGCATGCCAGCTTGCTTCAATTATATCAGTAGAGACACCTATTGTTGTCCATACTGCTCCAGAGTCTGCCGATTCAATTAACACCCTAACTTTTGCAGCTGTTGCAGACCTCGAATCCAAAACTCTAACCTTGTAGTCTGTAAGTTTCATATCCATAACCTGAGGATAGAACCGTTCCAAAGCTTTTCTTAACGCTTTGTCGAGCGCATTAACAGGACCATCTCCCTCATCCGCAGTTATTTCCTCCTGATCTCCCACTTTAATTTTAATCATTGCAGAAGAGTTAGCTGTAGTGATGGAGGGTTCATTAACAACAACCTTGAATTCACTAAGCTCAAAAAACGATTGATATCTCCCGAGTACTTTCCTGATTATAAGCTCAAATGAACCTTCAGCACCTTCGTACTGATATCCCTTGAATTCCATTTCCTTAAGCTTTTCAAGAATTAATTTTGTTTCAGGTGAATCTTTTGTTATACTGCTGTCGATATGATTAATTAAATTAAGTATCGCACTTCTTCCAGCCACTTCAGACATAAGAAACACTCTTTCATTTCCCACTGTCTCAGGACTTATGTGTTCATACGCCGTAGTGTTTTTGTTTACTGCATCTGCGTGCATTCCAGCTTTATGTGCAAATGAATTTCTTCCTACATAAGGGGCTCTTTCATCATGAATTACATTAGCCACTTCACTTGCAAACCGAGCAATGCTAGTAATATCTATCATTTTCTCGTCCGATATGCACATATACCCGAGCTTCAATTGTAGATTAGGTACAATACTGCATAAATTGGCATTACCGCTTCTTTCGCCAAATCCATTAAGTGTTCCCTGCACTTGTACCGCTCCGGCCTGTACCGCCATTATTGAATTAGCCACAGCCATTCCGGTGTCATTATGACAGTGTATACCAATATCGACTTTAAATTCATTAACTACTTTTTGAGTTATATCGTATACTTCGTTAGGGAAGCTACCTCCATTGGTATCACAAAGACAAAGGCAATCGGCTCCGGCTTCAGATGCAGCTTTCAGAGATTTCATCGCATATTCAGGGTTTGCTTTATATCCATCAAAAAAATGCTCTGCATCAAAAACAACCTCTTTATTTTTACTCTTAAAAAATAGTATTGTATCATAAATCATTTTGAGGTTCTCTTCAAGAGTGGTCTTTAATATATCTGTTACATGGAAATCCCAGCTCTTTCCGAATATCGCAACTGCCGGAGTATCAGCTATAAGCAATGAGTTGACATTAGCATCATTTTCAACAGGAATATTAACTCTTCTTGTGCTTCCAAAAGCTATTACCTTTGCATTTCTGAAATTTATAGTTTTTATACGTTCAAAAAATTCCAGATCCTTAGGATTAGAGCCGGGATTTCCTGCTTCTATATAACTTACACCAAGTCTGTCAAGCTTATCAACAATCTTAATTTTATCTTCAACACTAAAGGAAATGCCTTGTGCCTGTGCCCCATCCCTTAACGTTGAATCATAAATAAATATTTTTTTCATTGCTGCATCTCTCCCCCAAAACTCTTTTTATGACAGTGCTTTAACATTATTATCCTTCATTAACTGCTTCACCAATTTCGCTTACTGCCCTGTTTATAGCATTTAAATATGCTCTAACACCAGATTCGATTATATCTGTACTTACTCCTCTTCCTACAAAAAGTTTACCATTTTTCGATATTCTTACAGTAACTTCACCAAGGGCATCCTTTCCTTCAGTTACTGCTTTCAAACTATAATCTTCAAGTGTAAAGCTTATGCCCACTGCTCTTTCTATTGCATTAAATGCTGCATCAACAGGACCATCACCTGTAGCTGCTTCAGTTATTATTTGGTCATTTCTCTTAAGGCTTATTGTTGATGTTGCAACGCTTTTGTTCCCGCTTGTTATCTGAAAACTTTCCAACTCAAATATCTCAGGTACTTGTGATACTTTTTCTTCAACAAGTGCCTCAATATCTCTGTCTAAAACTACCTTTTTCTTATCTGCGAGGCTCTTAAATTTCTCAAAAGCCTTTTGGATACTGTCAGGAGTAAGTGTCGCATAGCCCATTTCCTTTAATCTTTCTTCAAAGGCATGTCGGCCCGAAAGCTTACCTAACACCATCCTGTTTTGTCCTATACCTACTGATTCAGGTCTCATTATCTCATAAGTACTCTTCTCAGACAACACTCCGTGCTGATGAATGCCCGACTCATGTGCAAAAGCATTTGCTCCTACAATTGCTTTGTTTGGCTGAACTGCTATACCTGTAAGGCTGCTCACCAATTTACTTGATCTATATATTTGTGTTGTATCTATCTTATGTTCAATTTTATAGAAATCTTTTCTGGTGTCAATACCCATTATTATTTCTTCCACCGAAGCATTTCCTGCTCTCTCGCCTAAGCCATTTATAGTACATTCCACCTGTGTAGCACCATTTAGTACTGCTGCAAGTGAATTTGCAACTGCCAACCCCAGGTCGTTGTGACAGTGAACGCTTATATCTGCTTTATCTATATTGCTTACATTTTCCTTTATAGCCCTTATTATATTTCCATACTCCGTAGGAGTTGTATACCCTACAGTATCAGGTATATTTACAACTGTAGCACCTGCTTTTATTACTTCTTCAACAACTTTTATCAAAAAATCAACTCTTGTTCTGCTTGCATCTTCTGCTGAAAACTCAACGTCTGAACAATACTTCTTTGCGTACTTAACCATGGCAACTGCTCTTTCTAACACTTCTTCCTCTGTCATCTTCAGCTTATATTTTAAATGTATGTCTGATGTTGCAATGAAAGTATGAATTCTGGGGCTTTGTGCTCCCTTAACAGCTTCCCATGCTCTGTCTATATCCTTTTCAACAGCTCTGCAAAGGCTTGCAATTGTGACATTCTTTATATTTTCTGAAACTGCTTTTATAGCTTCAAAGTCTCCGGGAGATGCAATGGCAAAACCGGCTTCTATGACATCAACGCCTAATTTCTCCAACTGACGTGCAATTTCCAGCTTCTCCTGAATATTTAAGTTGACCCCTGGAGTCTGTTCTCCATCTCTTAATGTGGTATCAAATATCTTAATTCTATTAGGCATAACATTTACCTCCTATTTCCTAAATCATTCTCATATTTATAAATTTCTATATCTCTATATATTTTTTCTCTTTTTCGATTTGAGGACTTTGCTTCGCAAATTCCTCAAATAGGTGGCAGGAAAAATGGGACTTCCCATCTTTTCCATAACCTTTTACCTATTAAACCTTAAATTATTCGTTCAAGGATTTTATCTCGTTTAGTATATCTAGTGCTTTTGAACAATTTCAAAGACCAGTAATTAGTATTGTTAAAAAGCATTAGAACTACTTCTTAAGCCAACTCATCATTTTTCTCAGTTCTGCTCCAACCTTTTCTACCTGATGTTGGGATTCATTGCTTCTCATTGCAAGGAAATTAGCTCTTCCGCCTGATTTGTTTTCAGTAATCCAGTTTGAAGCAAATTTACCGTCTTGGATTTCCTGCAATACTTTTTTCATTTCTTTTCTTGTTTCATCGGTTACAACTCTTCTGCCTGTAACATAGTCACCGTACTCAGCAGTATCACTTATGGAATATCTCATGTATGAGAATCCGCCTTGATTTATAAGATCTACAATAAGCTTCATCTCATGTACACATTCAAAGTAAGCTATTTCAGGCTGATATCCTGCATTTACAAGAGTTTCAAATCCAGCCTTCATTAATTCGGTAACTCCACCGCAAAGAACTGCCTGTTCACCAAAAAGGTCAGTTTCAGTTTCTTCTTTAAATGTAGTTTCAAGAATTCCTGCTCTGCCAGCTCCTATACCTGCTGCATATGCCAAGGCATATTCTTTTGCTTTTCCAGTCTCATTCTGGTGGATTGCAATAAGTGCAGGCACTCCTCTTCCTTCTTTATACTGGGTTCTAACTGTGTGGCCTGGTCCTTTTGGAGCAACCATTATAACGTCAACACCTTTAGGTGCAACTATCTGATTGAAATGAATATTGAAACCGTGAGCAAACATTAATACATTTCCTTCTTTTAGGTTTGCTTTTATGCTCTCATCGTACATATCCTTTTGAGTCTGGTCAGGAGTCAATATCATTATAAGGTCTCCCATTTTTGCAGCTTCATCAGTATCAACAACTTTCAAACCATCGTCAATTACCTGCTGTCTTTTTGCAGAGGTAGGTTGAAGACCTACAACTACATTTATACCGCTATCCTGTAAATTTTGTGCATGTGCATGGCCTTGACTTCCATACCCAATAATAGCTACTGTCTTTCCTCTCAATAATCCTAAATCACAATCACTGTCATAATACATTTTAGCCATTTAAAAATCACTCCTTGTCATTATTTTTAGCTTTTATATATCTATTACCTCTTTCGATGGCAATTGTACCCGTTCTTACTATTTCCTTTATTCCAAATTGTTTTAGCATATCCTCAAGGGCTGCAACTTTGTCTGTACCCCCTGAAATCTCAATAGTTAAGGTATTCTTTGACACATCAACTATTTTTGCTCTAAATATTTCAACAATTTGTATAATCTCTGCTCTTGTCGAAGCATCTGCACAAACCTTGATAAGCGCAAGTTCACGGCTTACCGATTCGTTCTTTTCAAGCTGCTTGATTTTTATTACGTCAATTAATTTGTTAAGCTGTTTGCTCACCTGTTCTACAACATATTCATCCCCGTCTACTACTATGGTTATTCTTGACACTTCAGGGTCTTCTGTAACTCCAACAGCCAAACTGTCAATATTAAACCCCCTTCTACTGAAAAGACCTGCCACCCTCGACAGAACTCCGGGATGATTTTCTACCAGTACCGATAAAGTATGCTTTGGCATCTCTCTATACCTCCCTTTATATATAAAAATAATTTTCTGTTACCTTATAGTGTAGCTTCTTCCGGATCTACCATGCACTCAAGCAGATATGGCTTGTCGTCTTTGAGCATTTTCCTTAGTGCACCCTCCACATCTTTATTGCTTGAAATTCTTTCGCTCTCAAAACCATATGCCTTAAAAATAGTCTGGAAATCGGGATTTTCGTCCAGAAAAACCTCTGTATAACGGCTGCAATGCCTGATTTTTTGGAGTTCCCGTACCATTCCAAGCCTATAGTTATTGAAAATCAGCACCTTAACCCCTATTTTACTTTGCTTCATAGTTCCCAGCTCCTGCATGGACATCTGGAAACTACCGTCACCACCTATACAAACAACCTTAGAATCAGGACAGGCAGTCTTTGCACCTACAGCCGCAGGCAACCCATATCCCATGGTCCCCATACCTCCTGAAGTTATAAAAGTTCCAGGTTTTTTCACACCAAAATAATTTGCAACCCATATCTGATTCTGTCCAACCTCTGTTGTTACAATGGTATTTTCATCAGCAATTTCCGATAAAACTGACAATAGGTATTTAGGATTTACATAGTTTGAGCTAGCATTCAAATCAATTTTAAGAGCGTGCTCAGCTTTCTTTCTTTTTAACTCTTCGAGCCACTCATCTGCTTCTCCCTTATGTGCAACCTCGTTAAGCTCTTTAAGTATTTGTTTCAAGTCCCCAACCACAGGTATGGACACTTCTATATTTTTTCCTATCTCAGCGGGATCTATGTCAATATGGACTATTTTGGCCTTCTTCGCAATCTGATTAGGTTTGCTCATAGCCCTGTCACCAACTCTGGCTCCTAAAATAATCAACAGGTCCGCATTATTTATCGCATAGTTTGCCGTATAAACGCCGTGTGAACCAAGCATACCCAGATTGAGTTCATGAACCGACGGCAAAACACCTATTCCCATAAGTGTAGGCGTAACCGGTATTCTGCACTTCTCTACCAATTCTATAAGTTCATTGGTCGCTCCGGAACTTATAACTCCTCCACCTGCACAAATTACAGGCTTCTTTGATTTCTTTATTGCTTCAGCTATCTTCTTAATCTGCATTGAATGACCTTTTAAATTAGGTTTGTATCCTCTGATATCAAGACTTTTGGGGTATTCAAACTTAATTTCGTCATTCTGTATATCCACAGGAATGTCTATAAGTACAGGTCCCGGCCTTCCGGTAGAAGCTATATAAAATGCTTCCTTTATTATCCTCGGCAAATCCTTTGCGTTTTTAACAAGGTAGCTGTGCTTTACAAATGGCATGACTGCCCCTGTTATATCTGCCTCCTGAAATACATCCCGCCCGATAAGCTCCGATGATACCTGTCCTGTGATTGCAACGACAGGAATTGAATCCATGTATGCAGTAGCAATACCCGTAATAATATTTGTCGACCCGGGACCTGAAGTAACAACACATACTCCAACATCACCGGAAGCACGGGCATATCCGCTTGCCGCATGAGCTGCTCCCTGTTCATGTCTGGTCAGTATATGACGTATCTTTGAGTCGATCAAAGCATCATAAAACGGGCATATAGCAGCTCCAGGGTATCCGAATATAGTTTCTACCCCTTCCAATTCCAAAGCTTTAACAATAGCTTGTGCTCCTGTTATTTTCATAAAAATACACCCTTTGCGTTATATTTCAGTAATAAGTGATAATGAAAAAACAACTTACTATTCTAATATTCTAAAACGTTATCAAATCAAGTTTTTTCGTTATCCCTAAGTAAGAACTTATACTTTAGTCATACCTAAAACATGCTCATAAAATTCAAAAACCCTTCGACGCTGCAAATCAAATTTGCAGGGACGAAGGGTACAAAATCCTACGCGGTACCACCCTGATTCAACATACCTTTAAAATATGCTCTCAGATGCATATAAATATATGCAAAGACTGTAACGTAATCAACGTTATTGCTTACTTGTTTTCAGCAATAAAGCTCCGGAACGAGTTATACATGCAAATCATGCGCTGATTCTCACCAACCATCAGCTCTCTTGTGCAATCTCGTGCATCTTTATTTCCATCATAGCACTCACTTATTTAAGTATAATTGAATAATATCATATCAGCATAGATAAACATTGTCAATACTTTTTTGATTTTTTATTAACCCTAAAAATTGCAAGTTAAAGTGACGGTAAAATTTTGGTAAACTTGTATAATGTAAACATAGGCACTATTGTTCGGGATGTCAAGGGCGAGCATAGCTCGTTCATCGGAGGCAAAGCCGGAGACCCTTTACATCCATTGCACTATCATCCTTTTGTTCCCGGTCTGTTATGACAGACCAGCTGCCTTAGGAATAGCAGAACTAAAAACTAGTACTGCACTTTATCCTCTTTAGCTTTCCATTCATCAAAAGCTTTAAGACACATTTCCCTGTCCTTCTGTTTCAATTCAACTCTTTTATTCTCTACCTTACCCTTGATTACATCATAAATGTATTCATCATCAAATCCTATAGAGGCAGCATCTTCTCTTGTACAGCCATAATAAACCTTTTCAATTTTAGCCCAGTGAATGGCTGAAAAGCACATAGGACATGGCTCACAAGAAGTATATAGCTCACAGTCTGAAAGATCAAATCTTCCTAACTTTTTCGCTGCATTTCTTATTGCAATCATTTCGGCATGATCAGTAGGGTCATTATTTTTTATTACCTCGTTATGTGCCCGGGCAATCACCCGGTTATCCTTTACTATCACTGCTCCAAATGGACCACCATGACCATTTTTTACACCTTCCAATGCCTCTTGTGCAGCCTCGTTTATAAAATTATCATCTTTTTTCATAAGTTAATCCTCTATCCATAATCATATTATAGATGAAAAACTCTAAAACTATAATTAAAGGACGTTTTTCATCTAAATTAGATAACATTTGGGTGCTATATTGAACGCGATAAAGATTTTACATCGTGCTTCAATTTCCTTAATACAATATCACGAAAATCAAATTTTCCTATGTATAACCATTTTCGTGATTTATATATATAGATTTAACTTTAGTGTACGTTATCTATGTATATATTACCACAATTACAAATAAAGTAACATCTTAAGTTTCTTATAAAACTATCTTTCTATCGTTTTTACCTTCAATTTTACCTATACCGTAACCATAACAAAAGGATTGGTACATGCTTGCAACTATCAAGGCACTCAAATAATCCCGTTCCTCCTTATCTAACCCTCTATCCATCACTTTAAGAAAGTCCTGCGTTTTGTCTATCGCAATCAACTTCATAGCTTCCCTCGTGCCCGTCAGCTCATTCTCCAGCTTACTGCGTGCCTGCTTCAAATACTCCTTTATAGTACTTTCAAAGCCGCTGTTCTCATGCAATTTCTTGCCTGTTCCCATTTTTGCCCTCCCTGAATTATACTTACTGTAATTCTTTCCATTTTCACAATTAAGATACGTCGAAAAAAGAAAAAGCTACAGAACTATTAAGTCCCATAACTTCTCCAACTTATAGACTATCTCGTAACAAGCCCATCTTTTTCCTTTTGAGCAAGTACAATAGATACATTTTTTATAGTATCGCCTTCACGGTGGGTTATATTTATCGAATCTCCGGGCTTTTTGGAATAAATATAAGTCCTGAGCTGCATCATTGTATTAATTTCTTTTCCATCAACCTCTGTCATTATACAACCAACACGTAAACCGCTTCTGTAAGCAGGGCCATTTTCATCAACATTGGAAACATATACACCGGCATCAATATTTATAGTATTATCAAAATAAGGGACTACATCCTTGTCATATGCAAATACCCCAAGGTAAGGTTCGGCAAAGTCTCCACTTTCTATAAAACGGTTTACTATGGGAATGGCTATATTTATTGGCACTGCAAATCCTATTCCCTCTGCGCTTGTTACCTTCACAGTATTTATTCCTATAACCTGACCTTTTGAATTTAGCAACGGTCCTCCACTATTTCCAGGATTAATGCTTGCATCAGTCTGGATAAGATCCTCCATATAATTCGCACCCTCCTCAGTTTCTATCTTAATTGTCCTATTGAGAGCACTAATTATACCTGAAGTAACAGTTCTCTGAAACTGAAGCCCTAACGGGTTTCCAATGGCTATTGCAGGCTCACCTACTGTTAGTCCGTTAGCATCCCCTAAAGGTATTGTTTTAAGTCCTGCTGCATTCACTTTAACAACAGCAAGATCCAGAACTGAATCAGCCCATACTGTAGTTCCATCTACATTACGGCCATCCTCCAACGAAACTATTATTCTCTTATTCTTGCCTCCTGCAACATGGTGATTTGTTAGGATATAACCATTAGAACTTACAATTACTCCAGAACCCACACCCCAACTTTCTGTATTTCCGTCAAATATAGATCTGCTGTCAACCTTCAGCACAGAAATTCCAACAACTCCCGGCATTGAAGTTTTTGCAACATTCTGAACTGTATCCCCCGGTGTAGTACTAGCCTGATTAGTTTCGCCTGGTGTCTGCGTTTGCCCTATGGAAAGCTGCTGCGGTATTGGTTTATCATTTGTTTTGCTACCTTGCGGTTGTTGCTCCATATCACTAACAATGTACTGGGAAGCAAAAAAGAATAATAGTATTCCTACTCCTAAAGAAGTTACAAGGGCAGTTAAAAATGTTTTTACAAAACCACCTTTACCTCTTTTTCTATCCTCAAACATATTATCATCCTTTTAAAGTTTATTTCTTAGTATTTCAAAAATGCAGTAAAAGGATTCATACAAATTAAAAAATAACAAAGCATTTAACCAAACTTTGCAAATTGATTTCTATGTGCAAATTTCTTAAGAAATATAAAACAACCATAATTTCCTATACTCTAAAAAAATTACAGCCTAAACTTTTAAGACTGTAATTTATCTTCTGCCGACCTTATTATTTTCTTAACACTTTTTTCAAACTTAGGTCTTGGAATCATAACCTGATGGTCACAGCCAAGGCACTTTATTTTGAAATCAGCTCCAACCCTGGTTACTTCCCATTCCTTGCTGCCACAAGGATGTTGTTTTTTCATCTCTACAATATCCCCAATAGAAAATTTATGGTTCATGTTTGCTGCTCCCTTCCGTTTTCTCCGACCCTTTTAAAAAGTTGATCATTAAAATCCACTATCGTATTTCTTTTTATAATTTTTATAAATGTGCAAATTAAAAGAAGCACTACTCTTTATAATAACTAGTATAAAATTGTACAGGAATTAATTCAAGTCAAAATACGTTTATTATGAAAGTATTAATAACCAATTCGAGCCTCCTCTAATACAATATAGTAGAGTAAATGACCAAGAAGGTGAAAATATGGAAACACTCCGCTTAGGATCAAGGGGTCCTGACGTAAAGCTTGTACAAAGCCTGCTTGCACGGATTGGATATCAGCCCGGTCCTGTTGATGGGGCTTATGGCCCTCAAACTCAACAAGCTGTATCTGCATTTCAGAGAGATAACGGTCTGGTGCCTGACGGCATCGTAGGTCCTGCCACATGGAGAATAATGGAGATACTTTTACAGGGTTACAATTTTTACTACGTTCAACCTGGAGATACTATTTATGGAATTGCACGCAAATTCTATACAACTCCTGCTGCAATTATTACAGCCAATCCGGGAATTAATCCGGACTTGATTTATATTGGCCAAAGATTAACTGTTCCTTATGGTATAGATGTAGTATTCACCGATATTGATTATACTTATGAAATAATGGAAAGAAACATTTACGGACTAAAAGCAAGGTATCCTTTTCTTGAAGTAGGAATAGCAGGAAGAAGTGTTCTCGGTAAAAATCTCTACTTTTTACGGCTTGGAAGAGGGTCTAGAGAAGTATTTTATAATGGAGCTCATCATGCAATTGAGTGGATTACAGCACCTCTTTTAATGAAATTTACAGAAAACTTCCTTAAAGCTTATGCAACCGGCAGCTCGCTTCGTGGCTACAATGTGAGGGATATCTGGAACCAAAGCAGCATTTATATCGTTCCTATGGTAAATCCCGATGGTGTCGACCTTGTTTTAAATGGGCTCGATCCGTCAAACCCTTACTACAACCAGCTTCGTCAATGGAATACTACCGGACAGCCTTTCTCCCAGGTATGGAGTGCAAACATCAGAGGTGTAGATTTAAACAGGAATTACCCTGCTAGTTGGGCTGAAGCAAAAGCTCAGGAGCCCTCTTTGGGTATTTATGGACCTGGACCGACAAGATATGGCGGGCCAGCTCCCCTGTCAGAACCCGAATCCTCCGCAATGGTAAACTTTACAAGGCAACATAATTTCAGGTTGGTTATCGCTTACCATTCCCAGGGAAGGGTAATTTATTGGAATTACCTTAACATGGCACCACAGGAAGCTTTAAGAATTGCAAACGTTTTCTCGAGGGCAAGTGGCTATTCTGTTTCAACTGTACCTTACGAAGCTGCTTACGCCGGATACAAAGACTGGTTTATAAGAGAGTACGGGCGGCCTGGGTATACATTAGAAGTTGGATTAGGTAAAAATCCTTTGCCCATATCACAATTTAACACTATTTATAATGAAAATGAAGAAATAATGCTCCTTTCGCCTCTATTGTAGATAATTTTTGCAGCATTTTAATAACCAAAAATAAAATGCCCTTTTCAAGCCCGAGTATAGGAATTTACAAAAAACAAAATCTTTATAAATTCCTATACTCGAACAAAACCGCTTGCATTTTGTTTTCAATCTAATATTATTAGGTCAGCGGAGGAAACATAATGGATAGAGAAGAAAATATAATTCCGAATTTTGCTCCCGAAGTAGTTGATGCTTTCACCGCCTTAAAAACAGAGTTCAAAATAGTCAACAATTCCTTAAGCCGCTTATAATAACTGGCACTAAACATTAAACATCTTAACAAGATTAATGCTGTTATTACTCCTTTTAACCTTTTCTATCGTTCTATTTATATAATCACAAAGTTTTTTGTCAAAAACCTCCTGTGTAGTTTCCCTGTTTTCAATCATCGTAAGACCTTTTTCCCAACTTGCAGTAAGTGATGGGCTTAAAAGCTCTTTTGCAGTCCTCCTTACCAGTTCAACAATAGCCTCCCCTTTCAATGTAGGAGTAACTACCTGCGTCTTTGAGTTTATATTTATATATCCTATGTCTTTAAGCTTCTTTATAATACCTGCACGTGTAGCAGAAGTACCTATTCCGGTTGTTTTTATTTGTTCCCTGAGTTCCTCGTCCTCAATAAATTTTCCTGCCTTCTCCATAGTAATTATAAGTGATCCGTCAGTATACCTCGGAGGCGGTTTTGTCTCTTTCTCTTCAAGTTCAAATCCTTTTGCTTCGCACTTCTCATTTTTTTTAAGCAAATGTATGGGCACTTCAGTATAATCGTCTTCATCTTTTGCTTTAGTCACCTCGTAAATTTCCTTCCATCCTGCTTCCTTTAAGGTTCTAGAGCTTGTAACAAATATTTCTTCTGCTACCTCAGTCTCTACCTTAACAGTGTTATATACAGCAGGGGGATAGAATATAGCCAGGAATCTTTTAGCAATAAGAGAATAAATTTTTTTCTCATCCTCACTAAGCTTATTTAAGTCAGCAGTAACATAAGTTGGTATCAAGGCGTAGTGGTCTGTTACTTTTTTATCGTCAACATACCTCTTTGTGGTCTTTGTTACTTTTAACTCCCCAAATTCCTTTATTCTCGAAACACAATCTCTGAAAACAGGATTCAAAAAGAGCCCATTGAGAACTTTTGGTAGTTCAGCTACTATATCTGTAGACAGCACCCTGCAGTCAGTCCTTGGGTAAGTTATCAGTTTCTTCTCGTATAAACTTTGGGCAACCCCCAGAGTTTTGTCTACAGGTAGTTTGAACTTCTTATTTGCTTCCGACTGGAGCTCTGCAAGGTTAAAGAGCAGAGGAGGAAGCTCATTTTTACTTTTTATCTCAATTTTTTTTACTTTTCCCTCACTGCCTCTTAATTTTTCAATTATTGCCTCCGCTTCCTCTTTATTGATATACCTTTCACCTTCTTGAGAAGTATCATCCGCTTTTATACTTTTACTTCTTTCCGGTACCCATTTACCCTTGTATTCAATCTTACTGTCAAAAGATAAAAAGTTTGCAGTGACGGCATAATGAATTTTAGGCACAAAATTCCTGATCTCAAGTTCCCTCTCGGTGACCAGACCCAAAACGCAGGTCATAACCCTACCTATAGCAATAACTGAGGACTTGCTTTCTTTTAAGAGAGCCGAAAGATTTCGTCCATAAAGGCATGTATATATTCTGCTGAAATTCATCCCAAACAGCCAATCTTCTTTTGCCCTGCTGTATGCTGCCTGGGACAAAGAGTCATATTCAGTTATATTCTTTGCATTTGCAATACCTTCTTTTATAGCTTCTTCTGTCTGGGATGAGACCCACACTCTTTTTGCAGGCTTTGAACTTCCGCTATGTTCATATACAAGCCTGAAAATATATTCTCCTTCTCGCCCGCTGTCGGTACAAGCATAGACAAAATCAATATCCTCCCTTAGCATAAGCGTTTTTATTGCCTCAAACTGCTTTTTGACACCTTCATTGTCAATAACTATATATTTATACTCTTGAGGAATTATCGGAAGATGGTCAACTCTCCACTCTTTGTAAGCTTCATTATATGCATCGGGGAATGCCAACGTAATAAGGTGACCAAAACACCATGTGATTATTGAATTATTTGACTGAGCATAGCCTCGTATTCTGTCGCTTTTTGAAATGTTCATACCCAACACAGCAGCAAAACTTGCTGCAACAGAAGGTTTTTCAGTGATGTATAAATTTTTACCCAAAAATATCTCCTTATTATTCTATATTTTTTCAAAAACTTGTCCTCTGATAAAGCTTTCATAATATATCGCAGAACTGTTAATTGTACAAATTTTATACTTTGATCAACTCTATTAATTTTACAGTATTCAAATTAAATCTTCAATACTCTGAAAAAGAGGAAGCCCTTGATAGACTTCCAATGTACAACTCTTCTAAAAAGTTTGTTTTTTATCAAACTTTTTAGAAGATATCGTTCTGCCTCTGAAGCAGCGTATATTATTTCTTTGATTGCAGGTACAGCTATATTGTAACAATTTTTCTACATTCTCTTCAAATGGCCTTTGGTCCTTATACCGCCTATGCCCTCAACACCTGATATTGTCATTTGAGCTATTTGCTCTGGATTAACATAGTGGCCTACATCTGTAAGAGCTACTTTTTCACTTACAATTGCCGGATCTAGTGCATTAATATTTATTCTTCCCGGAGAACTTGCAAAGTTTGCACCCGCACTCATAATTCCTTCAAAGTACGACTGACAAGCTCCAGCAAATATACATAACCTGTCAAAACTGCTCTCATACTCACGGGCCAGCTTTACAGATTGAATGAAGTACCTGGAATTTCTATAACTTTCAATAGAGTTAAGGTTACTTCCCTCCTTTTTTATACCGTCATGCCCTGTCAAAACCAATATATCAGGTCTGTGCTCCTGCAACGCACGACTTACCACCCCTGGCTGATCACTCTCAGCAGCTACAATTCCAACAACGTTAATACCGGCTTCCCTATAGTGACTTTTACACATATTTAAAAACTTTTCACTAGAATCTATTTGAAGTATTTTTCCCGGCCTTTCCCTTAGTCTGCCAAACCAAAACAACCTTCTTGAAAACTTACCTCTATACATAGTTTGCCTTGCATTCATAATATCTCTTTGTAGATTTAACTGTACACTTTTATAGTCCTGCTTAATCAAGTCTTCAGCACTAGAATCGGCTTCTATTCTGTAAAATAAGCCTTTTAAAACATATACAGGCTTAGCCCCATCTCTGCTAACAATATCAACAACTGTAAAATAAATATCGTTGCCATGGGATTTCCTTGTTACAATGTCCCCTATCTTATAATCATACATATTGACCCTCCTAAATAGAAGTTTACATATTACATAATATGCAAAACATCTATTAAAGGGCTTGTACACATAACTGTTTTTTTACATAACGTTCTAATAATTTATTGGTACAAAATATAAAACACCTCGGATATACAGGCTAAACCATCCACGCTTTCAGCTTCCCAACTTCCTTCTTAACATACGTTCTTACTTCGTTATACTTTTCCATAGCTGACGATACAACTTGTTGATCGGGTGTTAATCCTCCATATTCCGACTTATTAAAGCTAACGGCAAATTCCAGCAAATTTATGCCACTTGCTTCAAGTACTCTTTCTGCGTAACCTAAAGGTGTTTCATACTTCTTTATATCCAGATTGATTTTACCAAGTAAATATGAGATTCTTGCAAATACAATCGAAACCGCAGCTTTATTGTCAGATTTTAAAACAAGATTTTTCCAGAGACTTCTTTTAATTCTGTTAAATAACCAAATCAAAATAATTAATACAAAAATAGTATAAGGAATAAACAAAAACTTAGCCCAAAGAGGCATTGCGGCTATAAAAGCAGCAATTACGGAAAAAATGTCTTTAAAGGTATTGACCAACCCGTCAAAAAACACACCAAACCTGTTTTGTGAACTTCCTGTACCGACAGTTGGTTCAAAAACCATCCAGCCAAAGCCGGCAATATAAACTTCAGGGAAAGCATGGGCATGTTTTTCTCTTATAAGATAGTTCCCCGATTCAGAATCCCATTCACTTGCTACAAAACCTTCCACGTATCTTGCAGGCATACCGGCTGCCCTTGCTAAAATAACCATCGCTGATGCAAAGTGCATACATATACCTTGCTTACTCTCAAAAATAAAGAAATCATTATAATCCATGCTCCTAGGCTTACTTGGCGGTGTCAGATCATACTCAAAACCTGTAGTATAAAAAAAATCTACTATAGCCTCAGCTTTGTCATAATCGTTTGACAATCCAGCTGTTATACTAGCTGAAAGATCATAAATTCTCTGTGGCAAATCATCAGGAAGAGAAGTATAATTATCATAAGCTGTGTTAATCTCATTGTTGGCTTCTTCTATCACATCCTTGGTATGAGGCATTATAACCAGCTTACCTTTCGAAACCTCTTCTTCAATTGCTCCGTCGCTATTATAGTCAACTACATAATTATCGGGATCAAATATATTTGTTACCAATTCCTTGTTTATATTCTTTAGTACTCCTAATTCCAAACTGGAGTGCGGCACGTTCTGGGATAAATATTCAACCGTATATGATTCATTGATATTGGGCAGCTGTCCGTCTGCGATATAACACTCAGAGTAATCATTTATATAAACCTCTGAGTTATTCCACAAGCCAAAGTCACATACCCCCGGCGGGTTGAGTAACGATTGCATAGGTACCCCTTTAGTATGAATATAGGCCTGATTTACTTGCTGAGGTTTTAATGTACCTTCAAAAAATGTATCTGTTTCAGAAATCCCCGACAACATCAGCCCATTCTTTCTCATACGCTGCAAAAGCTCTATCAAAACATTGAACTTGTAGTATCTGTTTTTTGTCTCCCTTACATCCCTTTTTTCATCAAGCTTTTTGTTTCCTTTAAGCCAACGGTTATCAGCATACCTATCCCAGTTTTGTACTCTGAAGTATAAGGGTTCCTGGGCACTAACTTCAAAAAGCACGTTATCTCCTAGTGGAGGTGTCATCGAGTCGAGATTACTTTGATTTTTAATTCCCATGGTACTGAATATGTTAGTTAAATTCTGCATTTGAATATTTTGTTGATTTGTTTGAGCCAGATTCTGTATTGTCTGATTCAGAACCTGGTTTAAATATGCCACTTTTGGTATAGTTTCAGGTTTTGGAGAAATTAATGCCAAGGTCATAACTATTCCAATAAAAATTGTTAAAGACATAACGTACCAGGGATTTTTTATGTGATAGTCATTCTTTGAATCAACAGTCTTTTTAACAGTCCGCTCTGCATACAGCGAAAAAAACAGTACCAGGAAAAGTATGAATGGTATTGTAACATTACTGTCAGTTTTTGCTGCCTGAAGCATAAAAGGAATTATTCCGATTAGTAGAAGAACTGATATTCTAAACCTTATATTTGTAAAATAGAAAACGGTTGTGGAAAAACCGTATGCTGCGATCAACAAGGTTCCGAAGGAAAAAGCCGGTACGACTTCTATACTTTCCGGCTTTGTTACAACAATCCATATTAGATAGGACAGATTTGATTTCCCTGAAGACAAAATAGTGGCAAAAATAAGCATATAGTATGCAACTGTTCCAAGAATAAACAATACACTCCCTGCAACACCCTGCCTTTTAACATATATACAAAAAACAAAAAGAATAGTATTAACCAGAGTAATCACTAATAAAATATCCAATATGGGCAATCCAAAAAATGAACTCATAGCCCAATAAGTCAGTATAATGGAAAACAGAAGAGATAGTTTTTGATTTTTTAATTCCTTAAGAAGCCCTTTCATTGCATCCATCCTCCAGCAATTATTATTTCCAGAATTTCTATTTATCTTTTTAAATTCCCTTCACTAATAAGCTATGATAACGCCTCCGTAATGTCATCATCAATACCTAACACCCATGTATTACCCTGTCTGTTTGATAGAGTCTTTTCCCCTTCTCTAAAGCCCATTACACTTCTTAACACGGAACTTTTTATTGAAACAGCATCCACAATTATCCCATAATTAGTAAAGCTGTCAATCGCCTTTTGCAAAGATTCATCATGATAACCTGTAAAAACTGTAGACTCTCCCCCCCCTGCATAGCGGCTCCTGCCTTCGTGCTCAATAATATCCACTAAAGGTAACCGTTTTGAAAAATCCAGAACAATATCTTTTGAGAACGTGTAAGATGCCAGTCTATGCTGGATTTCGTTTATACTTTTACCATCAATTATTGCATATCTGTTCCAGTTGTTATTTTCGTACAGCCATAACTCAACCTCTCTGCCTGTTTTGACTGACATGTGTGCCACTGCAAGCATAGCCTCAAGAGTTTTCTCCTCTAACATCAAAACTTCGTCTTCAAAATTGTTTCCTCTTTTATCAGACTTATTAGAGGGATTTAAGAGAAGTTGCAATACCGTTTTGCTACTTTGCTCTCTTTGCGGTGTTTCCATATAAGGATCTAAAATAAGCCGCTTTTTTGAAACGCCTCTTCCCTCATCCTTTCGAACCATAAGTTTTTCAGTCCTCGCTGAGAGTTTCCAGTGTACCTTATGAAGCGGATCTCCCGCCATATATTCTCTGAATTCATAGCCCGGTTCACCACTCCAACTGTATAGCCCTGTTGTTACAATGCCAGAATCATCCTGCTGCAGAGATTCAGGTGAAGCCAATAGTATTTTACTGGTTGGCTTTATGTCCTGAAGCCTTGGAAGAACTGTAACTTCTCCTTTGTACCTATCTTCAAAGGAACCACCTAATACTGATAGTGAAAATAAATTCAAGTAATCTTTCAGCCTTATATCAATTACTCCTATTTCTCCGATTCCTCTGCTTTTTGCAGTATATTCCACTGTAATAGTTTTATTTTGAAACGGCCCTAATGAAACCATTACCTCATTTGACCCGGGTACACTGAAATTTACAGCCCGACAGAATGTTACATTAATAAATGGGAACGGCATAAACGACTTATTTTTTATATGTACATTGACCCTTGTAATTCCACCTTTTTCAACCTCTGATGATGGTGCATCAATAGCAACCTCAATTTTTTTCCTTGCAGGAAAAACCAGAAGAAACGACACTATAGGAGAGAGAAGAAACATGTAAACCATTATCATGCTTGTTTCCCCACCAATAATGTAAGAATAAATATAAACAAAAATCGTCATTAAGAAAAACAAAACAAAATTTCTCATTGTATTTTCCCTTTCTTTTAGAGGGCACTAAAATGTCGGAACCTTGACCCTAAGAATTGCATCATTAACAACATTTTCTGCGGAAATACCTTTCATTTTTGCACCTGAATTCATGATAATTCTATGTGCCAGAACGGGTGATGCCATTTTCTGTATATCATCAGGAATTACGTATTCCCTACCCTTAATAAATGCCCATGCCTTTGAAGCCCTGTACAAGTTAAGACTTCCCCTTGGACTTCCCCCAAGTACAACATCAGAACTCTTCCTTGTAGCCTCAATAATGTCAACAATGTATTCTTTTAAACAATCTTCAATTCTTATTTCTTTAACCTGATTCTGAAGCTTCAACAGATCATCTATATTTGCAACAGGTTCTAAAATTGATAAAGGATTATAGTTTCCGAATCTATCAATTATTAACTTTTCCTCACTTTTTCCGGGATAACCAATAGAAAGCTTAAGAAAGAACCTGTCCATCTGAGCTTCCGGCAAAGGATATGTACCAAAACATTCTACTGGATTTTGTGTTGCAAGAACCATAAACGGCTTTGGTAACTGGTATGTCTTTCCATCTACGGTAACCTGATTTTCTTCCATTATTTCCAGAAGACTTGACTGGGTTTTAGGAGAGGTTCTGTTTATCTCATCTGCAAGGAGGAAATTACACATCGCTGCTCCTTTCCTGTATTCAAATTCACGGGTGGCCGGATTAAACATGGAAAATCCCATTATATCTGACGGCATCAAATCAGGAGTAAATTGCACCCTGTTAAATATTCCATTGACCGATCGTGCAAGCGTTGCAACAATCTGAGTTTTTCCAACCCCTGGTACATCTTCAATCAGTACATGCCCATCACTTAACAGTGCTACTAAAATATGTTCCAACACAGACCTTTTTCCAACAATAACTTTTTCCATATTTCCTATAAGTGCTTCAACCAAATTATTCATCACATTTACACCTCAAGAATTTTTATTTTGGAACCTAACCTGCTCGAATATTATTTTTTATTATAAACAAATTAATACTTAAGACTTGAACCACATATACTTATAGCTCTTGAAAGTAATTAATTTAACATCTTTTCGACTATATAAATCACGAAAATGATTATACATTGGAAAATTTGATTTTCGTGATATTGTATTAACGAAATTGAAGCACGATGTAAAATCTTTATCGCGTTCAATATATTCTATTATATTATAAAACAGGGTGGTTTTACAAGAAGGCTTACTAGAATCAAACAGACACTATATCGTATTAAGGCCAAAAAAAGAGCCACATAGACTTAAAGTCCATATGGCTATTTTAATTAAGTTCTATTAATCTCTGTTAAAGATTATTTATTTGATTCCAAGTAATACTTTTCTTAACAACCCGAAGTCAATTGAATTAACTGAACCATTGTTATCAATATCTCCAGCTGCCAATTGTGCGGATGTAAAGTCTTTTTTCATACCTAACAAGTATTGTCTCATTAATCCGAAGTCAATTGAATTAACTGCACCATTAAGATCCATATCACCTTTAAGTGAATTAATTGGTGTATTTGTAGGTGTTGGTGCTATAGTCTTAGTTGGTGTAACAACTGATGTAGGAGCTGTTCCATCAGGCTCATTACCAAATATCAATGTACTTCCTTCATATACTGTAATTTTCTTTGTTTTAATTACTGAACCTGCTGTCAATTTATCATATGAATAATCGTTTGTAGGATCCCAGTAATTTGTAGCTGAAGGAGCAGCAATTCTGAACTGAACTTCTCCCTGATGCTGTGATTGTCCACCTGGGAATATACCTGTTGCATCATTAAACCTTACATTTACATAGTAAATATTACCTTTATACTGCTTAACCTCTGAAATTGTTACAGGGAATTCTGAAGAACCTGATCTAACTGTCAGATCACTTGCTTTAGCACCCGCTGCAAAAACTTCTGTAAGATCCATGTAATAGTTAAATGACAAGTCTTTTACAAATCTTGCCGGCCAACCTGAGTGGTTAGTCATTTGAGCCTTAATTTCTGTATAGTTAGGTCCTGATGAATTTATACCTGCTTCTACATAGAACTCATCTTCTTTTGTTTCAGGCTGTGGGAAGTTTGCAAGTGGTGTTCCACCATGAACTGAAACCATCTTTGCAAGTAATGATGTATATCCTGCATTGTAGTCAGTTGCAACTTCATTTGCAGTATAATCCTGAACAGTGTCTGTATAAGCATCACCTGATCCAGGTCCACCAACAAGTGCTCCATAAAGTATATGTCTATGGTATGGAGGTACATTCATGTTGTCTGCCCATGAACCTTGTGCTGTTCTATGATGAGGATGAACAGGAGGATTAGTGCCAAATCCGCAAACATAGCTTCTGTTATTTGGATTTGCTCCTAAGCAGTAATCTATTTGAGTTTTGGCAAAATTTGAATATCTGGATTTAAGTGCTGCATCATCTATAGAATCTGCATACACACTAGCAAGAAATCCTGCAGTTGTGGCATATCTTAAACTTCCCCATGTATCAAGCCATGCTAGTCCACCTGGAGTATATTTTACTCTTTTACCATCAAAACCTACAGTCCAGAAATCAAGATGCATTTTCATAAAATCATGATATTCTTTTTTACCTGTAATCTTTGCTAGCATTAACATCGCACCATAATGGACATCATCCCAACAGTGAGCCCAAGAGTACTTCATTATAGTAGATCCTTGTCCTTCTCTTTCAATTAGAGGTACAATTGATTCTGCTTTATCAAGGTAGGTTTGATCCTTAGTTGCCACATAAAGCCAAGAGGCAGCCCACATAAGCTCATCCAAGTAACCACTCCATGAATTGTAGTATCCATTTGCTGCGGAATATGTACTATCACTTCTTGTTGTATCTGCAAGATTGAATAAACTCTTAGCATGTGTAAGGTATTTACTGTCATTTAATACTATTGATCCAATAGCAAGGGCTGCAGCCATTTCTCCTACTACAGCAGATCCCTTACCGGTAAAGGATGGACGTTTCATTCTTTTTTCAATAACTTCAACAGGTCCCCACCATGAGTGGTCCGGTCCTCCGTCTCCAACCTGATAAACTACGCTGCTACCTTTGTCACAGGCTACCAAATAGTCAAGTACAAACTTCAAGTTGTTCTTTGCTTCGTCCATTTGTCCTGATTTTTCATAGCCTTCGGGATATTCGTACAAGCCCCATCCAATCATTGCTGCTGTGTATGCCATTGGGAGATTAAACTTTACATGGTCTCCTGCATCATACCAGCCACCTAATACATCATCACTCATTGTTGAATCTCCACGCCACTCAACACGGTTCCAATCAGGAAGCGGACCCGCCTGCTGAGCCTCATAGAAAAAGAATGATTTTTGAAGAGCTTCTGCGTAATTATAAGATGGTGCTGCAGAAACTTTTGCCGACGGAAGCACAATAGAAAGTGACAAAGCTGCCGACAGTACTAAAGACGTAATTTTCTTCACGTACAATTCCTCCTTAATAATAATATTTTAATTCTGTATTTTAAGACTATTATCCCGTGAGTGCTTGAGCCACGAGTATAACGGAATAAAGCCCTAAATAACCTTTTTAAAAGTTCTCTTCAGGTTCAGGAATAAAATTTATAATGTGAGAAGTCTATAAAATAGCTATTTGTAAAGATAGTGGAAGAATTCAGAATTGATATACGACAAAACCTTCATATAGTATGCTACAAATATCAATACATACACCTACATATTCAAAAGAACCCCTATATAACTATACCCCACACATTATTAAACTATCTGTATATAATATATTATATTTCATTTTTTCAAAATGCACAATAATTTAAATAAAAACTATAAAAATCAGCTGATCTCTTGCATATGATATTTTTCGTTATCCCTTAGTATAAAAACAGTTGATGTATTTTTACTTTATATTACTTCGAGATTTATTTCTTAATTAATTACCTTAAATCACGCCTAAATTTTTTATTTATTATTTTGGATTAATAACTCACCATAAAATACACATATAGATATTTTATTTCCTATCCTATAAAATTGTTTTAGAAAATATGAAACTTTTATGAAACTTTTTGCCATTTTGAATCGTGTACTTTATGAAAGGAGGTTCAAATGTGTTTTTTATTAATAAGGATGAAGAATGTATATTAAGTATTCTGGACAAGCATTCAGACACTGTGTTCCGACTGGCTTTTATGTACCTTTCGAATCGTTCAGATGCAGAAGATGTCGTTCAGGAAATATTCTTAAAACTTTTTAGAGCAAATCCTGCATTTAATGACGAGGAACACATAAAAGCATGGCTTATCACCGTAACTTCCAACTACTGTAAGGATATAATGAAAAGCATTTGGCACAAGAGAGTTACATTAGTTGATGAAATACCCTTGCCAATAAATGATACCAAAAAGCGGGAAGTTATTAAGCAGGTCATGAATCTACCTCTAAAGTACAGGAATGTTATATACCTTTATTATTATGAAGGCTATTCTTCTTATGAGATAGCAAATTTTCTTTCAGAGAAGGACGCTACTATCCGTACACGTTTAAAACGTGGAAGAGAAATTCTTAAATCAAGATTGGCAGGAGGGTTTGATGATGAAGAGTAAGTTATTGTCTGGTATAGATGACCTGAAAGTCACCAATGAATTAAAGCAGAGGATATTTAATGCCATTAAGGAAGACAGCATTCATACACAAAAAAAGTTTGAGAAAAAGCGAACTTCGCTTATCTGGGCATGGGGCTTTGCGTTATTAGTTATATTCGGCATATCATTTGTATGCCTATTTTCAAGCCCGTTCCGAACTAATCCAAAGGATTTTCAATCACAAGCAAACATTATTCCATTACCCACTGACAAGTTCGAAATACTAGAAAATCCACCCAATTCAATATATTCTTCCCATTTTGATTACACACCACTAGCAGAATCGGCCATCTTCTACTTTTCAGATGTTATTACATATGCAAAAGTAGAAAATTTAAGATGGTTGAGAAAAAGAGACACTGAAGGAAAGTATACTTTAAACACCACACTAACCCCGGTAACATTTGAAGCCCTTACTGAATGGCGTACACTGGCGACTGTCAGGGTAATTAAAGCTTATAAAGGGAGTATTGAAAAAGGTGAAGCTTTGGATATACTTCTGCCAATAGCCATTTCTGATGGTCTCTATGTAGAAGATAACCAGATAATCCAAAATATAAAGGTGGGTTCAGAGGCATTCTTCTTTGCACAAGACAATGGTATACCTAAGACTTACATAGATCCTGATGTTACGAATCTGGATATTAAGGATATATGCAGGTATTCAACCCGATGGGGGGAAGAATTCGTTATTCTTAAGCAAGGAAACAAATATATATATTCAAACACCTTCAGTTCATTACAATCGATGCATGATAATGACGACGCAATCCTCCAAAATGCTACGTTCAGACAAATTGAGGATATGATAAAAAAATATGTTACGCGATAACGAAAAAACAGCATTCCATTCCAGTATTTTGAAAACACCGCCAAACCAAATTTTCGTTATCCAGAATAGGGACTTATATTTTAGAAATACCTAAATATTAAGTGGAGTAAAATACAAATTTATGGGTGCATTTAATAAATGTGAAGAAAAATATACACCCTACATTTATCTTTATACAAAATTTCAGGGAAAAGCTATATCAATCATGCTTTTCCCTGAATTCATTTCCTAATCTATTGGTATTGAAAATTTACTTTGTGTTAAGTAAACGACCTCATAAATTTACCGGTTATCTGAGATAGATGTTTGGATTTGACGGTGTTCTCATTCCGCTACCCAAGTAAAATCCTGTATGAGGAGGCTGATTGTATGCTGTATTCTGCCATGCTATACCCATTCTGTAAATAGGGTCATGCATTAACGTGAAATTTTTGCGTTCCGTAGTTGATGTAGTTGTATAAATACGCAAATATCTACTATCGGTTGTTCTAAAAATTACTTCCTCTCTCCAGTCTCCCAATATATCTGCCTGCAAACAAGGCGTAGATTTGGTACCGTTATTTGAAACAACGCCACTGGCTGTAAGTCCTGTACCGCTTCCATCCATATTGTAGATTGTAGTACCGTCCAAAAGTTCACGACATTCATCTCCATCCCACCAAATCGCAAAATTCGTTTGTCCCGGAGCTGAACCTATATTTTTACCTGTAGAACTAAATAATGGAGAACCGGATGCCCACATTTCTACTCCCGGAGAATTTGGGTTAATGTCAGCTGCACAAGCCCTACCTGTATCCTTTGTATTTGTCCATCTTACCAATATCTGACCTGTTTTTGCATCAGCTAAAAATGCACCAAATTGTCCACTTTCAAGACATCCCCATACTTCTAAACCAGGTCTGTTTGGATCCAGATCTCCAAAATGCATTGCATCTCCATGTCCTAATCCAGTCGCCCACAACCCTCTACCATTATCATCAATACAACTGGTACCGCTCAGAATTTCATCACGTCCATCTCCATCAACATCACCTACAGAAAGGTTATGGTTACCTTGACCTGCGTATGCTGAATTACCACCGGAGTTGCTGTCGAATGTCCATCTATGTGTAAGTCTTCCATTTCTGAAGTCATATGCTGCAAATACCATTCTTGTGTAGTATCCACGTCCCATCACAAGACTTGGACGTTGGCCGTCAAGGTAAGCTATACATGCTCTGAAACGATCAACTCTGTTACCATAATTGTCACCCCAACTTGATACAGTACCCCTTGCAGGTATATAATCTACAGTTGAAAGAGCTGCACCTGTCTGACCGCTAAATACTGTAAGGTATTCAGGTCCTCCTAATATGTATCCGCCCGAATTAACATAGTTTGCAGCTCCATTGCCAATAACAGTACCTCTTCCATCTACGGTACCATCTGCAGTTTTACATGCAACTTCTGCCTTACCGTCTCCATCTAGATCATAAACCTGAAACTGGGTATAATGAGCACCGCCACGTATATTTCTACCAAGATTTATAGTCCACAACTTTTTACCTGCTAAAGTGTATCCTTCAAGATATACGGGATCTGTAACTCCTGAATTTGCATTATCCTGTGTAGCTTTTTCCCATTTCACTACGATATCATACTGTCCGTCTCCGTCGAGATCACCGGTACTGCAATCGTTTGCTGAATATCCACTAGCAGGTGCAGATATAGCCACATCCAGGTAATTCTGCCCCCATACATTTGCAGTCTTTGATGCCGCCTGCTCCTGTCCATTTATCACCGGTTTTACTGTATATGAAGAGCTTGTATTTCCACTGGAATCCACATAATTTGTTGCTCCTGTGATTGGTGAAGAATTTACTTTTGTTCCGTTGCGGTAAAGATTGAACGCAATATTGGAAGGTTCAGTTCCAAGCAAACGCCAGCTAACAAAAACTCCATTGTTTACTTTTACCGCTACCACACCTCTGTCGATATTCTCCATCTGTCTTGCACCTGGTGCTGGTGTTGAAGGTGTTTGTACCGGTATAGGAGTATTTACCGGGTCATTTGTAACTGATACTTTCAAGTAGTCAAGATTGGGGCCTCCGTCTGCTGTTGTAGCAATTGCCCTAATTGTATTGTTTCCCTGATTCAGATTTACAACAATACTAGTCTCATTCCATGTATTCCATGCACCTGTACCATTAAAATCGAGGCTGTTCCACACAACATTTCCATTAACACTTATAGACGCTGCTCTGTTGACACTTGTCCCATTTGCAAATCTGAATGTAAGTTTATTCGCTCCATATTTAGCTACATTTACATTCCATTCAATATAACTGCCGACTTCATTATTGTAATTGACATAACCACTATTAGTATAACCTTCGTGTATATTCTCTAAGAATGCATTATATAGAGTAGCCTGTTCTGCCTGATAGATTGCTTCTGCTGGCGACGTAGGTGTCGATGTTGAAGGAATTGTAGTACCTGCCGGAAACTCAGGAATAAGACCTAGCAGAAAACTTCTCATGTAGGCGAAATCAATCGAGTTAAAGGCATTATCTGCATTTACATCAGCTGCTGTTTTTCCGTTAGAAGCAGGAAAATCAAAAATACTTCCTATAAGATATGATCTCATCAATGCAAAGTCAATTGAATTAGCACTACCATCCCCATTGAGATCGCCATACCTTGTAGAAACCACACTGTCAGCAGAAAAGCTGATGTTTGGTAAAAAACTCAAAATCATACCAAACACAATCAGGAATATTACTGTTTTTTTCATCAATACTAATCCCCCTTTAGAAATTTTTAAACTTGTATGTATTTATTTATGCGGATGAAGACTCACTTTTGTGGTATACATTTCTATTTAATTATACTTTTTTTTGAATATAATTAAAAGATAAAAATCAATTTTCCACGGCAAAATCATGAATCTTAATTTTTCTAAACTCTGGCTTGAGCGTTTTTTAAAAAATGCCATTTCAGCATTCATATAATCGAAAACACCTGTAAGATTTGAGTTTGGCTCTTGCTTGAGAGTGAAAAAGCCGGAATAATCTAGCATTAGCCGAGTATTCCATGACGGAGATACCCCGCAACTGTCAACTTCCTTTATCTATTTGCAAAATTTAAATCTATCAAATAATCTCTATAATCAAAATCCATTGAAGCTATGAAACGCCTGCCTTTCATGCTCTCTTTCGGATGTTTTTTTGTATCATTTTTTACTGCATTGAATGCTATCTTTTTCAAAACAGCCATATTGTGAGGTGCTGTCCCTTTCCTTGTTTTGTTAGCATCTTCCCCATATGTCACATCTAAGCTCCAATGCATACTTTCAATTTTCCAATGATTTCGTACTGCCTTTTCGAATTCTTTAATCGAAGATATACTCCCGATATAATATGACTGTTCTTTTGATCTTTTTCCTGAAATTTCCGTTTCCCTTTCAACCATTCCAACTCCTGCAAATCCTTCCCACTCCCGCTTTGCATCAAGCATCCATGAGATATTCTGAGTGTAATAATATGTTCGCTTCTCGGTTCTACCATGACCAAAATCAATTGTTTTTATCATGGCCAATTCATTGTCTCCCATTGGTTTTCCCGTGTTGTTTGCTAGTTTGTAAGCTAGATTTAAATTGTCTATTTTTCCCTCGTTTTTCAAATTGCTAAAACATTCTACAATATCATTAAGCAAGCCTACTTGGTTTCCTTTCACATTTAAGACATAATCAGATTTGCATTCTTTGATAATTTTTTCGGCAATCTTTTTTTGGCAACCAATGGCGTCGATGGTAACAATGCAACCTTTTATGAATAAGGTATCGAGCAGCTCAGGAATAGCCGTTATTTCGTTACTTTTTTCATCAGTTTTAACTTGTCCAATAACTAAACTGTGTGAATTGCAAAGAGCACTTACGATATGGACTCCTGTGGTGCTATTTTTTTCAATAGTACCTCTCATTGTTTTTCCGTCTATGCTTACTATATCCTTATTTTCAAGTTCTATAGCACCTTTCATCCAAAGAGTAAAGCATTTTTCAAATTGTTTTGGTGAAATAATATTAAATAACCTTCCTATTGTCGATAGTGATGGCACTCCATTAGGCAATTCAATGTATTTTTTTAACCAGTTTATATTAGGTTCGACTGATGACCAAAGCTTAATGTCTTTCCACTCATTGCACCCGCTGATGACAGCTGCCACTACGATAAAAACTATATCTACAAGTTTATGTTTTACTTTCCCCTGTTCGCGTTTATCCTCAAGAATACTAAAACTTTCGAAAAATTGTCCTTGGTACATTATATTTAATTCCTTATTTGTGTATTTTACACTTATTATATATTTATTTACATCAGTGTGCAAAACATAAACTGGAACAAATCCTTTATTTTAGGCTGTTCCAGTTTATGTCTAAAATGTTATCTCGCTATCATAATTGTATTATTATTGCTTCATGAAATTACCGTG
>JAEWSG010000030.1 GCA_023398495.1 Bacillota bacterium
TTGCGTAGAGGCTATAGAGAATGTAAACGAAGCGAAGGAATAGTCGAATCACTGTTTGAGCGAAGCGAGTTTGATTCGACCCGTAGCGAGTTCTACATTCTCTTAGGCTCGAAGCTTTAGTCCTTGGAATAATATGGTGCACGAAAACTAAATACACCCTCCATTCAGGTTGCATTTAATAAATATGAAGAAAAATAACAAACTCAACATATACTAATAAGGAATCATACTATTGGACAATTAAACTCTGATTATTTTTTACAATAACTACAAACAGTGGAAGTAATCTTTTATCATTATTAAAGATTTTAAATCTATAAAGTTAACATACGCTGGGAAGGTGAAGCAATTATGCATTCTACTTTTAAAAGATATGGGAAACAACTGGCAAGTATTTCAATTATTATAGGCTTGGTCCTTGGAGCATATATTGGAATTAAATATGTAGTAGCTTTTCTCGCACCATTTCTTCTGGCTTTTGTTATATCTGCCGTCAACGAACCAATGGTACGTTTCCTTGAATCGAAAGCAAAGCTTAACAGAAAAATATCCTGCATAATCTCACTACTGTTAAGTATATCCATTATTACAGCTCTTGCCGTATTAATACTGTTTAAGATATATGGGGAACTAATTAAACTCCACAGTAACCTTCCGGTATATATAGATCACATATCCTACGTTTTAACGGGTTACTATTCAAGAATAAGCACTTTTTATAACAGTCTGCCGTATCAGATTCAAGGCAGCTTCAAAGAAAACCTTCTGGTCTTTCTCCCCAAAATAGAACGCTTAATAACAGCTATTGCCTCATCCATACTCAACAGTATAACATCTTTGCCAAAACTAGGGGTTTTTGTCACAGTTACTTTACTATCTTCTTATTTTATAAGCAGTGACAAAAAAAATATACGGAACTTTATATACAATCAAATTCCATACAGGTCTCAAAAAAACTTTTATAATATAAAACAGGGAACCTTGTCCTCAATATTCGGTTATTTCAGAGCACAGTTAATAATTATGACTATCACCTTTGTTATATCAACCATTGGCTTCATTATCATAAATACGGAATATGCAGTTTTGATGGGCTTAATATCAGCATTAGCTGATGGTATTCCAATACTCGGCTCTGGTATTGTATTGTTACCCTGGATTTTATGGAATTTCCTCACGGGGAATATAAGAATGGGACTAGGTCTGTCAAGTGTCTATCTTTTTGCAATCATAGTAAGGCAGATAATTGAGCCCAAAATAGTTTCCCATCAAACAGGCCTGCATCCTTTGGTGACACTTATTTCAATGTATTTAGGCCTCATGGTATTTGGGATAAGCGGCCTGTTTATAGGCCCTGTTATAATGATATTTTTAATGAGCCTTCATTCGTCAGGAGTTCTAACTATCTGGAAAGAGTCCCCATAACCACACGCTCGATGCCGGCTAAATCTTTCTCTATCTTAATTTCTTTAAAGCTGTCCTTCATTATTTCCACAACGTCCTGAGACTGATTAAATCCCACTTCGAAGGCAAGAAGCCCATTGCGCTTCAGGAATGGAACCGAGTCTTTTGTTATTCTCCTGTAAAAGTCCAACCCGTCTTTACCCCCATCTAAAGCAGATCTTGGCTCAAAATCCTTAACCTGGCTCTCAAGTGTTTCAATGTCTTCATCAGGTATATACGGCGGATTTGAAACAATTATATCAAATTCGGACATTGAAATATTGCTAAACAAATCACTTTCAATAAAGGTAATCCTGTCTTCAACTCCACATCTGCCTGCATTTTTTCGTGCCACCTCAAGTGCACCTTTGGAAATATCCACAGCAGTAACACTGCTACTTTTAATAAAGTGAGCAAGACTTATTGCAATACAGCCTGAACCGGTTCCAATGTCAAGAATAGTAATACTCTCTTTGTCTTTCACAGCTTGAATTACTGCCTCTACCAGAATCTCAGTATCGTGCCTCGGTATCAATACGTCCGATGATACCAAAAAATCAAAAGACATAAATTCTTGTGAACCTGTTATATATTGAAGCGGTTCACCTGCAATTCTCCTTTTTATTGCATCAAAGTAACTGTCCCTCTCAGCTTCCTTCAACAAGTAATCCTCGTGTGAATACAAAAATGCCTTATCACATCCTAAACAAAAGCATAACATAGCCCCGGCTGTAACTACCGGGGCATCAATATCTGATAACTTTAACATTTTACTGCCTTCTTTAAAAGCATCTTTTAAAAACACTTTATTCTTCCTTTCCAAAACCTCAGGCTTGACTAAAATATAAGTTCCTAATCCCTTACCATTTGTCTTCGCCCTCTTTAGTCGTATTTAAAACATTATTCATAGCCTCTATAGCAACTTCCACCATACTGTCATCAGGTTCCTTTGTAGTATAATTCTGAAACATCATTCCGGGAACATTCATTAATTGTATTACTTTTGATTTGCTCTTTCCTGCAAACTTGATAATCTCATAAGATATACCTGCAACAACAGGCAGAAGAAGTAATCTTATTATCATGTTTTTCCATTTCTCGTCATACCATCCGGCAAATGAAAATACCAGAATACTGACCACCATAACAGTAAACAAAAATGAAGTCCCACAGCGTGGATGTTTGGTAGAATACTTCTGGATATTTTCCACGGTAAGTTCTTCTCCATGTTCGTAACAGTGAATGGTTTTGTGTTCCGCACCATGATACTGCCAAACTCTTTTTATATCATTAAGCTTTGAAATCAATACGATATAAGTAAAAAACAGGATTATTTTGACTATACCCTCCACAAGATTGTACATTATCACTCCTGTGGCAGTATCTTTATTAAAATTAAATATCCCTGCAATAAAGTTTGGAAGCAGTATAAAAAGGCCCACACTAAATATCAAAGATATAAAAACCGAAATGTATATCAAGGCATCCTGCAATTTATCCCCAAAAACTTTTCCCAGTAATTTGTCAAAAAACTGATCCAGTTTTGAAGGTTCCTTGCCTTCTTCCTCTTTGACTTCAAGATCAACAAATTCTGCTGAAAACATTAGTGCCTTTATGCCGACAATCATCTGTTTTACTAGTCCTACGACACCTCTTACCAAGGGCAGTTTTGAGAATTTACTTCTCTTAGGCAAAGGTCTTTTTTCAACAACAATCTCTCCATCAGGCTTTCTCACTGCAATTGCAATATTATTAGGTCCCATCATCATAAGACCTTCGATAAGTGCTTGCCCACCTATACTTGTCATGTGCTTTGGTTTGTTACATATATCTGAATTGTTCATTTCTGACCTCATTTCACGTTTTTCTTTTATTATACTCCATACAGTTTTTAAACTCAAGTATAGTAAACAAGCATCAATTGTTAATTTTAGGTGAACAAAAAAATAAAAGGTCATTGAATTTACTTGTTAATCACTATATCAATTCTTCTGTTTTTTTGCCTGTTTTCTTCTGAATCATTGGATGCTATAGGCCTAAACTCACCATTTCCTGTAGCAGTAAGCTTAGTCGGATCTAATAAACACTCATCCACAAGAAAAATCACTACATTGGTAGCCCTTTTAGTAGACAGTTCCCAATTTGTGGGGAATAATTTAGTATTAATAGGTATGTTGTCAGTGTGCCCTTGTACTGCTATTCCTGTATTTAGCTTCCTCATCAATTCCCCAACTTTTTTAAGAGCTTCTTTTCCCGAATCCTTTATATCAGCCTTTCCTACATCAAACAGTATAACAGAGTTAATCCTGAGTATGACCGATGTTTTAGTTTCCACAACCTGAACATAATCCTCAATTTCAAGCTCTGATATAAGATCTTCTATGTCTTCAGAAAACTCTGTTATAGTCCCCTGAGTGGTATTAGCACCGCCATTCTCTTTATCATTTATTTCATTTGAATTGCTGTCGGTTGGTACATTCGATTCCAATATGTTTATTATGTCTTTGCCGTTGTTATTATAAAAAACCTCACCGTTACTTGTCTTCAAAAAGGCAGAACGCAATGAATATGCAACCGCTTCAAACTTTTTGCTATCGACAGAAGCCATAGAAAAAAGCAGTATAAAAAAAGTTAATAAGAGTGTAACCAAATCACTGTATGTAGTCATCCACTCTGGTGCACCCTCTGGTGGATCATCTTCCGGAAGACTCTTCCTGTTTGTTTTACTCATAACACACCTCGCTCCGGTTCAGGTCAACCGTCCTGATTTTTATTACCTGTACCTTCACCATTATCTCCATTCTCTTTCTCGTATTCAGTCTTCTGCCTGGGTGAGAGGAATGTTTTCAACTTATGTTCAAGTATCCTTGGGTTTTCTCCTGCCTGTATAGAAAGTACACCCTCTATTATCATCTTTTTTGACTGTATCTCCTGTTTGCTTTTTATTGTCAATTTGTTTGCTATAGGATTGCATATAAAGTTTGCAAGTACACTTCCATAGAAAGTAGTTATTAATGCTACCGCCATAGCAGGACCTATCTTTGAAGGGTCATCAAGACTTTTAAGCAACTGGATAAGTCCTATAAGGGTACCTATCATACCCCAGGCGGGAAACTGAGAAGCCATTGTTTTAAAAAGTCCTGACCCTTTATCGTGCCTTGCCTTCATATTTTCAATTTCCAGGTCCATGGACTCTACAATAATTTCAGGTTCTACCCCATCAACCACAAGTTGGAGAGAGGCTTTCAAAAAATCATCCTGTATACTTTCCTGTTCCGCTTCAAGAGAAAGTAAGCCGTCGCGTCGGGCTTTAAGTGAAAGCTCAACAAGTTTCTTTATCGTACTGGCAGGTGATTCTTCCTTGCCTATAAATACCTTGACAACAACTTTCATTATCAATTTTACTTCACCAATCTTATACGAAATGAGACTGGCTGCAATACCTCCTCCGACAACAACAACAACAGATGGTAAGTCCCAAAAGGTTAGAATACTTCCATTAAGCAATATTGACCATACTATACAAAACAAGCCAACAACTATACCTATAATAGTAGCTATATCCATAATTTCGCCTACTGTTCCAATAATATTTTTTAGTGAAACAATGAACCTATATTGAACGCGATATAGATTTTACATCGCGAAAATTCAATTTGTCATTGTAAAATCCTTTTCACGATTTATATATACTTTATCGGCAACTATAGCTATTTATTTTATAGATTTATAAATTATTACGAAGCACCTTTATCTTCATATAGACCAATTAAAGCAAAAAATGCAAAAGACATATGCCATATAGCATATGTCTTTTGCATTTTATCTGGCGCGCCCAATAGGAGTCGAACCCATAACCTTCTGATCCGTAGTCAGACACTCTATCCAATTGAGCTATGAGCGCATCCATAAAGCGAACATATAATATAATAATACAAATTCGAAAAAAAATCAACCACAATATTTTCTTTTTTACCGCATATTTTAATAGTACACCATATTATGGAAAAGACATTGCGTAGAGGCTATAGAACTTCTAAGCTTCTATGTGTATAATTTGCACAAAAAACACCCTCATCTCACCAAAAAAGTGAAAATGAGGGTGATCTTTTAGTTACCGTTTAGTCGGCTGCTACCATAGACATTGAGTCTATATATAGCTTACCGCCTTCAGGTATTCTGTCACCTAAACTGATGTTCAGCCTTGCATTGCTGTCAGTTGAATTACAGTCGAAGTATACTTCATATGTAGTCCACTCTGTTCCTATTGTAACTGTTTTCACCGGTGCATATACTGCCCATGGTGAATTCTTCTGCATTAATGATAATACAGGTTTTGCATTTCCGCCTTCGCTCTTTGCCCTGAACGTCAACCGATACCTCTTACCTGATTGTACGTTTATTCCTGCTGTGTATAGCTGTATCTGGTTCATGGCTGTTCCATTTGCGGTACAATCTATCCTATATCCTGCAGACGCACTGTCATATTCTTCTGTGTCTCTTTCCCCGGTTGCAACAGCACCACTCTGCGTCCACAAACTCCAACCATCTGCATTGCTTTCAAAGCTTGGATTAACAAGAAGTTCAGGATCTTCTACCATTGACAGTGAGTCTATGTATAGTTTTCCGCCCTCCGGCATCCGGCTACCCAAAGAGAAGGTTATTCTTGCATTATTGTCGGTTGTGTTGGATGTTAAATACACATTGTACATAGCCCATTCTGAACCTATTTGTACTGATTTAACAGTCGAATAATTGGTCCACGGTGATGCCATCTTCATCAATTGAATTAATGGACTTGTACTTCCACCTTCACTCTTTGCCATAAAGCTCAATCTGTATCTCTTTCCTTCTTCTACTTTAATTTCTCCTGTATACAACTGAATGTGGTTTATAGCTGTTCCCTTTGCTGTACAGTCAATTCTGTATCCACCAGGTGCCGTATCACATTCTTCAGTATCCCTTGCTCCGGTAGCTTTTGCTCCACCGGAAGTCCACAAGTACCAACCTTTTGTGTTAACAGAGAAGCTTGGGTTCTTAAGCAATCCTCCACCTACATCTTCAGCAATTACATTGATTTTCTTACTTACCAGGAATTCGCCTTCAGCATTGAATATCTGCACCTCAAGCTCACCCGGTGCATCCGGAGTAAGTGTTACTTTTGCCTGACCGTTGCTGTCAAGTTCCACTGTAGTTCCTCCAACTTTTGCCGTGCCTCCGTTTACAGGGAAACCACCCTTATTGGAGGTTATCCATACTTCGGTACTTCTGCCGGCATAAATTACCTCAGGATCTACTGTCACCACTGCAGGTGCAGGATCTTCACCATAAGGCCACTTCAAAATTGCATGCCTTAGTATTTCTCCATTATCTAACAACGTAGTAACAATGTAATCCAAGTGTTCTCCAGTTTCTGAAATAGTATAAGTAGTTGTACCTGCGTCTACTTGTGCTATCAATTGGTCAGGATCCACCGACATATTGAGGTCTCTTCTTATGCTATATATCTTATAGCCCGTCGCATTCTGTACTGCACCCCATTTAAGCGTTACAGTACCGTCAACATTTTGAATTTCCTTGACTACAGGTGCATTACCTTTGTAATTTTCCTGTGCACTAATCTCGTGAATAAATGAAGGTATGCTGACGTTACCTCCGGTTCTTAATACATAGGATCTTGAAAGGTCAAGCTCTCCGGTAATTGCAGAAACCAATATGTACTCTTTAACAAGTTTCTCTCCTGCTGGAAGTTCTTCTACCGATTTAACAAGTTCCTGGTTCGGTGCATAGAAGTAATTCTGTTTCCCTTCCTCAAGAAGCTCAATTGCCGGATAGTATACCGGTATATCCGATACATTTACAAGCTCAAATCTTACCTTGTAAGGATGGCCAAAGTCTGCCTGTTCCTGTGCATACACATGCATTTCGAGAGCATCTTCACCCCATACTCTGAAAGGCTCCTTGTTCTTAAAGGTTGCTGCTACAGGTTCTCCGAACGGTTGAAGTATTCCTGTAAAGTCTGCCTCAAGCGTATAGTATCCTTTCTTGTCTCCTCTGATTATCCATTTTACTTCTTTTCTTTCCCCACCAGCAAAATCTCCTATATTAACTTCGAGGCTCTGCGGGTCTCTTGTTGTAGCAAGTGCCAAGCCTTCTGGAAGTTTAAGCACTGCTTTTGACTGTTCTATTACAAATACAGGATCTGCTGTATTTTCCAATGTAAGCCCTACTTCAAAGAATTCCTTTAAGAATCTTGCCTCTCCTGGTATTACCATATATGCAACAGTAGGTCTTACCTCAGGGTGATTTGGTACAGGTATTGCTACCGGATAAGCCACCAATGAACTGCCATATCCACCATTACCACCTATATACAAAGGATTATAGGTTATAACACTTCCTGAACCGTTTACTATCAATTCCTGTTTTGGAAGAGGTCTGTTCTGGAATGCAAGATGTACCTCAAACTTGTATACATATTGATTTTCAGGTGCTGTTATATCAATTCCTGCATCCACTATTTCGTCTAGAGTTAACCTTCTTACAGTCAACTCACCAACAACCAGTTCACCTTTCTCAAGTTTAACAGTAACAGGTGTCTTTGTATTTGCTTCCACTGCAATACCGGTATATCCTGGTCTGTAGTCTGTCTTGTATGCATATACCTTGTATTCACCAGCCGGTACCGATACATTTAACACACCCGCTCCGTTTGTGGAATAATTTTGCATTGTTCCATCGGGATATTCCACTACCACGCTGGAGCCACCTATAGCTGCTCCGCTTGAATCGTCAACCACTTTTATTTCCAATGTCCCTACCTGCTGTGCCGGTTTGACTGTTACTGTCAAGGTATCGCTGCCTATATTGCCTGCTGGATCTTTAACAGTAAGTGTAACAGTGTATTCACCTGGCACTGTGTATATGTGTGAAGGCTGTGCTTGATTTGAAGTTTCACCGTCACCAAAATTCCACAAGTACTCGGAAATTCTGTTGTTATCCTTAGATCTGGTTCCGTCAAACCATACTGCTGTATCTGTTGCAATAATCTGATCTTCTCCTGCTTGTGCAACAGGCACTACATTGTCTTCATCAGTAGGTATAACAACAACCTCATTACTTTTACTTGCATTTCTGTATATATCAAGTGCCTCAACTACATAGTAGTAGCTTATTCCTGGAGTTAGCCCTTCATCTGTCAGCGTATTTAAAGTGGTCTCTTTAACCAATCTGTAATCCGCTCCTGAAGTAGTAGACCTGTATATTCTGTATCCTGCAAGGTCTGCTTCTTCCGATTTATCCCATGAAAGTTCTGCCCTCCAGCCTCCAGCCACTGCTGTAACCACAGGTTTTTGAGGTGCAAGCAGATTAAAGTCATAAGTTACTGTCTTATATTCACTCATATTATCAGAAGTGTCTGTTGCAAAAACTCTGAAGGAGTATTTACCATCTGACAATTCATCAGTATTAAATGTGAAAACTACATTTTCGCTGAATTGTGTCAAATCCTGCTCGTATGCTGTTTCCCAGGAATCATTTACATCAGCGAATGGCTTATACTCCACAGTAACATGCTTCAGCCTGTAATTATCTCCAACCATCACTGAAATTCTTGGATTTGCAGGCAGTGTAGCGCTGTCTATAGGTGACACACTGTACACTATGGGTGCTTCATCATCAGGAAGAACCATACCGGACAAGGACGCACACATTTCTCCTTCATTACCAGCCACGTCTATAGCTGACACCTTATAATAGTAAGTCTTACCCTGTTCTACTGCCCTGTCAGTATACCCTAAAGATAATACCTTGTCAGCTAAAAGCTCAAAAGGTTCTATTCCTGTCTCTGATTTGTATACCCTGTACATATAAATATCTTTTTCACTTCCAAGCTTCCATTTCAGAGTTATGTTTCCGGCACTAGGCTCTATTGATAATCCTTCTGGTGCCAAAGGCCCTGTGTGGTCTATAATATACTCTGCATATGTATAGCTTCCTTCAACAGGACTTGTGAATCCTGCCCCATCGAAAGCTATTGCTCTTATATATATCTCTCCTTCAGCAAGGGCAGATACATCGTAATCGTATCTTGCTGTAAAGCTTGAGCTATATACTGAGTTTGCCACGGTAGTTATATCATTCCAAACTTCAAGATCAGTTGATACCTGGAACTTTACAGAAGCAATACTTGCATTATCTCTTGCATTAGCCCAAAGCGAGATCTTTTCTCCATAATAACTTGGTGAAGGCCCTATTCCGGCTATCCACGGTGCAACTTCATCAACTGAAGTTGAAACGGTGATATCTTCCGACGGTGTTCCCCTGTTTCCAAATCTGTCATAAGCTATTACTCTGTAAGTATAAACAGAATCAGGCTGCAAACCTGTAATGTTCATACCAAGAGTAGTGCTGGTTGTGCCCACGTTCCTGTATGTACCGTCAGCATTCTTTTGCTCTACCATGAAGTATGAAAGATCCTGGTCTGAAACATCACTCCATTTGAGCACTACATAGGTTGAATGAGATATAAAGGAAAGTCCTTTTACCATTTCCGGGCCTGTAGTATCAACCTTGTATGTCCTGACAGGATTTCCGTCACTCTCTAAGCCTGACTTGTCAGTTGCTATTGCTCTTACATACACATCCCCATTAATAGGTGAAGGATTCCACCTGAAGGATGCTGTTCCACTTGTATTTTTTGATTCTATGTCCTCCCAATCGGTGCCATCTAATGAGTACTGAAGCTTGATGCTCTGTATTGCGATATTATCTTCAGCACGTACTGTAATATAAGCATCAGGCCCAAGCAATGTCTTACTAGCCGGTTCAATTCCAAGCACCACCGGAATAATTTCATCTATTACGGGGCTTGCTGATACTGCATTTGAATAACCGCTTTCCTGATTGAATTTATCAAAGGCCATTACCTTATAGTAGTATGTGCTGCCGTATTCTACATTTGCATCATCGTAGTAGTTGTTTAGTGCTCCATTGATTACATACACTGTTGAAGCTTTAAAATCTTCAGTTTTTGAACGCATTACCCTGTAGCCTGCGATATCAGTGTCAACAGGTATATCCCAGGAAAGGTTGATCTTTCCGGTAACACCTAATGCCTGAATGTTCTCCGGAACTGATGGATTTGTCCTGTCTACATTATATGAAGCTTCAAGACTGTCATAATTGCCTTCTTCATCGGCTATTGTAAATCTCAGTTTATAGCTTCCGCTGGTCATACCTGAAATATTCAAGTATGAATAGAAATATGCATTTGATGAATTCCAATTGTAAGGGCCATATGCATTTGTTCCGAAAGGAGCCCATGTAGTCCCATCAACTGAATATTCAAATTTAGCTGTTGTGCCTGTCAGGTTATTACTGTTTGCAAAGAAAACCCTAAACATCTGGTTTGTGTTTCCGCCTACTGTAACACCTTCTATAGGTTCAACTCCTATAATATGAGGCTTTAATGGTATTGCTGAAACACTATTGCCAACCTCAGATTCATTCCCGAACTTGTCGTATGCCAATACCGTATAGCTATAGGATACTCCCTCCGTCAACTCTCTATCCTTATAGAAGGTTTCTTTTGTAGTGCCTATCTCTGTATCATTCCTTAAGACCTTGTATCCTTCTACCTTATAATTGTCGGTTGAAGCAGTCCAGGTAACTGTTATTGAAGTACCTGTTTTTGAAGCAATTTTAATACCCTGTGGGATTGAAGGAGCTTCATTATCAACAGGAGTTGTGCAAGATACTTCATCACTGAGTTCCGATTCATTTCCAGCCTTATCAAACGCACTTACTTTATATATGTAGGAAGTGCCCGGCTCAAGTCCTGCATCGGTGTAAGAGTTTCCAATTACTGTCTTTATCAATGTTCCATCTCTGTAGATATAGTAACCTTGTATACCAATGCCTTCATAATCCTGTGAGTCATTCCATGACAATTCAATTGCTTTGACTGTAACATCACCTGCACTCAGTCCCTCAGGTTTTGAAGGTTTCTGATTATCAAACAATGCCTTAGGACTATCCCCAGACTCATTACCTGAAACATCATACGCCCTTACAGTATAGTTATAAAGGCCCTGAGCACTTACAGTATCATTATATGTCAACTGACTTGTGTTGCCTACTTTTGCGCCGTCTCTGTATATGTTGTAACCGCTAACACTTACATTATCAGTAGCCTCAGTCCACTGAAGCCCGACTACTCCTCCTGCTTTACTTGTAACTGTCAGATAAGCAGGTGCTGTTGGCGGTGTCAGGTCTGAAGCTATTATAAGATTGTAAGCTCCTGTTCCTGTACCAGAAGTATGAGCAACCTTAACGTAGTATACCTTGCCTGCTGTAAGAGTGCTTGAGAGATAGAAGTTATTCCCTTCACCGGAATTATCATCCGAAATTCTCAATTGCTGCTTGTCATCGTACAAATAACCAAACGTATTTGTTGAACCTGTGGATGTAATTGTGTATATAGCATCGGCTGCAGGTGTAAACTTATAAATATCCACATCACCCATGCTTTCGATGTTTCCATACACAGCCTTATTTACAGTTACTTCTGAAGCACTGTCAAAGTTGTTGGAATGATCATCGGTACCTTCTATGAGCTTCAAAGTATATGCTCCTGTACCCGCATCGTCACAATCAAGATAATCCTTATGAGTTATCCTTACGTAATAATTCTGACCTTCACCTAAAGTAACCGGAATTGATAAGTCTTCAACGGTTGTACCGGTTCTGACATCTGAATACAGCTGAATCCCGCTTTGGTTGAAAAGCTTCACTCTAATCTCGCCGTTTCCTAGAACATCAAAAACATAAGGTCCACTCAATTCAGAATTGAAAACAAATACATCCATGTCGCACTTATAATCAATGGCGGAATCAAGTTCATCGCCAACAGATAATACAGTTGCAGATGAATTCTTATTGCCATGGTCGTCGGAAACCTTTATGATTTTAACACCATACTCACCGGTAGCACTTCCGCTGATATGTATGGTTTTTATGTAATAGGTCTTTCCTTCCTCTAACCTCGCAGGTATATAGTAGTTTGTATCAATACCTGAATTGTTGTCTGAAGCAATAAGTGCTTTGTCTTCTCCGTACAGATATCCGAGCAGATCATTATCTCCCGTACTCTCTATCAAATATGTACCTTCAGAATCAGCAACGAACTTCATAAAGTCAATATCTGAGGCATAATCAATATTGCATTCAAGTTCTGAGCCTATCTCTACAGGTGTTGCTGTATCAAATGAGTTTCCGTGATCGTCTCCTGCACTCTCTCCTGTATTGATTACCTTTATTGTATATTCTCCAAGCCCGGAAACCGGATCAGTGTGAATTACCTTCACATAACATGTACGGTTTGCCGGAAGGCTCTGTATAATACTGAAGTTTTTGTCGGTATCGTCAATATTGTCGGAAGAACCGAGCATATTCCCTATACTGTCATATATTTCACAGTAAGTGTCATTACTACCGTAACTCCTTATTTGATAAATACCGTCGGCAGATGGTGAAAATCTGAAGTAGTCAACATCTCCGGAATAATTGAAGTTACCTGCACTTTCCACACCTATTTGTACAAGTGATGCATAATTAATCTCATTCTTGTGGTCATCTGTCCCGGGATAAATGGCAAAGCCATAATCACCAAAATTATTAGACTCTTCATATAACCTCAGGTAATAAGTCTTGCCCTCTTCGAGGTTATATACGATTTTAAAGTTGCGTCCGTCATTAGCTGAGTTGTAGTCATATGCCAAACTAGATTTTGCATCATTATAAAGCCTTCCATACATATTCAGGCTTCCAAAGCTTTCAATAGTATATGATGCAGTCTTTAGAGCAACAAACTTAACATAATCATTATCATTCAGTGCTTCTATGCCTGAATAAATTAATTTAAGAGTATCTACCTCTGTTGCTGTTTCAAAACTGTCTCCGAAGTTGTCAGTCAATTTTGTAAGTTTGATTTTGTACGCACCTGTATTCATATTATCCTTATCTGAATAATAATTGTGGCGTACCTGCAAATAATAAGTTTGATTTGCGACAAGTTTGTACGCAATCCTGAAGTTTTTGTTCTCACCGCTTATATCATTGTTGCTGTGGTGACCTGTCAAACTGCCATAGAGATCAGCACTTCCAGTACTTTCCATCACATAAGGTCCTGACTCCTCAGGTACAATCTTGAAATAATCGATGTCAAAAGTAAAACCTATTTCTCCGGATATCTCCTCACCTGTAGTAAGCATAGTTGCAGTGCTGTTATTATATCCGTGGTCATCATCAACCGAATACACTTTTATAAAATATGGTACATCTTTTGAATCAGTCCATGTTTTCAGATAATAAGTCTTATCTGCTTCAAACCATTCTGAAATAAGGAAGTTATAACCAATTCCTCCATCGTAATTTCTTGTAAGATAGCTTTTACTGCTATTGTAAAGCTCGGCTGTAGTATTGATGCTTCCGCTACTTTCAAAGCAATACATACCGCTTTGGGCAGGAACGAACTTAAAGAAATCATAGTCCCCATCGCTTTCCTGCACAACTTGAATTTCGTCGACAGCTTGAATCTCTGTAGCTGTATCAAAGCTGTTGCCATGATCATCCGCCAGTTGAGTTATCTTTATTCCATAAGCTCCGGTATTTGCATTATCCTTATCTCCCCTGCTGGCATGATATACCTGTAAATAATAAGTCTGACCGGCATTTAAGGTGTACGCTATCCTGAAATTCCTATTGACCGTACTTATATCATAACCATATACATAATTATATAGATATGCGTCAACGTTTGTAGTTCCGGTACTTTCAATTGAATAAGGTCCTGATACGGCAGGTGTAAATTTAAAGTAGTCATAGTCATTTGCAAAGTCTATTTTAGCCGGAACTTCCGTATCAAGAGCAAGTTCCGTAGCCGAGTTATTGTCATATCCATGGTCGTCAGTCAATACATCGACTATCACTTTATAGGGTACATTAATGTTGTAGGAATATGTCTGTATGTAATATGTCTCCTCAGCATTAAGCCATAATGCAGAATAAAAGTTAGATCCTGTTCCCGAATCATGATCGTAAATTAATCTACTTTGAGAAGAATTATAAATATAAGCATAAGGATTGCCGGTTCCACTGCTCTCTATCCTGTACATTCCTGAAGTCTCAACAGTGAATTTTAAGTAATCTATATCTCCGTCACTTTCCTTTAATGCCTGCACTTCGTTACCAATTTCAATTTCAGTTGCTGTATCAAAGCTGTTTCCATGATCGTCTGCCAGTTGGGTTACCTTTATACCATAAGCTCCCGTATTTGTATAATCCTTATCTCCCCGATTGGCATGATATACCTGTATATAATATGTTTGGCCTGCACTCAGAGAATATGTTATTTTGAAATTCCTGTCAGTAGAACTTATATCATAACCATATGCGTAATTATACAAATATGCATCAACATTTGTACTTCCGGTACTCTCTATTACATAAGGCCCTGCTTCTGAAGGCGTAAACTTAAAGTAGTCATAGTCGTCTGAAAAGTTTATCTCTCCAGCAACTTCTGTGTCCAAGGCAAGCTCTGTTGCCGAATTGTTGTCATACCCATGGTCATCAGTCAACGGGCTGACTTTAACCTTATAAGGTACATTAACGTTGTACGAATATGTTCTGATATAGTAAGTCTCCTCAGCATTAAGCCACAGAGCACTATAAAAATTGGATCCCTTTCCTGCGTCATGATCATAAGTAATTCTGGTTTGAGCTGAATTATAAATGTAAGCGTAGGGATTACCTGTTCCGCTGCTCTCTATACTGTACATACCGGAAGTCTCAACAGTGAATTTTAAGTAGTCATAATCCCCTTCACTTTCCTGAGTAGCCTGTATTTCGTCTCCAACCTCAATCTCTGTTGCTGTATCAAAGCTGTTTCCATGGTCGTCTGTCAATTGGGTTACCTTTATCCCATAAGCTCCCGTATTTGTATAATCCTTATCTCCCCTGTTAGCGTGATACACCTGTATATAATAAGTTTGATCCGCATTCAGAGTATATGTGATTTTGAAGTTCCTATCAGTAGAACTTATATCATAACCATATGCACAATTATATAAATATCCATCGACATTTGTTGTACCTGTGCTCTCTATTGCATAAGGCCCGGAATCTGCAGGTGTAAATTTAAAGTAATCATAGTCATCAGAAAAATTGATTTCTCCTGCAACTTCCGTATCTAGCACCAACTCCGTTGCTGAATTATTGTCATATCCATGATCATCCTCCATGGGTGTAACACAAACTTTGTATGCAACATTAATGGTATATGAAAAAGTCCTGATATAATAAGTCTCATTGGCATTAAGCCATACTGCAGAATAAAAGTTGGATCCCTTTCCTGCATCATGATCATAAGCTATTCTGCTTTGAGAAGAATTGTAAATATAAACATACGTATTAGCTGTTCCTGTGCTCTCTACACCGTACATTCCTGAAGTTTCCGGAACAACTTTGAAGTAGTCATAGTCCCCGTCACTTTCCCCTACGGCTTCAATTTGAGCACCTATTTCCAAAATAGTAGCCGAATCAAAAGAATTTCCATGATCATCAGTTCCTGCAGATATCCTGATGCTGTATTCTCCAGTTTTTGCAGTATCCTTATCACTATAGCCGGCATGATATACATAAAGATAATAGGTCTGACCGGCATTTAATGCTTGAACCATCCTGAAATTTTTATCAGTACTACTTATATCATATGCAGTTGTGCCATTTTGCAATGTTCCCGTGAGATCAGTTGTTCCTGTGCTCTCGATTACATAAGGCCCGTTTACAGCCGGAACAAACTTAAAGTAGTCAAAATCCCTTGCATAATTTATTTCACCGGGTATATTGTCACCAATCTGTACAAAAGTAGCCGTATCTGTGCTATTTCCATGGTCATCAACCATTTTTGAGACTTTTATTTTGTACGATGTATCGAGTGTATATGAATGAGATCTGATATAGTAGGTCTTTTTTGCTTCAAGTGGACTTACTATATAATAGTTGTTACCTGTTCCCTCACTGTGTGAGGATGTAATGTAATTATTGCTGCTATCATATAAATAAGCATAAGTATCACATGTTCCAGTGCTTTCAAAAGCATAGATGCCTGCTGTGGCAGGTACAAATTTAAAATAATCCACTTCATTTTCTGCTTCTGCAACAGCTGAAAACTCACTGTCTAGCTGTATCTCTGTTGCATTGCCTGTATCATTGCCGTGGTCATCTGCCAACTGGCTAATCAAAAGACCGTACTCTCCCGTTTTTTCATAGTCTTTATCTGTGTTGGCATTGTTCACATAAACATAATATGTTTGATTTGCATTAAGAGTGTAATTAATTCTGAAGTTCTTATTTTCTGCACTTATGTCGTAAGCTGTCCTTTCACTTACCAAAGTTCCTGTCAAATCAAGACTCCCCGTACTTTCTATTTTATAGGGACCACTTTTAGCAGGTGTGAATTTAAAGTAATCCATGTCACCTGCATAATTCATGTTGCCTGTTATTTCAGTCCCTATTTGAATAGCGTAAGCTGACCCGGAATCATTTCCGTAATCATCATTAAGTTTTGATACCTTTAAGGTATAAGGAACACCATAATTATAGGAGTGTAGTCTCAAATAATATTCTTTGCCTGCTACAAGCGTATAGGCTATGAATATATTATAACCTGTTCCCTCATCCCATCCTGATGCAATATGGCCTCTGTCCTGGTTGTATAAATATCCATATGTGTTGGAAGTACCTGTTGTCTCAAAGGAATAAACTCCCGTCTCATCAGGCTTGAATTTGAAATAGTCTACATCCGGACTATCCTCTATACTGCCGGAATACTCAGTATCAGCCTCAATTAAGGCCGCACTATCGAAATCATTCCCGTAAATGTCGCCAGTTGGTGTAGGTGTTAATAGAATTGTCGGTGTTTCTGTCGGTGTCACTTCAGACGTATATACAGCTTGGCTGACTGTAGTCTGTTCAATGCCTTCTTGCGGCATTTCCGTCAAGTTTTCCGCCATTGAAAATGCAGGTATTGGGTTTGCTATAGATGTAATCAAAATTAGCAGAACCAATATCTTTGGTAATAGCTTATGCATTTCTTGCCCCCCTTATATTTGATTTATATAATATAAAAACATAGCCTGCATATAATTGCAGGTATGTAATCTCCCATTTTTTTCTATGTAGTCATTAAAATTATATCAAAGCAATCATCAGGTTTCAATATATTAAAACAATATAAAAGAAAGTATCAATATATACAAACATCTTACGAATTCTGAGGTGCATTTATTTTTCGTGCACTATTAAAATATGCACCCCTAGTTCTGAATAACTTTTTTACCTTAACGGGTGAGCATTCAGATAAAATATTATTTTCCAAGGTCAATATATGTAGAAACAATGAAATAATTTGTTTAATAATTAGTATTTATCCCACGAATGCGATAAATGAGGTTTATTCTTCCTGCAACATGTCAAAATTATATGATATAATGATAGCGGTTTACTCATGAATATTTTCCCAATAACACAATAGAGGGAGCGCTAATTATGCTATTTGAATCTTATAAATCAATCCTTTATTCCGATACTTTGATACCGGATATTTTTATTACCGAGTATTTGCCTATGATGGGTGCAGATAGTTTAAAGGTCTATGTTTATTGCCTTTTTCTAAGTAAATACGGAAAAAACGCTTCCGTAGACGAATTTGCCAAAAATTTAGGAATGGATACGGACAAAATAAAGGAATCTATATCAAACCTGGAAAATCTAGGAGTACTTACCTGGAAGATGGACGGTATTGTTCTCCACGATTTAAAGGAAAAGGAAATAAAAAAGTTGTACAGGCTAAAAACAACTTCATCTCCAGAGGAAGCAGCAAACAACTTCGATAAGAATAAAAAGCGCAATGAAATTATATACACTATTAATAACTCATTTTTTCAAGGCGTTATGTCTCCTTCCTGGTACACCGATATTGATGCCTGGTTTGATAGGTACAAATTTGATGAAGACGTTATGTTAGCGTTATTCCAACATTGTTTTGATCATAAGGGGCTTGTTAAAGCATACATAGAAAAAGTTGCCGAAAGCTGGAAAAGTAGAAACATTCGTAATTCTTTTGACCTGGATAATTATTCTATTGAATACAAAAATTTTAAAGATGTTCGTTTGGCAATAATTAAAAAACTTAAGCTTGGAAGAAATCTTACAGAATACGAAGATGCGTATGTAGAAAAGTGGGCTATGGACTATAAATACAGTTTTGAAATAATCGAGCTTGCACTAAGAAAAACAACTGCAAAGACAAATCCTAATTTTAACTATATAAACAGTATTATTTCCAGTTGGTTTACGAACGGTTTAAAAACCAAGGAAGAAATATTGCTTTATGAAGCAAACAGAAAGAAAAATACAGCAAAAACCGCTGCTACACAAAATGCTGTCTCAAATGTTCCACAAAAAGGTAACTTTGAACAAAGAAAGTATGAAGAAGGTTTTCTTGACAGCTTATATGAAAATGCATAGGAATACTTTCCGGAGGATGATATGTACAAAAATATACACATTCTAATACAAAATGAATATGATAAGCTTCAGAAAAATTCCTATGACGAGCTTATGTTGCGAAAATCAGAGGTTTATTCCAAGATTCCTAAAATCGAGGAGATTGATGCAGATATTAGACAAATCGGTATAAAATATACTAAGAAGATTCTTCAAGGTACTATTAATGCAGACTCTTTAGTAGATGAACTGCGTGAAAAAATAGACAGCCTGAAAAGTGAAAAAGCTTTATTGCTTAACGAATTTTCATACCCTTCAAACTACCTTGAACCAAACTACAATTGTTCTTTATGCAAGGATACCGGTTATATTAATAATTCAGGCAAAACAGTGAAATGTACCTGTTATAAGCAAAAGTATATAAACAACCTTTACAACCAGTCAAATTTGAAAATTGCTTTGTATGAAAATTTCTCAGGGTTTAACACAAATTTTTATCCTGACTTTATTGATGAAAAAAAGTTTGGTATAAAAATATCACCTAGAAATAATATACTAAAAATAAAGGAACGAGCCATAAGCTTTATTGAAAACCTTGATTCACCGGACAACAAAAACTTGTTCTTTAGCGGTCATACCGGTATTGGCAAAACTTTTATGATAAACTGTATAGCTGCAGAATTACTAAATATAGGAAGGACAGTTCTGTATCAGACTGCTCCATCCCTATTTACAATCATAAATGAATTCAATTTAAGAAATTATAAAGAACAAAACTTCGAAGATTCAAGCTACGACAGTTTGTTTGACGTTGAAGTTCTGATTATAGATGACTTAGGAACCGAGTCTCCGTCTGCCGCCAGATACGCAGAACTTCTGAACATACTCAATGCAAGACAAGAGAAAGACCTGACAAGGCCTTGCAAAACCATAATTGCTACAAATATGGGGGTAGGCAAATTAAGCGAATACTATGACGAAAGAGTTGCTTCCCGTATAATAGGCAGCTTTGACCTGTTCAAATTTGCTGGGGAGGATATTCGCGTAATCAAGAAAAACGGAACACCCATTTAGGGCTATTATAATCCAATAGAGTGCATTATCTGCTCAATAAAAGATTGTTCAAGCAAGCCACCCATTCTAAGTATATCCATAACATATATAAATCCAATTAAAATCAGTCCCGGTATAAAGGTAACGAAGTGTACAAACGGTATATGCTTTTCTTCTTTTTCAAGCACAACTTCTCTCTTGTTGTTGTTTTTTATGAAGAAACGAAGCAGTAAAATGAGCCATGCTATTGAAAATGCAAAGAGCATAAAATATACTGTTATGGCACTTATAAGTTCCAACCTGGGCAGGTTCCTAAACATTTCAAAAACATCCCCGCTCTGAGTAGTTCCCAGCCCTTCTATTTTGCTTTGCTTGAGGAACTCATTTGCTTTTAGTGAAGCATAAGTCAGACACACGGCTATCGAATTATTTACAAAGTGGGCAAACATACCGCACAATAACGAATTGCTTTTATAAACCAAAAAACCAAGCAAAGCCCCTAAAACAAATGTACCTAAAAACCTTTGAAAATCCAGATGCATTAATCCAAAGAGAAAAGCGGTTATAAAAATTGACTTTACTGCACCAAACCTTTCAAACCCCCTTTGTATAACGCCTCTGAAAAGAAGTTCTTCACATATTCCGGCAGAAACCCCAATAACAAAAACTCCTATTAGTAACCCCCATGATCCCGTAGAAATAGGTGCCTGAAATACTTCATATTTACCAAATATCATTTTAATAATCCAGAAATTCACTAAATTTAAGACACCAATTACAGGCAGGGAAAATAGAATTATACCAAAAATAAGAAGCAGATTGGCAATACCCGGATTGTTTAGTCTTAGAACTTTTTTAACATCATATCTGTAAAACAGCAAAAAAGCAATGGGTGGAACTAGTATCAGAACGAATTCAGTTATTAAAACCCCATAATTGACATTCCATAACTGAACTCTGGTTCCAATAAACAGAAATATAATTACAACAAAAGAAAAAAGCAATCCAACCTGACGCACCGAGGGCTTTTTAAAATTATCCTTCTCCCTTTCTTCAAACTCGTTGTTGTTCATAACTAACCCGTTGTTTTCTTCCATTTTTAATCCCCCTAAGGTTTAAAATGTATTGCAGTAAAACAAAACGGGGCATAAAGCCCCACATATTCAATTATAATAGATTTTACAAGACAGTTGAAGTATTTATCGAAAAAAATCCTATGGCTCCTTTTTTAAAGCAACAATTTAAAAGTTCTTTTATGTTCAAAAGCACTACATTGTCAGTATACCATTAGGAGTATTTATAATCATCAGAATCTTTTCTTCCCTACCTGTTTCGGCATTAATGTATACGAGGAAATCCTTATCGTTTAATTTCCCCTTAAACTCATAAGTAAATATCTCTGTTTTATAATCGGTAGGAATAATTGCAAGCCCGGAACTTGATATATCCATCTTTGATGTGATCAGTGCACGTGCCTGCTCTAAGGTTACTTTAGGTGCAGGAATATTCCGTTCGCTGTGAGATGAGATGTATCCCTTGCTCTCAAAACCTACAACTTCCCCATTATCTAAAGCTATCTTTACCTTTATCAGATCAGGGTATATCGTTACATTATTCTGGCTGTATGCAAAATTTATTACCGCAGTATTATCTTCTTTCAGGTAGTAGGTGTCTACCATATTTTTGTAGCCATGTTCTTCAAGAAATTTTTTACCAAATTCCTTTGCCTGATCCATGTTTATTTTTTCCTCAGGCACAGCTCTGTTATAGAGCATCCACAAAATGTGTCCACCCTTCTGTGTAACGTCAAGATTGGCATTCTGCTCTTTTGCAACATTCTTAAAGGTAACGTTGAAACTATATGTTTTAATCTGACCATTATCATCTTTTCCTATATCTTTTACAGTTTCAACCTTGTCTTTTCCAAAAAAGTTGATAACCTTTTGCTTTGCCTGCTCAGAACTCATATTCTCTCCTATAAGTCCTTTTGGTGCAGTCGATGTCATATGATCGGAAAAGGGACCGTCATATATTAGTGTAGGATAATCCTGAAAGGTCTTATCTATATTTTCAAACTGCTCAGCAGGCATCTCTGACGAAGTTTTTTGAAATAATTTAGTCCCTTTATTGGCAAGATCACCCCATTTTATTCTACCAACAGTCAGTTGGTTCTGAAGGTCATTTAGGCCCTGTTCCAATGAAACCGAATATCCATGAAGTTTTTCAATAAGTTTGTATTGATCATCAGTAAGCTGCTTTCCATCCATGTTCTGGTTGTTTATTGAATAGGCAAGATCGCCAACCTGTGTCAGAAATTTTGATGTATTGGCAAGAACCTGCTGAGAAACAGGGAGTTGACCAAGATTTGTCTGTGCCAGATTTGCCTGCCTCCATGCCTCCTGCATGGTTGCTGCGGTCTTGTTTGGAGTGGAACTTATCAGAGATTTAATAAGCAGTACTTCAACATTGTTCACATATCCTGCCATATCGTAAAAAGCACGGTTATACTGGTTATCCAGTTCCTGCCTTAAATTGGCCGCATGTTTGTACTGATAAATTCCCCAAATTGCAACTGAAGCAATAACTACAACTATTATACTGTACATCTTTCTGTCAGATAAACGCCTCTTAAAATCTAAAAGTTTTTCTCTTATACTCAACAGTAATGCACCTCCTATATTCCGAAATTATGTTTTCCTATCTTTTTAACTATTTTTCTGGACCATATCCATTTACTGGTTGCTGTTGCCGGGTTCCAATAATATATACACCCGTTAGTCGGATCCCAGCCGTTTAAGGCATCTCTGGCAGCTTTCACCACTGTCGACTTTGGATCTATAGCAACATTTATCTGCCCATCAGCAACAGCTGTAAAAGCACCCGGCTGGTATATTACACCAGCTATAGTCTTAGGAAACTTCGAATCCCTGGTTCTGTTCAGAATAACTGCCCCAACTGCAACCTGGCCTTCATATCCTTCCCCTCTCGCTTCTCCATTAATTGCCCGAGCCAAAAGTTGTTCATCTGAAACCTTGCTTGCGGCCATTGCTGCTCCTGATTGTGCAATAGTTGTAAGACCCATTGATTCCAATGTATCCTTTTCTACTATTCCATTTGCCGGTAACTTATAAGTCCTCTGGAAATCCCTTACTGCAAGGAAAGTTTTTAAATCATAACTGCCAGTAATGCTTCCATCATAGTATCCCCAGTTTTTAAGCCTTTGCTGAACTTTCATTACATCATCGTTTTCCATACCCGGTGCCAGTTTCTCCGCTATGGGAGCAATAAATATATGTCCGTTAAACATCAGAGGCATTGCTATAGAAAATACCAACACAAGTATTACCAGCACTTTTATAGTTCTCAAATTGATCTCCTCCTTTCAAATTATAGAAAAAAGATTCCAGCATAAAGTTTACATAAACAAAACCACTTTTTACTTTTATTACTTTTCTATTTTCTGTGTATTTATAAAAAAATATTCGTTAAGGTATAACGAAAAAACAACATCCAATTTACACATTTTGAAAACATTATTTAATCAAGTTTTTTCGTTATCTATATTGAGCGCAATAAAGATTTTACATTGGGCTTCAATCTCCTTAATACAATATCACAAAAATCAAATTTTCTAATGTATAATTTTCTCAAAACTCCCAAATACTAATTAGTAGATAATAATTAATGAGGGTTGCAAATGGATGTTTTATATTTGTCAATATCAATGGGTGCCGGCCATTTAAGAGCGGCAGAGGCCTTAAAAGAATACGTAGATCAAATGTATCCGGGATCAAAATCTCTTGTAATAGATACGTTTAATTACATAAATCCTCTCGTTCATAAAATATTTGTTGACGGGTACCTTACCATTGTCAGAAGTATTCCTAATGCTTATGGTACTCTTTATAGAATGTCTGAACAGTCTGACAATATGAATAGCCTGAGCAGAACTCTAAGCAAGCTGTTTTCTTTCAGCATTGCCAGGCTTGTTGAAGAATTTAATCCTTCGATTATAGTCTGCACTCATCCATTTCCATTGCAGATCGTGTCTTATTTGAAGAAACAAAAAAAAATACAAGTACCTTCGGTTGGAATTTTAACTGACTATGTAAACCATCCGTTCTGGTTTCAAGACAATATTGAGGCCTATGTGGTTGCACACGATAAAATAAAACAGGCTATGGTAAATAGGGGTACACCTGAAAAACATATATATTCTTACGGAATTCCGGTTTCAAAGGTATTTCTGCAAAAAAAATCAAGAGAAAATCTACTTTGCCGATACGGACTTGAAGACAAATTCACTGTTCTTCTTATGGGAGGAAGCCTTGGATTTGGTGACATAAAAAAAGCCTTCCTTTCCCTTATAAACTGTGAAAATGATATTCAAATTATAGTTGTAACCGGAAAAAACAAAAAGCTTAAGCTGCAATTGGAAAAACATCTTGGACATCACAAAAAAAATATTCATCTGATAGGTTATTCAAACGAAATCTACTCCTTAATGGATATAGCAGATATAATTGTTACAAAACCTGGTGGTATGACTATTACAGAAGCCTTTATAAAAGAGCTTCCAATCTTTATAATGTCCCCAATACCAGGTCAGGAAGAACGAAATTTACATTTCCTAACAAGTACAGGTGCAGCTGAAAGCATAAGTAGAGATACAGATATATATAATCTCCTTCATAAGATTATTGACAATCCATGCAGACTGGCAGAAATGAAAGAAAAATCAAAAAAATTATCCACACCTGACTCCGGATATAGAATAGTTGAATTAATGGAAAAGCTTGTAAGTGCACACTTCTAAATACACAAGTCTATTATTCACAATTTATTCATAAATACGTAAAACTTTTTTCTTAAAATCATAACTATATAAATCACGAAACTGATTATAAATTAGAAAATTTGATTTTCGTGATATTGTATTAAGGAAATTGAAGCGCGATGTAAATCTTTATCGCGTTCAATATATATAAATCGTGAAAATGCACCTTACATGGAGGATTAACATATGGAGAAAATAAATTTTCTTGAAGAAGCAAAGATAATTGTTACAGTAAAAGAAGAAATACACAAAGTTATTATCGGACAGGAGTATATGATTGACAGAATTCTGATCGGACTTCTCACTGGCGGACATATCTTGCTCGAGGGTGTTCCCGGTCTTGCAAAATCGTTAACTGCCAGTACGATAGCTCAGGTTGTCGGAGTTGACTTTAAAAGGATTCAATTTACTCCAGACCTACTTCCTGCAGACATACTTGGTACTGAAATATATAACCAAAAAAACGGTGAATTTATAATAAAGCAAGGTCCTATATTCAGCAATTTAATACTTGCTGACGAAATCAACCGTGCACCTGCAAAGGTTCAGTCCGCCCTGCTTGAGGCAATGCAGGAAAAACAGGTTACAATTGGTGAAAAAACTTATCAGTTGGACAAACCCTTTTTGGTAATTGCAACACAGAACCCCCTCGAGCAACAGGGAACTTACCCTCTTCCCGAGGCTCAACAGGATCGTTTCATGCTGAAATTGAAGATAAACTATCCTGGAAGGGATGAAGAAAGAAAAATTATTGATTTTTATACTGTGGATCAATCTATTGAACCTGATATAAGAAAAATACTATCCAGGGAGGATGTTTTCAGGCTAAGGAAAATCATCGAAAATATTTATCTCGATGATAATATAAAAAATTACGTACTTGACATTATTCTCAAAACCAGAGAAGATTCAGAATATATATCCTGTGGTGCCTCTCCGCGTGCTTCTATAAATCTCATTAAAGCAGCAAAAGGAAGAGCCTTTTTAAAGGGACGTGATTATGTTGTACCCGATGATATTAAGGCTATGGCTTATGACGTATTAAGGCACAGAATTTTGTTGTCCTATGAAGCAGAAGCCGAAGATATTACTTCCGAGAAAATAATAGCAAATATCTTAGAGCAGGTTAATTTACCATAATTTTGTTTATATACCAGCCTGAGTTGTATCAGCGTACAGTGTAAATTTAATAGAGCTTTATACTTAATCTGTAGCTTTGTTTGCTGCACTATACTGTTTTTCCAACTATTCCTTTGCGAAAGGGGGAGGTGTCAGATATGCTTTCTAAGGAGCTTGTCAGAAAAATAAGACAGATTGAGATAAAATCAAATAAATTGGTGGAAGAAATCTTTTCAGGTGAATACCGCTCCGGTTTCAGAGGTAGGGGAGTTGAATTTGAAGATATCAGGCAGTATTACCCTGGCGATGATGTCAGAAGCATTGACTGGAACGTCACTGCCCGCCACAACAATGCCTTTGTCAAGCAATTTTGCGAAGAAAGAGAACTGAACATGTTCCTTTTGATAGATGTATCCAGTTCTAACAGCTTTGGCAATAAAAAGGATTTAATTGCTCAAATAAGTGCTACCCTGGCCTTCTCAGCCAGTAAAAATAATGACAGGGTAGGTGTCGTTTTCTTTACTGATAAAGTTGAAAAATTTATACCTTCAGCAAATGGAAAAAAGCATGTTTTATCAATTATTGAAAATATACTGAGTTTTCAACCCGAACATACCGGAACTGATCTTGCAAAATCCTTACAATATCTTAACCGCATTGTAAAGAAACGCAGTGTTGTTTTTGTTATATCTGACTTTCTTGATGACGGATATAAAAAAGACCTCAAAATCACTTCCGGAAGGCATGATTTGGTTTTAGTGCGTGTTGTCGACAGAGCTGAAGAAATGCTACCGGCTGGGGCGATATTTACCTTTGAAGACCTCGAAACTGGTGAAACCATTGTACTTGATAATCTGAAAACTGCACAAAGGCTTGACACAGATGCAAATCTATTCAGGCGAAACCTTATAAACATCTATACGGATGAAGATTATGTAAAGCCCTTAAAACAATTCTTCAGAAGAAGGGGGCAGCGATGAAAAAGAGTAAATTTATAATTCTTGCGACAGTTTTAACCCTGCTTTTGGTTATTTCATCCGGTCATATATCAGCAGAAGAACGGAGTATTTATGTGGGTGACTTAATCGAGTTAAAAGTCCAGTCACAGGATCTTACATTAGATGAAATCAAAGAAAAGTTTAAAGATTTTGAACTGATAAATACTTCGGATACTTCTGGTGGGTATATCTTAACACTCCGCAGTTTTGAAACCGGTGAGAAAACTGTACAATTAGGAGATACAGAAATTAAGATTATAGTTAAATCCACTCTTGATGAGATAGAGAGAACTGGAATATATGAAGGTGATTTAAATCCCCAGGGTACAGGCTTTTATTTGCCATGGAAAAATATATTTATCAGCCTTGCCGGCATGTTTTTGGTAACAAGCGGTATTAATCTTTGGATATTCCTGAAAAAAAGGAAGGCTTCTTCATTATCCCCTTATCAGTATTTTATAAAAGGCATAAGTGATCTATCAATAGAGCAGGATGATTATTTAGTAAGCTTAACTTCTCACTTTAAAGAATATCTTGAATCAACCTATTCATTTACTATAAGAGGTAAAACCTCCACTGAAATTATCAATGAAATAAGCCGTATACCCGGTTTGAACAAAAATATCCCTGATATCAAGTCCTGGCTTGATGAATCTGATTATTATAAATTCTCTGCCGCTACTGCACAAGTTGTAAAAAAAATGCAGCTTATGGGTAATCTGCAGGAATTAGTGACAAGAATTGATGAGACAAAAGAAGGAGTAACGCGATGAAGTTTGCAAATTTGCTTTTTCTTACTTTTATACCTTTAATAATATTATTGTTTTTCATAAACAAGAAAAAGGCAGCACTGAAGTTTTCCAGTGTAAAACTTCTAAAGAGCTATGGTTATAAAAATACTATCAAACACAAATTGGGCAGGTATTTCATACTTTCGGGCCTTATACTATTGGTATTTGCAATGGCAAGACCTCAACTGCCGAAAAATAATGAACAGCTGTCCAAGCAGGGTATCGATATAGCAGTGGCACTTGATGTATCCGGAACTATGCAATCCGTGGACTTCAAACCCAATAGACTTGAAGTTGCCCGTAAAACCATAGAGGATTTTGTACAGAAAAGACCTTCTGACAGGATCTCCTTGATTGTATTTGCCGGAACTGCATATACAAGAGTTCCATTAACACTTGATCATAATGTGGTAAGAGAGTCTTTGAAGGAAATATCTTTCGAATCTGTCAACGAAGGAGGTACAGCAATTGGTATGGCTATTTCCGTCGGACTGAACAGACTAAAAAAAAGTGATTCTCCGTCGAGAATTATGATTGTAGTTACTGATGGAGCCAATAATGCCGGTTCTATCAACCCCGACACAGCAAGTGATCTTGCTAACGAACTTGGAATCAAGATTTATACCATCGGTGTAGGTTCAGATAAAACCTATCTGCCTCAGGTAGTCTTTGGTCAGACTGTTTACCAGGAAGCGGAAGGAGATCTTAATGAAGACCTCCTCAAACAAATAGCTGAAACTACAAATGGTCAGTACTACCGTGCAAAGGACCCTGAAGCTTTGTCAAAGGTTTTTGATGATATAAATAAACTGGAAAAAACCCGATTTAACAAAGATGATTTTAAACAGTACACCGAACTAGCTTTTATATTAATAAAAATTGCTCTGTTCCTGCTAATGATTGGTATTTTCCTTGACCGTTTTTATTTTATCAGGATTCCATAGCTTAGGGATAAAGAAAAAAAACTTTCTGTTTTCTTAACACCACAATACCATTTAAGTCTAATTTTTTCATTATCCAAAGCAGGAACTTATATTTTAGTTATGCCTTAAATAGTAAAAAAGGAGGATCTTTCAATTGAATCTTTTTGAGTTTAAGTATCCTATTAATATAATATATATCATATTTCCGCTAGCAAGCTTTATACTGCTTATTCTGGGCTACAGAAAAAGAGAAAGGATTCTTAGCCTGCTAAAAATCAAAACCGCCAGAGAATTTAAAATATTGCAAACCACCTTAGCAATTTTGGGGCTTTGTCTGATCCTTTTTTCTCTCTTAGGTCCCCAAAGCTTTATAGGACTTGAAAAGGTTAAAAAGGAGGGTCTTGACATCTATGTTCTGATCGACACATCTAAAAGTATGCTTGCCGAAGATATTAAACCTGATAGGTTAAGCCGGGCTAAGAATATCATAGAAAGTATACTAGATAATCTTAATGGCGATAGAATAGGCTTTATTCCGTTTTCTTCAGCGGCTTACATACAGATGCCACTAACCGATGATTACGATTTGGCCCGTATGTTTCTTGATGTAATTGATACAGACATGATCGGAGGTGGAGGTACTAATGTAGGTACCGCACTCAGCCTTGCAGAAAAATCTTTTTCGCAGACCTCGAGTGCTGACAAGGTAGTAATTATTTTAAGTGACGGTGAGGAACACAACTCAAACAGCATCGATGTATTAAAGTCATTTAAGGATAACCGTTTAAAAGTATTTACCATAGGTATAGGCACAGAAAAAGGCGGGCTGGTTCCCGATTACAGCTCTACAGGAGAACAGAGAACCGGCTACAAAAAAGATACTAACGGAGAGCCTGTCATGTCGAAACTGAACTCTGAAACACTAAAGAGTCTTGCCTCCGAAGGCAGTGGCTCATACTATCAAGCTTCGCTTGCAGGCAATGAAATCACCTCAATGGTAAAGAAAATATCCTCTTTGAAAAAGGATACTTACAAGACAGACGAGGTAAGGAGATTCAAGCAACTGTATCAATTCTTTCTTGGACCTGGAATATTGCTGTTTTTAGCGGCTTATCTCCTACCCGAAAGGAGGAGTGCTTAATGAAAATTGCTTCTTTAGTTTCAGGACTGTTGGTTGTTGTGCTCCTGATATTGTTAATTACAGGCACAATTGATTTTGAAAACGATATATACAAATCTATAATTAACGGGAACCGGTTATACACAGCTAATAATTATGAGCAAGCTCTGGATGCTTATAAAACGGGATTAAGTATAAATTCTGAAGACTTAAGGCTAAACTATAACTCAGGTCAGGCCTCATACCGCCTGAATAAATATGAAGATGCTTTAGCGTACTATGCTAAAACTTCTGAAGCACCTGATAAATACCTAAATTCAGGTAATTCCAGCGTAAGGCTTGCCGAGGCTGCCAGTGATAATGCACAAAAACAACAATATTTCAGGCAGGCTCTTGAAACATACAAACAGGGAATAATTGCGTTTCCTGAAAACGTACCCTTAAAGTATAATTATGAATACGTAAAAAGTAAGCTTGGTGATCAAGAGAGCAATAATGAACAAAATAATGAAAACCAGGAAAATAAAGAACAGAATAACCAGGATGAAAACTCTCAAAAAAATGAACAAACCGACAATTCACAGCAAAACGAACAGAACAAAGACTCCCAGCAAAATGAGAGTTCAGGACAAGAAGGTAATGAGGAACAAAACCAGGAAAAATCAGAAAATCAGCAAGCATCACAGTCTGACCAAAACAAAGAACAGAATGAATCACAACTAGGAGAGCAAAACCAAGAGAATAATTCAGAACAGAAGGAACAAGCAGCCGAGCAGTCTGATTCTTCTCAAGCTGATCAAACTGACAGCCAAATTGCCAATGTGCTCAAAATGCTTGAGAAACAAGAAGAAGACAGCTTAAAAAATAATCAGGAAGAGAAAAGAAGTGCCAAGGGGGATGAATATGACTGGTAAAAAAATAAAAATCAGCTTCTTGCTATTAATAATAATTATATCTACGCTAGGAATGTATAGTAGTGTTCTGGCAAAAGATCCGGAATTTCGTTTGGATATAGATAGTTTAAACCTTCAAAAGGGGGAAGGTACTACCTTAGTGCTCTCTCTTGTTAATGCTGAGGGTGCACAAATATCTGAAATCAGAGGCATGGAAAATTTTGAAATAATGTCTACTAATCAGTCAAATTCAACCCAAATAATAAATGGAGATATATCCTATCAGATAAATATGAGCTACGTCATAATGCCCAAAAACGTTGGGCAGTTTAAACTACAGGGCAGCATTAACTATAACGGTAAAACATATCAGACAAATGAGCTTACAGTCAATGTCAGTGAAGCTGAAGATTTGCCGACAGAAGGGGTATCCGATATATTTATAAAAACAATTATCTCAGATGATGAGATATATTTAGGTCAAAAAGTAGTTCTGACTTACGAGTTGTACTCTCGCTATAATATCGAAGATTATGGCTTCAGAGATAACATTGAGATAAATGGATTCCTGTTAAAAGATCTTCCTCAGGATGATCTAAAGGCAGAATTTGTTTACCTTGATGGCAAAAAATACGTTAAATATGAAGTAAGACAAATATATCTTTCGCCAATAAAAGCGGGTACCTTCAGCATACCGGAATACAATTTTCAGGTCAACATCTCTACAGGAGGAGGATTTTTTAGTTCTTCCGAAGCAAAGTACCTTAAAACTGAAGCAAAACAACTAACAGTAAAGCCTCTTCCTGCAAATAAACCTTCTGACTTTTCCGGAATAGTTGGCACTTTAAACCTTCAATCGGAATACAGTCGTCAGGAAGTTCCATATGGTGATTCACTAACTCTTAAGGTAACTGCTTCCGGTAACTGTGACCTTTCGGCATTAGATAAAATATCTAAAAACTCAATTCCGGACTTTACCGTATACGAAACGGCAAAGGATATTCAAGAGAGTATTGTAGATAATCAGTATTCAGCTCAAAAGGAGTTTGAAATAATATTGGTACCTGAAAAAAACGGTGAGGTAAAAATCAATCCAATTTATATCTCGTACTTTGACACTAAATTAGGTAGCTACAAAAAAGCCGAAATCCCAGGTGCCACCATTACCGTAACCGGTGAAGCACCACAGGTTCAGACTCAGGTGCAAACGCAAGACAGCGGTTCTTCAGTTAACCAAAAGGTAATAATAGATCAGGTGAACTATAACCCGAGGAATGAAGGATACCTTATAATTCAACTAAAAAAAGAGCACGTGTTTGTAGGCCTTATAGTATTTGCAATCCTAGCAATACTGGTTACAGCCGTTGTACTCCTAACTAAGCACCCAAGGAAGCAGGACCAAACTCTTGGCAATATGTACAAACAGTTGAAATACTCAAAGGACAAAAAAGAAATATACAGTATTTTGAACAACATGATCAAGTACCGCTTCAATTTGAGTTTAAAAGCAAGTTCGAAGGACGTCATCAAAGCGAAACTTGCACAACATAACCTTGATGACAAGGTGCTTGAAATAATGGACTATATGGAAAACAGCAAAAAGCAGGAGGTAAATAGCGAAGCCTTCTTAAAAGAGAGAGTGAACGAAATTTATAAAATGCTTGTCAACTCCATCGCATGACCTTGGGTATATGAATAAATGTGAAGAAAAGTATTCCAGAAACTTAAGTTTCGCAGTTTAGAGCCTGTAAATACTCCTCGGGGTCGAGCAAAACTCGCTTCGCTCAAACAATGCTCTCCCTTTCCTCGTCGCATTAACAGGCTCTACAACTTGCTTCACAATG
>JAEWSG010000211.1 GCA_023398495.1 Bacillota bacterium
GGCATTGCCAATGTGACACTCACCGCCCTCCAGCCCTACGACGCTGCAACTGCTCTCATCACTGCCCTGGACTCACCAGGTGTCGATGACATTTACGCCACGCTAACCTTCGAAGTCGTCAGCTCAACTCCGCAGGCACACTTCGCTGCCAACATCACTACCGGCACTGCCCCGCTCACCGTCCAGTTCGCCGACTTTTCAATCGGATCCCCGAGAGTATGGAACTGGAACTTCGGTGACGACGCAACCTCCACCGAGCAGAACCCGATCCACACCTACACAGTTCCAGGGACCTACACCGTGAACCTCACAGTCAGCACCGCAAGCGGCTCGGACACGCTTTCCCGGTCCGATTACATCACCGTCACACGTGTCAAAGGTGACTTCAAAGGAGACGGTAAAGTGGACATCGGTGATGTCGCCTTTGTCGCGCATATGGTCGTCGGGAAGGCCGCGGCCGACCCCGACGCCGACTTCAACGAGAACGGTGCGGTCGATATCGGCGATGCGGCGAAGATCGCCTACTACTTCGTCGAGAAGATCCCGGCACTGTAAGACGGCCGGAAAAGAAGAATAGAGTCCCTTATCCAGGGGGAGCGTTGCCCTCCCCCGTTCTCCCACTCCAGGTCTCAGACCGCTTCGGTCACGGTTACCCATACATCCCGCCGACCGAGTAGTGGCAGGAAAGAGTTACAACTCATGGAGTGACCTATCGAAGAAGGTCCCGAAAGAATCATGTCGTAACGACTACCGGCAAACCGCCGGCAAAAGAAAAATAGTTTTAGCCGAAGAGGGCACCGAGACCGGCCATGCCGCTCTCTTCTTCCTCTTCCTTCTTCCCCTCTTCCTCGGCTGCTTCCTCGGCGGCGGGTGCAGCGGCGGCGGGGGCGGCGGCTGCGGGTGCAGCGGCGACCGGCGCGACGGCGGCCTTGCTGATGGCCTCCTCGATGTTTACATCCTCGAGTGCGGCGACGAGGGCCTTCACGCGGGCATCCTGGACGGCGACACCGGCCGCGTTCAGGACAGCAGTCACATTCTCTTCAGTTACGTCCTTGCCTGCGTTGTGCAGGAGCAGTGCAGCGTAGATATACTCCATTGTTGATTCACCTCTGGTTGAAATAGTGTTAGCCGAAGAGGGCGCCGAGACCGGCCATGCCGCTCTCCTCTTCCTCTTCCTTCTTCTCCTCTTCCTTCTCTTCTTCCTCGGGCTTTGCCTCGGCTGCCGCCGGGGCCGCGGCGGGTGCCGCAGCGGCTGCGGCCGATGCCGCCTTCAGGGTCGCCTCATCAAGCTCGAACCCGTGGCCCTGTGCCGCGAGCGCCACGACCAGCATCTCGCGCTGTGCACGCCCGATGATCAGGTCGGCGATATCCTTCTCGTAGATAGGCGCCTCGACACCGACGTTCCGGGCATCGCGCACCGCCTTGCCGATGATCGCCTCGATCGTCAGCGCGGTCGGGATAGCCGCATTCACCGAGAGGTTGAATGCCTGCCGGGCGGCGAGCATGATGTTGTTCACGTAGGACTCTTCGTCGATAGCGAGAAGGTCCGGCGTGAAGACAGTGCTCTTGTAGTGTGCAGCGAGCAGGATCAGACCGACGTCCATCGGCTTGATGCTGAGCTTCACGAGGGCTTCGGCGACCTTCTTGTTGATGACCTCGCCCTTCTTGACGACCGTCTTGTTCTCACGGATCTTGACCTTGCCGCCCTCGATGGCTGCGGGAATGCCCACCTGCTGGAGCTCGCCCACGATCGGGCCGGGCTTGAAGGTGGTCGGACCCTTCGGGACGACGATATCCTCGGGAGCGGTCTCGCCGGGCTTCGCCGCCATCTTGGTCTTCGTCTTCTCCAGCAGCTTGAAGAGCTTGAAGGGGTTCTCGTTCGTGAAGATCAGGGCGCTCTGGCCGCCGGCGTGATCGTTCAGGGTAGCCACGCTGCCGCCGAGCTCGTTCAAGGCGTGCTCGATCAGCGTGTTGCGGGCCATCTTCACCGTCGCGGTGCCGCAGAGGTTCCGCCGGATCTGCTGGATCTGAGAGGCAGGAATGCCGTACATATCCACGACGCCGACGAGGGTATGCCCCTCGATCCCGCGCTTGATCTCCTCAACTTCTTCCTTCTTCCACCGGGGCAGGTGGTGCGTATAGAGTGCCATCTAGATCACCCTCACGGCCGGCCCCATGGTCGTCTTCACGTAGACCGAGTGGACATTGAGCGCTCCGCTCTCAAGAACGGACTCGACTCTCCGCAGAACTACATCGATATTCTCAGCGATTGCTGCGGGGTCCATGCCGGCCGAACCGACCTTTGCGTGGAAGACCTTCTTGTCCTTCGTCCGGATCTTGACGGAGCTCCGGAGACGCTGAACAATGGGCCTGACATCCATTCCCTGGGGAACGGGCATCGGCATCCTTCCGCGCGGACCGAGCCTGACACCGAGGTAACGGCCGACGAGAGGCATCATTGCCGTCTCGGCAAGGAAGAACTGGTAATCCTCCGCCATCTTACGGGCTTCCCGGGGTTCCCCACCGAGCCGCTCGATCTCCTCAGGGCCAATGATAAGGGCCACATTCACCTCTTTTGCCTGTGTGGTGATGTCGCCCTTCCCGAGCACAGCGATCTTGACGTTGTCAAGGCTGTTCGGGAGGAGAATCGTCTCATCGATACGATTCTTGGGCTGGGACATATCGATATTCCTGAGGTTGACGGTGATATCCACGCTCTCCTTGAACTTCCG
>JAEWSG010000246.1 GCA_023398495.1 Bacillota bacterium
GCTCAATAAATCTTATTTCAAGTACATCGGTAAGTTTATAATCTTTTCTGCTATCTTCCCACAAATGAAATACACTATGATAATTTTCAACTTTTATATATTCAAAATCTAAAATATTTATAGTTATTGTCTTTTTTAATTCCTTAAAAGCTTGACCCTCACTCAATTGCTCTGTATATAGCTTTGACCAGTAAAATAATGTCCTCTTATCCATATTATATTGATTGACAATTTGTATTTCTATATTTATTTGTATCCCTGATATTGTTCTTGCTTTTATATCAAGTATCCCCAATTTATCTTCTGGTCTATCTTTATTAAGCTTAGTATTTTCAATTATATCTATATCATTTAGTTTATTTTCATCTTCAAGCATTAATACAGCATTTAGAAAACTTATAAGTATCTCTTTATTTTCTTGTCTCCCAAATATCCTCTGGAATACAAAATCGTTCTTTGCTTTCAGTCGGTATAAATCAATCACCCCACTTCGATTATAGCATATCTTTTATACTGGTTGTATAGAATGTTTATTTATTACACATTATGCACCTTTAAGTTCTGCACTTTACATTTTTTAAGTCTGTAGTCCCGGGTATCTCACATTTCTGAAAAATCTAAAAATATACTCGTGTGAATAGAAAATGCTTTTTTCTCAAAAGCCTCTGTTAGGAGCTAACGAAGCCCTTCTCTTTTTTGGGGAATGGGGATTTTTATGCTTTTCTTCGAAGGCTCTAAATATACTATTATTAAACATTAAACAAAACTGTAATTTCGGGTAAAAGAAAAGCCGGAGACATTGCTGAATCCGGCACTCCCAAAAATCAATGTTAATTTAGACTCAAGGATTGTTTGATTTAATATCATCTGGAAAAGAAGATGCAATTTGTGCACTCCAATAACGAATATTTAACCTACTTAATTACTTTTTAGGTTTTATAAAATTATCAGTAGCCTTGTTTTGCTTCACAAATGTGCATTAATAGTACTCCTATCTTATCCGAAATCTTCAATATTTCATCTATTTTAACCATTACTCCAGAGAATTGATTCCAAAATGCTTCATCACTATTCACGCTGTTATTACTATTTCCCTGAGATTCAACACTTTTTGCCGGTGTTTGAATTTTAGCACTCTTTGTCCACGTTTGTATATTTCCACCACGAACACCTTGCCCGCCATCACTTACGTCAATTGCATTTAGTGCCATAATTTTGGAGTATTGCTTTTGTGCATCAATACTGGTACGGGAGCCTTCAAACATTAACCCAAGTGATTTCCAAGTCGCATCCCCAACAATACCATCATCATCTAATCCGTGATCCTTTTGGTACCTTTCTACTGCGGCCTCAGTTAAGCCACCATAATAACCATAATCAACACCTTTTGGCATGTGTAAATATCCCTTAGTAACGAGCATCTTTTGAAGAACAACAACATCATTGTCTTTTGTTGAACCGTTCTTTAAAATTTCACCTTCGTATTTATGCCCTGTCGGATCCCAATACATTATCGGCTCATTATGACAATACGTATAAAGATTCAAACTCAGCGGATCACCTGCACTACCCCTGTATGTATCCTCCTGCAAAAATCTAGCCACTTTCGGATCATACATCCTAGCATTGAGGTAATACAAGCCGGTTTCCTCATCGTATTGATACCCTGCATATGTAATGCTGTTGTTTATCTTCTCAGTTGTCTCAACGCCACTGGCAGTATAGTACTTCTGCTCCAATATGTTACCAAAGGCATCGTAGTAGTAAGAACCCCTTACAACTCCGGTTGAAGCGTCAATCAATGCTGTCACATCGGCATGACCGTTGTACATATAATACAGTTTATCACTACCGGATTTTCTCATCAACAGGTTTGTGCCATAAATATTTCTACCGGCTTACTTGCCGGTACCGTCAATCTCCAGCACTACCTTGTCATACTCGTACAGGTATCTTGTAGTTGAGCTGTTTACGGTTATCCCTACTAGCTAAATATTAAAATTTCAATGTCCAGTTGGGGAAACGCTTCCCTTCTGGACATCAGTATATCATCTGGAAAATCACTTTCCCATACGCCAAATCTTTGACGCTTACAAAGTAAATAGCAAAACTATTATAACTATTATAGAAGAATTATCTCATAATCCTTAATTCTTTGCGAGGTACGCATGGTTTACCGTTTACATTAGATCTATAGATCTCCTAAAATAGAAAATAGAATACATTAAAGCGTCAAATTATTACAGGTAGTATCAATTTGACGCTTACAAAAGAAAAACCCAGCAACCATTTTCTGGTAGACAAGGCTTAAAATTAGATATAAAGCTTGTTGAAGTACTATTTATTTTTTAGATTCTGTAATATATTATAAATTCTTGTTTCAGATAACCGTGTATACTTTTTAACTGTATCAATATCCATGCCATCAGCAAGCATAGCAGTTACGACTGCCATTTCTCCTCTTATCTCTCCTACCGAAATAGCTGTTCTTGCCCCTTCATCTCTACCTTCCATTCTCTCATTAGAAACAACATATTCCTTTTGTAAATTCAGCTCTATATACCATCTCATTTCTTCAGGAAGCGACGGGTCATATCTAACAATTCCTTCCCATTCCTGTTCATCTTGATATCCGATAACATTGTCTCCATCCCTAAATGCGAAATACTCTACATCAAATGGTGATATAGTCGGCTTATCAAAGCCCAAATAATTAAAATTACAATCTATTGATATTTTAGTTTTTATTTTTTTATTATCCATACATTCTCCTTAATTATAAATTATTTTGTAGGATTTGACTTAACATTAAATGTACTTTGTAAGTTTGCTGCTTCTGCTTCAGTTAACACTTGTCCTCCACGGGTAATAATTGATACATGGTTTGGGTTTTTAGCTGTTGGCGAAGACACAACATCATATCCTTTTGCTCTTAATTCCCCAACTGTTGTTGAAGAAATTTTATTTTGTGGCAGACCTTTTGATAATTCCGCTTCTGATACACCAACTCCTCCATTTGCCGATAGAGAACCGTCTCCACCTTTTGCTTGATTCTTTATTAAATCACCTGCTTTGCTTTCACCACCACGGACAACTATAGCATCATCTGGAAGTTGAGCACAAGGGTTAGAGCCTGTATTGTGTACAAGAACATTATAACCTGACACATAATATGTATACCAATCATCAACCTCAAAATTATATACCTTAACTGGTGTCTTAAGGTTTTCAACGCTTAATGCCTTAACCTCAGTTTCTTCACCGTTTGCCAGCCTTAGTTCATCCCCAACTTTTAGGTCTTGAGCTTCAACCCACCCTTTGCTTATTACATAAAACGGGTGCGGGAATGTGGTCTTAATTTCTGTATCCTTTACTGAAATACGAAGTAAAATATAGGCATCATTTATGAAAATCTGTTTTACGGTCTTATAGCCCTTCTCCCAAGTTTCAACGTTTTCACAATAGACTGTATCTCCATCTTTGATGTCACGAATCTGTTTATGTCCATCTTCAATCTTAACTAACGTTTCTCCAGTAAAGCATATTCCCCCTGTAGCACTACCCGTTTCCTTATTAGGCTTAGCAGTCCAAGGCTTATAAAGGCAATATAAATAATTATAAGCAATAATGAATACATAAAGCTCACCCTGATGTTGTCTTAGCTAGTGCTTTTTACACCACTGATTTTCAGTCAATTTTTATGTAAAAAATCACTTCCTATGTTTGTGCCCCGCTTCTTCAATATTTGACATAGCATTCTAGAGATAACGAACTGTAAAGATAAATATATGATTCGCTCCCCTTATTTGAAACCAAATAGGTGGCTGGTCATTACGCTTCGCTTCACTGCTCGCCATGCAACCGGGCTCATCAAATTTATCTATTTTTACAGTTCGATCTCTACACCCATTTTAGAAAAGAAATATTATCCTAAGAAATAGGTTTCTTCCATAAAGCTTCTAAGCCCGTGAAAAATATTCACTCCTACTTTTCAGCCACAACAAGCATTTCATAATCCTCGGTTGTAAGTTTGTCATTTCTCGAATAAGAGCCCAGTTTTGCCCCAAATATTTCAATCTTTTTAAAACCAAGAGATTTAAGCAGCCATGTTATTTCGCTTGGAACATAGTATCTCTCATTACACTCAAGCCGGTGTTCATTCCCATCATCATCGGTAAACGTTGTGATATTATAATCCCTGAAAGTCATTAAATCAAAGTTTTCACTTTTGTAACTTGCTCCTTCTTCATTATTGCCAGATTCATGAAAATCATTGATGGAATGATACAATGGATATAATCCGTTAAGAGTAGTAAATATAAATTTACTTGAACGCTTCAAAGATTTTGCAACACTTTTCAGTATTTCAAAATTCAAATCATCCGTCTCCATAAGCGGAAATCCACCCTCACAAAGCATAATAGCAACGTCAAACTGGTTTTCAAAAGGGAGGTTTCTGGCATCATGCTTTAAAAAATCAATCTTAAGATTATTTGCCTTTGCTTTCTCTCGGGCTTTTTCCAATTGGGACTCTGATAGATCAATACCTGTGAGCAAATACCCTCTTTGGGAAAGCTCAATTGAGTGTCTGCCGGTTCCGCATCCAACATCAATTATTTTTAAGGATTTATTATAGTTCAGTTCTTTCTCAATAAAATCGCATTCACCCATCGTTCCCTGGGTAAAAATCTCCTTGTCATATTTTTCCCCATAGTTATCAAACAATTTTTCATACCACTGTTTTGACATTCTACACCTCCATTATTACATACCCCTTAATTCATAATCATACCTTACACTGCAGGTTCAATACAAGTCCTTTCAACAATGTCCCGGATGGAGTTTTTGAAGTCGACAGGTAAGCGTTATCTCTTGCTAATGCGTGAAACTCTTTTCGTGGAATAAAGGCCAGGATTTGCTCCCGGCCTTATTTCTGATTCTAACAGGTGGAATAATCTACTACTAAGGTATGAGTTTTGTTATACTTCTTTATCAACTCGTGCTCCCATAGTCAGAATTAATAAAAATAAACATTCTAAATACCTTCACACTTATTATTATCAACCATACGAATAAAATCTTCATAATTATCTGACCACATATTATAAATCTCAATAGAATACCCCGATATAACCCATGGTACTTTGCCTAAAATACTAGATATAGCGGCATTTAAAAGCCCTTCATTTTTTCCAAAAAAAATATCTAATGATTTTTTATCATAAAGTTTTATATTTAGTTGACATGAAATTGGCACATTCCCGGTTTGTGTATTTATAGTTCTAAAAACCCATATAATATCAGTAAGTTTATATATTTTTAGATTATTTAATTCTTCAACAATTAACCATGATTTAGTAATCGTTGTATTTAAATATTTCTCTCTTGTTTCCATCTGTAACTCATTATTAATGTCTGATGCTACATTATCTACGTCACCATATTTGCATATAGATTTATAAATTGGATGAGTTTTAGGATTTAATGTATACAATATAATTTTAATTATATTAATAATAATTATCAACAAAGGTATCATGCATAACATAATTCCTAAGTATCCAGGTTGTCTAAATGATCTAGCATCAAGAATAAATGGGTAAAACACATATTCAAATTCCTCAGTAAATAATTCAGATTCCATATATGTTTCTTTAAGTGCATCAAAAAGTTCATCTGGCATTTGTTTTAATTTTCCACTGACACAAAGATTTGGTTCTTTAAATTTAGGCACATCGACAACAAGAAACTTGTCTTCAATACGCAATAAAAGACATTTTGATACAACAGTCTCTCTACTCCCCCCATCTTCAGTATAAAAAACTCCTGTTTCATATAAATCTGTTCCCTCAACTGCAACAAAATACTCTTTCAATGAATTAACCTTATCTATAGAATTTAAATCTTGATAATTTCTATTAAATGGGCCGAATAAAAAATTGTAATAATACTTACTGAAAACAACACCAAATAAAAACACAAGCAATAATAAAACTACACTAAATATTAGTAAATTTCTTTTGTGTTTTTTTATTTTTAATAATATAAAATTAGCTGATACAGAATTTTCTTGATTAATTGTTTTATTCATTGATGGAATCTCCTAATTTATAATTTACAAGTTTAAACCGCCTAAAGAATTCTGCATTGCGATTTATCGGTGTTATTCTATCACATTATGATATTTCAAACAATATAAGCACAAATTTTAGGAATACAGTAATAAAGGGTATTTCAACCACAATAATGATATAGTATTTACCGGTAGATTTAGAAATTTAAAACAACCTTGATGATGGGGCTATAATAATTGCAGAAAGTCTATATCTCCTAAATTTATTAAAATCATCATCTCCGAAAATACCAAGACACAATTTTATTATTCATTTTAATAAAAACAGTTGGCGATATTTTTTGTCTTGCTTCAGAATACCCTTGTTTTGTTATGCTTTCACCCTTATTAATATTTTTGAAAAACGCATCTAGCTCAACTTGAATACTCTTCTTAATAAAGTTCTGCATAAATAAAATTGTGTTTTTAAAACTCATTTTTCCAGCCCTCTTAAAATATGTTGATTTAGTCCGTATTTCGCACATAAATAATAATATAGCTATTGCTTGACTAGTTTACTTGAAAAACTATTACAAGTTTCTAAAGTAACTAGCAAAATATTATAGAAGAATTATCCCATAATCCTTAATTCTTTGCTAGGTACTCATGGCTTACCTTACTGCTTACACTTAACATTAATCAATACATACTCATTTAAGTTTTATTTGTACCTACTACCTTTGAGGTATGCAGAAAGCTGAATTTCTCAGGCTTTTAATAAAACTATCAGCTATTCAAAAATCTACTATTTTGGCATCCTTGAAGTAATTTTTGACTTGATTTAATAGTTCTTCACTATTGCTGCGAATAAAAAGATTTGTGCTATCAAAGATACCAATCTCAACTTCTGAATCTATCTTTTTCATGCATGCATGATAGAAATACTCCTTTTCAGACTTTAACACAGAAAAGATGTTTTTTCCATCAATTATGTACTGCCTACCTTTTTTTAACTCGTCCTCTATTGAACAAATCAATTCTCCATAACCATATGCCCCTTTTATTATCTCCCATTTCCCATCCAAAAGGTTAGAATCAAATAATTCTACGCGTTTGATTAGCTCTCCCAAACCTACTATGTAGCCTTCACCTTCAACCTTATCAAAAATTTTAAGTTCCATCATTCGTTGTTTCCTACCTTTCTTATTGCACAAATGGCTCTGCTGGTCCTCTATGGTAACCGCCCTTTGGAGCAAGTTTTGGATTAGCAGGTGTAAGTGTATGCTGGTGAGGGTCTGGGTGAACATTAGGGGACGTATGGTCACTAAAATCAATGTCCTTTGTAGCAGTAACACCTTTACCATTTGGGTTAGTTTCCCATGTTCTAGCTTGATTATATGGTCCGTATCCATCGTCTCTTTGCCCTAATTGTGTGTGTGGAGCATCAGTATCGGGTATTGGGTCACCATGTTTTGTTCTTGGAAGTTCCCTATTAGGAGCATAGCTTCCTGGTTTACCTCCACCAACTCCCGTACTACTTGAACCTTTAGGATCCTTTGGTCTTCTACATAGTTTATTACATTAAGGCCGGGATTTGCTCCCGACCTTATTCTTAATTCTTAATTAGTAGGACACTATACCTGACCCTCTTGCCTCCTTAACCTTCAGATTGCTCCTCTAAAACCCACTTTGCAATCTTCTCATTAGTTTGTAAATTTTCTCTCTTATAGTAGTATTCTGTAACCCATTTATAATTTATGCCATGCGCAACAACAAAGAACTTCTCATTGTGTCTATTTTCCATGCATACAACAAATCCACGTTTTGCATATCCTTTAATATGATTAGCTAACTCCAGAATTTCTTCATCAGTAGCTTTCCTAAACTTGTTAATGTAAAAAACACCACCTGGACATGACACAAAATCAATATCCTCAAATGTTATCTCTATCTCATGATAGTAGTATATATCAAAACTACCTGCCAGTGTTAAATTATATCCATTATTACTAATAACTATAAATTTTCCTACACCATTTTTATCCAATTCCTTCTGCAATTTATCAATAGTATCATAAGACACTTGATATAATATCTGTTTTGCTTTATTACATTGAGCTTCAATAAAGCATGAACGTTCCTTTTCACAAAAAACTGATAATGCAGACTCAATAGAAACTATAGTATTACTGATATCATTATATATTTCATAGTTTTTGATTTTTGGGGATGTTTCCTTAAGTTTATTAATACCTGTCTTTTATATATGAAGTATTATTTAGATTTATTATTATATACTCAACTTTCCCAGCCTAAAAGCTGGACTGAACATTGATAAATTAATACCTTCAAGCGCTTAACTTTAGTTTTTGCTTCCAAACTGTAGGGAGAGCAAGTATGAACGAATCCATAATTTGATGAGC
>JAEWSG010000033.1 GCA_023398495.1 Bacillota bacterium
TATAATAGAGCTTCTAAGAAAAATTCTCAATGAGAATCCCATTATCAGTGAAGAAATCGCTCATCAAATTATGGATTCGTTCATACTTGCTCTCCCTACAGTTTGGAAGCAAAAACTAAAGTTAAGCACTTGAAGGTATTAATTTATCAATGTTCAGTCCAGCTTTTAGGCTGGGAAAGTTGAGTAAATAAGGTATGCTTGTCATTAATACTGTACCAATATAATATCCCTTTTTAGATATAAGCAGTTCATTAATTCCTTCTATTATAGGCGTAAATGGTGCAATAAAGTAAAATATAGAGAACATCAATATAGCCATAATTGTACCCATTAATCTAACCCCAAAAAACGGCAAAACAAACACAACTATTGGTGTGAAAACTACTCCCCAAAGTATACCTTTCTTTCGTAAGTATCCAGCAATTATACAAGTGCTTATTAATAGCACACAAAATAATATTGAGAATAATAAGTTATCAGGTGTTACTTTTCCACTAACACCTGCGGGATTATAGTTTATTCCACTATAACTTATAAATAGTATACTAATTATTATATTTATGATAAAAAAAATACTTGCTTGTATAATATTACTTGCAATTTTCATAACCTAACCCCCAACTTTAGTATAATTTATATATCATTAAATCTAATTGAAAAGATTCAACATATTATCTCATATCTTAATATTTCAATTTGACAACTGACTTCAAAGCCTTGCCCAAGCAAAACTCCGTCATGGATAGCGGAGAAATCGAGATATGTCGGAGATACTTGCTATTAGTGAAATACTTCGCAATATGTGTAAATTGACACACATTAGCGAAATAAATTCCATATATGCAACTATAATTTTAAGTTTCTTATTTACATTATCATAGATACTTTGTTTTTACCCAAACACAATTTTATCATATTTCCAATTAAATTTAATAAATTTGTACAAAAAAGCAAATTACACTTATAACTGATTTTATTGTCAAATAACATAATTGCTTGACCTGAGCATTAAAATCAGTAGCCAAAAAATCCAAAGCGTATTCCTTTAATTCTCCATCCAGAATTCTGTTACATGCTTGACTATGTCATTAGCATTTACCACCCTTACATAAGGGAACCATTCCTTTGGAAATAAATTGAGATAGCTCCTGTTGGTAAACCTCTCATCTATCAGCAGAATAACACCCTTATCAGCCTCCGACCTTATAACCCTGCCAGCAGCCTGCATTACCTTGTTCATTCCGGGAAACATATAGGCATACTCAAATCCCTGACCTTTTTTCTCATGAAAGTAATCTCTGATAATTTCTCTTTCGACGCATACCTGAGGTAAACCGACACCGACAATAACAGTACCTATCAATCTGTCACTCTTTAGATCTATCCCCTCCGAAAAAATTCCTCCCATAACGCAAAATCCAATGGTAGTTTCAGGCGGCTCCGGGATAAACAGCTCTAAAAATTCCTCCCTCTCCTCTTCGGTCATGGAAGTTGACTGAACATGAACCTTAACCTCTGGATATTCACTTCGGAAAATATCATAAACGGTATTCATATATTGATATGAAGGAAAGAAAACGAGATAATTTCCACATTTACAATAAGTTGTATTCCTTATTGCTTCAACTATTTCCTTATAACTTTTCTCCCTGTTTATATACCTCGTTGAAATTTTATCTGCCACCATAAGTTTTCTGTTATCAACACTGAAAGGCGATTCAATACTCATTGTATAGTCCTCAACACCACCCCCTAATATGCCTCTGTAATACTCAAGCGGGATGAGTGTAGCAGAAAAGAAAGCGGCACTCTTTCCCTTTTTTAAGGCTTCGCTCAAAAGGTATGAAGGGTCCAGGCAGAATAATTTTATTGTGACGTCGTCATTCTGCTTTTCTACGTAGGTAACATACCTTTCGTCATAGAGTTCACAAATCTTAATAAATATAAGTGCATTAAAATAAAGCTCTAAAAGCTCATCACCCATTTTGGTGTTTTCATTTTTTGCAAGATGCTCCTCACACTCACTGACAAACTTTCTCAATATGGAATAAATCTCTTTATCGCCTTCGGTGCTCATATAGAAACCTTTATCATTACAGAGTTTTTTCTTATTGAGCATAAAGGTATTTAATTTGCCGAGGACTATAGATATTTTAGGACTCACATCCTTCATTTTCTTCTTCATCTCAAGGACAGGTTTCTTATAGATCTCTGCAGAGTACATCTCTCTGGCTCGGTCTATTAGATTGTGAGCTTCATCAACTAAAAAAGTGAAGTCCCCGCCCTTTTCTGTGAAAAATCTTTTCAGATATACTCTCGGGTCAAAAACATAGTTATAATCACAGATGACAGCATCTGACCAAAGGGTAAGATCCAGTGAATACTCAAAAGGACAGACCCTGTGCTTCTTGGAATACAGTTCTATGGTTTCCCTTTTCAGTTCATCAGCATTAATCAGTATATCCATAATTGCATCGTTAATCCTGTCAAAGTGTCCTTTTGCGAATTCACAATCTATGGGGTTACAGCTTGACTTCTCTTTTATACATATTTTTTCTTTTGCAGTTAGTGTAACTGCTTTAAATTTAAGACCCTTTGCCCTCATTATCGAAAAAGCTTCCTCTGCCACGCTTCTTGTAATAGTTTTTGCAGTCAGATAGAATATTTTTGAAGTATTCCCTTCACCTATTGCCTTTATAGCTGGAAAGAGAGTTGAAATAGTCTTTCCTGTCCCAGTTGGAGCTTTCACAAATATATTTTTACCGGAGGTTATTGTCTTGTAAACAGCAACTGCAAGCTCCCGCTGGCCCTTTCTATATACTTCAAAAGGAAATCTCATATTCTTGATTGACATATCTCTGTCCGACTGCCAATGGTATAAAAGTTTGGCCCAATTATAGTAGCTATGAATCAGTTCTTCAAAAAACTCTTTCAATTGGGATATATTAAAAGGCTTAATTAAGTATTTAATTTCTTCAGTATCCAAATGGCAATAGGTAAGTCTGACATTGATTTGCTCAATACTGTTCAGGCTTGCGTATATATATGCATAACACTTTGCCTGTGCCCAATGCACTTCGCTGTAATTTTCATCAATGGCCTCAAGCGGTGTCAAGGTACTCTTTATTTCATCAACCATAACATCACTATTGCCCTCAATAATTCCGTCAGCCCGCCCCTCAACAGACAATATAAATTCTTCGTATTCAACATTATATTTTAATGTAACTTCCGGTCTGTAATCTTCTTTCTGAGCCTTTTGAATCTTTTTGTGAATTCTGGTTCCCTCCACAGCTCTATTGACCCGAAAGAAGCTACTATCAATGTCACCTGACCTAAGAAGAAATTCCACCAGATTGCGGACAGATACTTTTATTTCTTTTTTATCCATATTCATAAATACTCAACCTTTTATCAATTGACTGTACTCATATTATAACGCAAATACTACTATAATCAAATTAAGTCCATACATTATGGTGTATATTTTTCTTCACATTTATTAAATGCACCCTAATATAATCGTATAAGTTTACATCAAAACAAAATTATTATATAATTATTATAGGAGCTAACCGATTCAATACTCTATCTATTCTTCTTTACAGCAAACTTCACATACAAATAAATATAAATAGCACTATGTGGCAATTATTGTGGCATTTTGAATTGCTTATTTGATGTCGGTCTATTTCACTTAAGCTAAACTCTTCAAAAAATGCCAATTGCAGATTTTAATTAGCCTGATACTGTATAGAGTATTTTCATATACAGTGTTAAATAAATTTATAGAAAGGAAACTAAAACATGAAAAAACTTATCAGCGCATTTATAATCGCTGCAGTTCTGTCAACTCTTCTTGTGTCACCGGCAACTGTATCAGCAGCAGGTTATAACTATGGAGAAGCACTCCAGAAAGCAATAATGTTTTATGAATTTCAGATGGCTGGAGAACTTCCTGACAATATTCGTACCAATTGGCGCGGCGATGCCTGTGTCAAAGACGGTTCCGATGTAGGCCTCGATCTCACAGGTGGTTGGTTTGACGCAGGAGATCATGTCAAATTCAATCTTCCTATGGCTTACACAGCTGCAATGCTTTCATGGCAGGTAATTGAGTATAAAGATGCCTTTGAAAAAAGCGGTCAGCTTCCATACGTTTTGGATCAGATCAAATGGACAACAGACTACTTGATTAAATGCCATCCTGAAAAAAATGTTTACTATTACCAGGTTGGTAACGGTGATGCAGACCACAGATGGTGGGTACCTGCCGAATGTATAGACATGCAGGCACCAAGGCCTTCATACAAAGTAACTACTGCTGCACCAGGTTCAACTGTATGTGCAGAAACTGCAGCTGCACTCGCAGCAGCAGCCGTTGTGTTTAAAGACACAAATCCGGATTATGCAGAATTATGCATAAAGCATGCAGAAGAACTCTATGATTTTGCTGAAACAAGCAAGAGTGATGCTGGCTATAAAGAAGCAGAAAACTTCTATAAATCTTGGAGCGGGTGGTATGACGAGCTTTCATGGGCTGGTGCATTCCTCTATATGGCAACTGGAAACCAAACCTATCTTAATAAAGCTGAAACTTACGTTGCTGAGTGGGGCCTGGAAGAACGTACAACCTATATCGCTTATAAATGGGCACATTGTTGGGATGATGTTCACTTAGGTGCAGCACTTCTATTGGCAAAACTTACTGATAAGGATTTATATAAGCAAACTATTGAAAGACATCTTGATTATTGGTCAGTAGGCTTTGAAGGAGCAAAGATCACTTACAGCCCGAAAGGTCTTGCACATCTTACTGCATGGGGACCATTAAGATATGCAACAACTACTGCTTTTCTTGCAGCTTTGTATTCAGACTACGAAGGCTGTTCATCTGCTAAAAAGGAAACATATATGAATTTTGCAAAGCAACAGGTAGATTACTGTCTCGGAAGTTCAGGAATGAGCTACCTGATAGGTTACGGAGCTAAATATCCTGAGCATCCACACCACAGAACTGCTCAAAGTTCATGGTGCGATAGTATGTCGGTTCCTAATTATCACAGACACACGTTGGTCGGTGCTCTTGTGGGAGGCCCTGGTTCTGATGACTCATACAGTGACCTGGTATCCGACTACGTAATGAATGAAGTTGCATGTGACTACAATGCAGGTTTTATTGGAGTACTTGCAAAATTATATAACAAGTATGGTGGAAACCCTATTGCGAACCTTACAGCAATAGAAGAACCAACTAATGAAGAAATCTATGTTCAGGCAAAAGTAACAGGTGCAGATAAAACTCAGGTAACTGCAAAGGTATTTAATAAATCAGGGTGGCCTGCAAGAAATATTAACACTCTTTCCTTCAGATATTTCTTAGATCTTTCGGAATATGTATCTGCTGGAAATGATCCTCAACAGATAACAGTAGGTTCTCACTATTCCGCTGCTACTTCAATAAAAATATCCAAACCTGTTGTTTATGATGCAGCAAAGAAAATTTACTATGTTGAAGTTGACTTGACAGGAACCAACATTTACCCAGGAAGCAACTCTGACCATCAGAAGGAAGTCCAATTGTACATCCAGCCACCAGCAGGTGCACCATGGGATAATACAAACGACTGGTCATACATAGGTGCTATGGAAGATAGTGATGTTGTACCTAATATACCTGTTTATGAAGCCGGTAAATTTATATTCGGTGTTGAGCCAGATGGAAGCACACCAAACCCAAGTGCTACTACTAAACCAGCTACACCAACTCCGGTTGTCACTCCAACAAATAAAATCAGCCCAACCCCTACAACTTCTATAATTATTGGAGATGCGGATTTATCAGGCTCATTTAATTCCATAGATATGGGGATTTTAAGACAATACCTTCTTGGTATGCCAACCATCCTTAAAACGAACCCCACAGCTGCTATGGCTGCAGATGTTGACGGTAATGGACTTCTTAATTCTATAGACCTGGCATATATGAGACAACGTTTATTAGGAATGATAAAAAGTTTTCCTATTTAAGACTTAGAAAACTAAGTAATTAGCGAAATATGAAATACAAATAAGAATCGAGGGGACAATGTGTTCCCTCGATTCTTATTTGTACTCTTAAGTACAATTACTCTTTTTTGCCAGCATTCATTGCACGCATGGAGTTTAATACTGCCAAAAGTGCCACTCCAACATCTGCAAACACTGCTTCCCACATTGTTGCTATTCCTGCTCCTCCAAGCAGCAGAACCAATGCTTTTACAACGAATGCAAAAATTATGTTCTGCCATACTATATTACGGGTTCTTCTTGCAATCCTGATAGCAGTTATAAGCTTTGACGGCTCATCAGTCAGCAAAACAATATCTGCCGCTTCTATTGCCGCATCCGATCCTAACGCCCCCATCGCAACCCCTACATCTGCTCTTGCAATGACAGGTGCATCATTTATTCCATCTCCTACATATAGTATATTACCTTTGGTCAGCTTGTTTTTATAAAGGCCTTCAAACCTTTCAACCTTCTGGTCAGGAAGAAGCTCTGAATATACTCCGTCCAATCCCAGTTCCCTTGCAATTTTTGTTCCTGTCACACTATTATCTCCTGTAAGCATAATAGTTCTTCTTACTCCCATTTCCTTAAGTGATTTTACTGTCGCCGAAGCGTCTTCCTTTATTTCATCCGAAATCACAATGTACCCTGCATACTTACGATTAACAGCAACATATATTGTAGTTCCTATGTCATCGGCTTTAGTCCATTCTATACTCTCCCTATCCATCAACTTTGCATTTCCAACCAATATTTCTTTCCCTTCTGCATTCACCTTCAGACCATAACCGGGAATTTCCAAATATTTTTCAATTCCCGATTTATCAATTTCAGTTTGATATGCATTCAGTACAGATAATGCAATTGGATGATTTGAAAAGCTTTCTGCATAGGCTGCAAACTTTAATAGTTCATTCCTTGAAAAGCCTTCTTGAGGTTTAACTTCTGTTACTTTAAATACACCTTTTGTCAAAGTACCCGTTTTATCAAACACCACAGTATCAATACTATTTAGTGCTTCCAAGAAATTTCCACCCTTAATCAGAATGCCGCTTTTTGATGCACCACCTATTCCTCCAAAGAACCCTAAAGGAATAGATATAACCAGTGCACACGGACATGAGACCACAAGAAATACAAGAGCCCTGTTAACCCATTGTGAGAAGGAAGCACCGCTTATCACCAACGGTGGAATCACTGCCAGTAATGCTGCAATTATAACGACAGCAGGCGTATAGTACCTTGCAAACTTGGTAATGAAGTTTTCTGTTGCGGCCTTTTTACTACCGGCGTTTTCCACCAGATTAAGAATTCTTGAAACAGTGGACTGTCCAAATTCCTTTGTTACCTCAATTGTTAGCAAACCATTCTTGTTTATGACGCCCGATAACACTTCACTTCCCGGCTCAACTTCAACTGGTAAAGACTCCCCTGTCAAGGCTGAAGCATCTATTACAGATTTTCCATCTATGACTTTACCGTCTAAAGGAACCTTTTCCCCCGGCTTAACCACTATCAAATTACCTGTGTGCACTTCCTCAGGTGACACCTTTTTAATATTGCCGTCAGCCTTCAGGTTGGCATAATCAGGTCTTATATCAAACAATGCCTTTATAGAGTTCCTGGAACGGTTTACAGCCATATTCTGAAACATTTCGCCTATCTGATAAAACAACATGACCGCTACGCCTTCGGGATACTCTCCGATAGCAAAAGCTCCGAAGGTTGCAATACTCATTAAAAAGTTTTCATCAAAAACCTGTCCCCTGACTAAATTTCTATATGCTTTACCAATTACATCGATCCCAAAAATCAAATAGCTTGCAACAAATAAAACAAGCTCAACCCAGAATGGAAAACTAAATATCAGTGCCAAAATAAACAAAACTGTTCCTGCTGCAAACCTAATCACCATTTTCCTATTCAACTCTAATCCAAGCATATTGGAAGCTCTTCTTCCATCTGCCGGTTCAACAACATTTATATCTACCTCGATATTCTTTGCGATCTTTGCCACTGCTATTGATATTTCACCTAAAAGACCCTCGTTTTCAACCTCTATTGTAAGTTTGCCCGATACAAAATCGACTACTGCATTTTTTACTCCCTTTATTTTGCTTACTTCATTTTCTATTTTGGAAGCACAATTTGCACAATCGAGCCCATCTAATATCAATTCCTTTTTATTATCCATAATAACCCCTTCTTTCGCATCTCCATTTACTCTTCGTTAATATGTGCCAATCCTATATTGAATATATCTTTAATATGCTCATCATCTAATGAGTAGTATACTATTTTCCCTTCCCTCCTGTATTTTACAAGCCTCGCCTGCTTTAGAACTCTTAGTTGATGGGAAATGGCCGATTGCGTCATATTGAGAAGATGTGCAATATCACATACACACATTTCAGCCTCAAACAGTGCACAGATTATTTTTATTCTCGTAGAGTCTCCAAAAACTTTAAAAAGCTCAGCAATACTATAAAGGTTTTTCTCCGAAGGCATATTAGACCTTACGCTATTGATAATATCCTGATGCATGGTAGTACAATCACATTTTAACACATCTTTATTTTTCATATGCATTCTCCTTTAATTTAACATGCACACTTGAGCATTCATTCATATGTTATATTACGATTATAGACCTCTTCATCAATATATGTCAATATGTTTATTTCAAAAACTCCGCTATCATTTCTTCGGTTAACTTCTTTTCCTTGCAGATAAGGCTATAGAGTTTACCTCCACGTCTGATTGTCCTCTCCTGATTTTTAAAGTTGCAATGATACAATCCAAAGTTTGCACTTTCCCCTTCAAGCCATTCAAAGTTATCCATCAGGGTCCAGTGATAATAGCCTTTTATATCGATTCCTTCAGCTATAGCCTTTGCTATATTGCTAAGATGGCTGCATATAAAATCCGGCCTTTTCGTATCACTCTTATCACTAATGCCGTTTTCGGTTATGTATATAGGCAATTTATATAGGTCGTAATATTTCTTGCAAACAGAGTATATTCCATATGGATATATATCCCAGCCCAGATCATTTTTATCAAGCTGCTCATCACTCCTCAAATAATGGAAAAGATTTGAAGGCTTTAATGCAAATTCTATTATATCCCGGGTATAATAGTTAATCCCCAAAAAATCAACATACGTGTCTTTACAATGTTTATTCACTTTTTTAGATAACGGTAACTTTATATTACCCCTTACCATTCCCTCCATATATAGTTCATGGAAAAAGTAATCGGCTAATTTAGCGAGTAACTTTCCCTTAAGAGTAGTACCACAAAAAACCCTGATGTGCATTGCAAACCCTACTTTTGTCACTCCCTTATATCCCATTATATTCCTGATATTATGAATAACTTCATATGCATTTAAATGTGCCTTGATTATTTGCAAATAAACTCTCAGGCTTTTAGACAACTTACGGACTCCCGGAGGCCAAATGCCAAAAATATATCCAAATTTAGTATAGACATTAGGTTCATTGAAAGTTACCCACTCACATACTAAATCGCCAAGCTGCTCAACAACGTACCCTACATACTTGATAAAATATGCAGAGTTCCCACGTTTAAGCCATCCTCCCATTTCATCAAACCAAAGAGGTTCTGAAAAATGATGGAGAGTAACAAGAGGTTTTATTCCATTCTTTATTAATAATTTTATCTCGTTCCTGTAATGTTTTATAGCTTCCCGCGAGAATTTCCCTGCTTTAGGTTCAATCCTGCTCCATTCAAGGCTCAACCTATGTGTATTCACATTAAGCTGTTTCAGCAGCTCTGTATCTTGTTTAACCCTGTTCCAGTGATCACATGCCGTGATACAATGCGAGCCGTCCTTTATACGCCCTTCCTCACACCATTTGTACCATGTGTTATTTTTATCACCGCCTTCAATCTGTACACTCGCTGTTGCAGTTCCCAGTAAAAAATCCTCAGGTAATGTAAATGGTTTCATTTATATCCCCCTATCACACACTCCTAGTGCTTTTGAACATAATCCATTTCTAGAAATGAATTATGCAAAATGCACATCCTATGTTTCTTCCTAATTAACAAAATTAAATTCTAGAATTTTATTTTGTTAATCAGCACTAGTTTATAAATATTCATTCCGGCAATTTTATGTGCAGCTAAGTCCTCCTAATAATTTAGGTGCATTTAATAAACACGAAGAAAGCACGAAGAAAAATATGCACACTAATAATTTCAATTTATTGCAGCTTCAGTTATGATATGATATAATATAAAAACTTCATAATTAAAGTTAATGGTTGTTCTCCTTCTGTGGAAACACAAACTTTGAATTGTATAATTTGTTTAAATTAATAACGAACACTAAACTTAAATTTCAATTGATCGTTATCTATAACAATGTATATAGAGAATACCAATAAATTAATCAGGGGCTAAATAATGGATATATTCAGTAATTTCCTTTCAACATCTAAAATGAAGATTAAATCAATAAAACACAAGTATTTTAATAATTCATATAATACCTTTGAATTTATATTGGTAGAAGTTTTGTACATATTAATCTCTGTACTTCTTATGAATAAATATCAGACAGAAGGCTTTAAACAAATAGTGGGACAATTTCAGATATTTGTAGCAATTTACCTTGCTTTCCGTTATCGTTTCTTTGGCCTTTCAATAGGATTGACAATAAATATTATTGAAATTGCATTTCTTTCTCATGCATATTTTCTGTATCCAAAGGTTGGCATATTGGCCGGATTAACTTCAAAAGTGCTCACTGTCATTTCTTCAATTATTGTGGCTATACTTTCAAATATTCAGCAACATAATAAGCAAACCCTACAGGAGCAAAAATCCAGACTAGAACTGCTTTCTGTTACAGACGACCTTACAGGAACCTACAATCATAGATTTTTTAACTCTGCTATTGATAGCGAAATTGAAAAGTCAAAGATAAATAACAACAGTATTTCCTTAATAATGATTGACATAGATAATTTCAAGATGTGTAACGACATTAGCGGCCATGATTATGGTGATACAATATTGAAGGGAACAGCTTCAATGCTTAAAGAAGCAGCAGGTGTCTCAAACTTTGTATGCAGGTACGGTGGGGATGAATTTGCAGTTATTTTGCCCGGTTCAGATATGCAAGAGGCAAATCAAATTGCCCACAGCATAAGAAACATATTTGATAAACATAAGTCCAACTACTTCGAGCAAAACACCTATAGTAATATAACGCTTTCTATGGGATTATCTGTATATCCAGATCTTGCAAATGACAGGGATGAACTTATCAATCAGGCAGATATGGCACTCTACCATTCCAAGAACCTTGGTAAAGATAATATCCATTTCTATCAGGATGTTTTAGTAAATCTTAAAAAGAATATAAGTTCAAACCACCAGCATATGATTGGTATATTTAAGGCACTCCTCAGTACAATATCAACCAAGGATAAATATACACGTGGCCATTCGGAACGTGTAGCTCATTATGCAGTTATGATTGGCGAAGCACTGAATCTTAGTCTAAAAGACATAAGTATGCTTCAATATGCCGGACTGCTACATGATATTGGAAAGGTTGAAGTCCCAAAGCTTATCTTAAGTAAAACAGGACAGCTTACCGATACTGAACTTGATATTATTAAGCAGCATCCCTTATATAGTGCAAATATTCTCGAACCTTTAAATATGACCCAGTTAATTGATTATGTTGTTCACCACCATGAGAGATATGATGGTTTTGGGTATCCCCATGGTTTGGCGGGTACATCCATCAGTCTCGGTGCGAGAATATTGTGCGTAGCAGATTCCTTTGATGCAATGTTGTCTGAACGCCCATACTGCAAAAGCATGGATATGGACGAAGCATTTGCGGAACTCAAGCAACATTCAGGCTCGCAATTCGATGAAGAAATTGTCAATGTTTTTATTAACATTATGAAAAATAGCGAGGAATACAAAAAAGTCGTTTAACGGGACAAGGGGACAGGGACAGGTACCTGTCCCTGTCCCTATGTCCCTATTTTTTGGAGAATTACAGCAATCTCAGCTCTGGTGGCAAGGTTTAAGGGGTTGACATTCCCTCCCGAACCAGTTACTATTCCATGCTTTGTAAGAAATGAAACTGCAGCTTTTGCATAAGCACTAATCTTATTTTTATCTTGGTACCTGTCTAAATACTCATCACCGGCTTTTTCAATATTTACACCCTTTTCTTCTAAAGCCTTTAGCATAATAACCATCATATCCTGTCTGGTTATATTTCCCTCTGGGTCGAAGTATTCTCCACTGCCCTTTACAATTCCGAGTTCCCTGGCTACACCTATTTCATTGTAGTAGTATGAATCGGCTTTCACATCCTTGAAGTTCTCTGTAAAATCAGCTTCAAGATTTAAGGCTCTAACGACCATAATGGTAAAATCCCCTCTTTTGGTGTATCTTCCTGGAGCAAAAGCACCATTTCCAATACCCTGGATAACCCCTTTCCTATAGAGCGTGTCAATTGCATTAATAGCCCAGGAATAACTCATTCCCACATCGCTGAAGTAATCAGATTGCTTTGTACTGATTGTAAGTCCGCTACTTTCATTGTGAAGTCTGTCTAAAGAGGTTACAACGTAAAACACCTTATCCGGATCATAAGAACCATTATCTACAAATTCCTGTGCACCACCTCCAGTTTTCCTGACAGTTGCGATAAGCTTCTTTGCACTTGTATCCAAAGCTGTATCTGCTGTTTCCCCGGTATTATAGCGATATACTGCATAATAGGCAGTATTGTTGTCACTATCATTCCAAGTCAACTTGAGTGCATTTGAATGTACTTCCACTTTGCCATTTGAAGGTTTCTCCGGGGTTGTGCCCCCCTTCCAGGTCATAACAGGAACGAAGGCTTTATACGACCTCAAATCATTCGTCATAGTGTCCACAACCGGCTGCTTTCCTGAATCATTTAAATTCAGTGCTCTGAACATTATATCTCCCTTTACCTCAGGCTTAGCCGTATTAAACTTAAGCTGCCTTCGAAACTCAGGAACACCATTTTCAAGAGTGAAATATTTATCACTGCTGTCATTTATTTTATACAGTGCCAAACCAATATAAAGATGAACATTTTTACCCCGGCATACATCGGACCACCAGGTTGCCAATTCTCCATAAGCTGCACGGGAGTATCCGAAGGAAAAATATATTTGGGGTGCAATATAATCGATAAGTTCATCTACAACCCACTTTCTTGTGTCTGCAAAACAATTATTATAATTTGTAGAACTTGCTTCAGTATCAGAACCGTTAGCAAGACCATCCTTTTTGTTACCCCATATTCCGGCAGGACTTATACCGAACTTAACCCATGATTTTGCTTTCCTAATTTCCTTTGAAAGCTCGCTAACCAACAGGTAAGTATTATTCCTTCTGAAGTCTCCAATATTTGAAAACTTCCCTTTGTTGTATTTTTCATAAGTGCCCTGATCATTTAATTCTCCTACGGTTTTTTCATAGTAAAAGTAATCATCAAAATGAACTCCATCCACATCATATTTATTTACTACTTCCATAACACGGTCAATAACCCAAGCTCTCGCTTCAGGAATACCCGGATCAACTACAAATCTGCTCATGGAGGTTTTTATCCATTCAGGATGCTCTTTATAAACACTCTTTTCTATATTAAGCGATGCTCTCGTTGCATCCTTCATATCTACCGTAACCCTATAGGGGTTAAACCACGCATGAAATTCAAGATTACGTTTATGTGCCTCTTCAATGGCAAAAGCAAGCGGATCAAAACCAGGGTCCTTACCAAAAGTTCCTGTAAGATATCTTGACCACGGTACAACATCCGACTTGTAAAATGCATCAGCCTCAGGGCTAACCTGAAAGAATACGGCATTCATATTCATCTGTACTACTGTGTCTAAAATATTAATGAGTTCCTCCTTACTCTTTTGCACCCGCTCAACATCATTAGTTATTTTCTTTACATCACCTGAAGGCCAATCCAGATTTGCTACAGTACTTATCCAGGTCCCTCTGAGTTCTCTTTTTACCACAGGAGTTCCTGCAGGTAAGAAATCCAAATAGGGATCCCATGGATTTGACTTAGCAAGTGTATTTTGAGGTATTACTGCAATTGCAAGAACAGCAGCAATAAAAGCTGCCCAAAAGATTCTAGCACACTTTTTATTAATCATTTTAATCCCCCGTTAACCTAATATTCCATTATAGTTTATCATCTTTCACACTAAACAGGAACCGTCCATATTTTTCATTTCGAGAATTCCTTAAACTCCCATATGCCCGATTAATTTGGCAATCAACCCCGTCCATCCTGTTTGGTGACTAGCTCCAAGCCCTTCTCCGTTATCTCCATTAAAATACTCATAAAAGAGAATCAAGTCTTTCCAGTACGGATCCTTCTGAAATTTATCCGTATCTCCGTAAACTGCTCTTCTTCCTCCACCGGATATATCCTTCTGGAATATATTCACCAGCCGTCTTGATAATTCTTTAGACACTTCAAGTAAATTCATCATTACACCGGACCCTGTCGGACATTCAACCCTGAAAGTATCTCCATAGTATTTGTAATATTCCTCCAGAGCCTCAATTATCATGTAATTTAATGGAAACCATATCGGTCCTCTCCAGTTTGAATTACCCCCAAACATACCGGTACTTGACTCCGCAGGTTCGTATTTCATTCTATAGTCATTTCCATAAACATTAATGCAAACAGGATTATTCTTGTGATGTTTTGACAGTGATCTTATTCCATAGGGGCTTAAAAACTCATTTTCATCAAGCATTCTCTTAAGTATCTGGTTAAGCCTTTCCTTCTCTACCAGCGACAGAAAAACACCGTTTGCATCGGAGGTATAGTCACCTTCAAACCCCTTAATATAAATATTTCTATGGTTGGTCAGATCGGGACGGTTCTTAAGATACCAGTCAAGTTGGGTCTTCAAATCCTGACAATCTGCCAGCCCTGAAAAATCATTGGTGGCTTGCTTGAATATATCCTGCACATCAAATTTCTCCACTGCTAAAATCGGGATGAGTCCAACCATAGAACGTACCTTTATGGTTTCTATCCTGCCGGGCATCCTCATTAAGTCGTAATAAAAACCGTCATTTTCATCCCAAAGACTTGCTCCGTCTCCTCCTATGTGGTTCATAGCATCCGCTATATAGAAAAAGTGTTGAATAAATTTGCCTCCCCATTCCCTATACGCTGTATCTGATTTGGATATCTCAGATGAAATCCTGAGCATATTAAGGCAATACATTCCCATCCATGCTGTTCCGTCCGACTGTTCTATCAGAATATTAGGAATTCCCGGCTGACTTCTGTCAAACATTGATATATTATCAAGTCCAAGGAATCCGCCTTCAAATATATTATTGCCATATGTATCTTTGCGGTTTACCCACCACGTAAAGTACAGGAGAAGCTTATTAAACATTCGTTTTAAGAAATCAATATCACTTCGTCCATAAAATTTTTCTTCTATTTTGTAAACTTCCCAGACAGCCCAAGCTGCAACCGGAGGGTTAACATCGCCAAAAGACCATTCATATGCAGGCATTTGACCATTAGGGTGCATATACCATTCCTTGGTAAACAAATGTAACTGCTGTTTTGCAAAATCGGGATCAATCAGACACAAGGGTATGGTATGAAATGCAAGGTCCCAGGCTGCAAACCATGGATATTCCCATTTATCGGGCATTGAAATAATATCTTTGCAATCTAAATGCGTCCACTCGCTATTTCTGCCTTTTTTTCGTTCCTGTGGTGGTGGAGGACATGCAGGGTCTCCATTGAGCCACTGTTTAACAGAATAACAGTAAAACTGTTTCGTCCAGAGCAGCCCGGAAAATGCCTGTATTTGAATGCTTTTAAGATCTTCAGATATCCCGGGAGGACATATACAGTCGTAAAACTCCTTCATTTCATTTTCTCTGGTCAGAAACACATCATCAAACCCCTGGTCAAACGGTTTAATCATACCTTTTCTGTCACTTAACCTCATGCATATGGTTTTTGTCTGCCCTGCTCCAATATCAAGTACATAACAAGCAGACGCCTTCGTTCCTGTTTTAGCCGGGTTGACAGCCTTCTTAGCCCCTTCAACAATATACCTGTTAATTCCGTCCTTCACAAATGGATTTGTATTTGGCTTATTAAAAAGCTTCATATTGGTTTCATTATCTGTAAAAATAACTTCGCTGGGTTCTTCACAATATAAATATCTGTCACCTAGTTTCTGATGTGCTGCTTCCAAGACACAAAAATCCCCTTCGGCCTCAATAAGCTTTATTGCAGGCTTTGTTTCCCCTGAATAACCCCATGACCACGTATTTCTGAACCAGAGCGTAGGTAAAATATAAGCTTTATGAGCTTCAGGCCCACGATTCACTATAATTATCTTTATCAATATGTCTTCCGGCGTATTCTTTGCGTATTCAATAACGACATCAAAATAACGGTTTTCGTCAAATACTCCAGTATCTATCAGTTCAAATTCGCTTCCCCCGCGTCCTTCCTGGCCTCGTCTTATCTTGTTTTCATGAACCAGCCAATCATAAGGATATTCATTGTGTGGGTATTTGTAAAGACATTTCATATAGGAATGGCTGGGTGTATTGGCCAGATAATAGTAATATTCCTTTACATCTTCACCATGATTACCTTCATTTCCTGTAAGCCCAAAAAATCTTTCTTTCAGGATAGGGTCCTTTCCATTCCATAATGCTAGTGCAAAGCAAAGGTTCTGATTACTATCGGAAATTCCTGCTATGCCATCCTCACCCCAACGGTATGCACGGGATCTGGCATGATCATGCGGGAAGTGCTCCCATGCATTGCCGTCAGCACTATAATCCTCACGCACTGTTCCCCATTGCCTGTCACTTAAATATGGCCCCCAGTGCTGCCATGAGAATTTGTTGCTTTTAGACTCTTCCAGTTTCTTAGCTTCATTAGTTTTAACTATTTTATTTTGCATGTCAAAGCTCCTGAATTGAGTAGTATTTTTAATGCTGCAGCTTATATAATTATATAATTTTTTATTGGCCTATACAATATATTCCAGACTTTTATATAGACAGAAAAAAACAATAAATGCGGGTCCTGAATTACCCGCAAATTGTTGTATAACTAATTAAATTATCTTGTAACGCCTACTCCATATGTCATTTAACATTATATAAATCATAAAAATGATTTTACAGTTTACCTAATTATCTTTAAACTTCTCGTAAATAGCCAATATTTCATTGATATTTTCAAAAAATACATCAACTAATTCAGGGTCAAAATGCTTACCTCTCTCCTCCCTGAATAGCTGCAAAACTTTGTCTATTTCCCATGCAGGTTTATACACACGTGCAGTTGAGAGAGCATCAAAAACATCAGCTATGGCAGTAATCCTTCCATAGATATGTATATCCTCACCTTTAAGACCATTTGGATAACCACTGCCGTCATATTTTTCATGGTGTGTATAGGCAATAACGCTTGCTATTTTAATAATGTCTTTATCAGAACTTTTAAGCATTTCATATCCAATAACTGCATGTGTTTTCATAACGTCAAACTCTTCGGCTGTTAGTTTTCCAGGTTTATCCAGTATACTTCCAGGAATACCTAGTTTTCCTATATCATGCATAGCTGATGCAAGCGAAATTATTTCTGCTTCTTCTTCGTACATACCACATTTAATGGCAAGCAGCTTTGATAACTCTGCAACCCTTTTTACATGATATCCTGTCTCCTTCGATCTGGCTTCTGCAATTTCTCCCAATGTGTAAATTACTTCTTTCTGGCTGTCGTGTAATTTATTATTTAGTGATACATTTTCATAAGCCGTTGATATGTTACTTGTAAAAATCTCCATCAAATTGTGATCAATTTCATTGTGTCCTGGGATTCCCTCCAAAAATAAGATACATTCCATATCCGAATGTCTTCTGAAATATATTACTATACTATCTTCAACAAATAAAATTTTTTTCTGCTTAATTGCACTTTCAATATTTACATACTGAGAACTTGTCAGAACATTTTTCACATTACTGTCAATTCGCTTTGAAAACCGCCCACTTCCAGCTGTTATCAGGAACTCGTCATTGTCTTTGAAGGCAATAAACGCAGATTGGTGAGAAGTTTTCAATTTAATGCTATTATCAAAAATATGTGTAATCTGATCAAGAACTATACCTGAAAGCTTTGAAGCAGATTGTACTTCAAAAAGATTCTTTGTTGCCTCAATTACCCTTTCAAGACCTTTTTTGTTCGCTTTTGCCTGGTGAATGCTTTCATAAGCCCGAAGAGATGATACTATAGTTGTAAAAAGCTTTTGTGAGGTCAACTCTGTTTTTTCCTTGTAATCGTTAATATCAAAATCAAAAATAACCTTTTTTTCCGGTGCCTGTCCAGGCTGGCCAGTCCGCAAAATAATCCTTACCTCGTCATTTGCAAGGTCTTTTCGAATATAGTTTACCAACTTTAACCCTGAGTCTTCCTCTTCCATAACCACATCAAGCAGCATAACCGCAACATCAGGGTTAGCTTCTATCATTGTTTTGGCTTCCCTTGCAGAGTAAGCACTCAAGAACTCAAGTCCGCTATTCTTATAGGTAAAGTCATTTAAAACAAGCCTGGTAACAGAATGCACCTCTCTGTCATCATCAACAATCATTATCTTCCATTTATTAGCATCAAGAACTTCAGCTGGTATATTATCCTCAGTTTCATCAAAAAAATCCATATACTTCTCGTCACGTGTTGAATTGGATTTTGGCATAGCATTACACCTCTTTTAAGGGAAATTTTATTGTAAAGACAGTACCCTTACCAGGTTCACTTGCACACTTAATATTGCCGCCGTACTCCTGTGTAACTATGTTATATACAACATTAAGTCCAAGTCCTGTTCCGCCCCTACCTCTTCTCGTTGTATAAAACGGATCAAAAATCTTTCCTATGTTTTTCTGTTCAATTCCACTTCCATCATCGGAATATATAAAATTGACCATGTTATCTTCCAAATAGATATCAATTGTTATATAACCTGTATCTCCATAGTTATATGCGTGAGTAAGAGAATTTACAATAAGGTTTGTCACTATTTGTGACAACGCTCCAGCTTGACCATATATTTCTAAGTCGTCAGGACAGTTAACGCTGACCTTTATCATAGTTTTTCTCAATTTAGGATTTAGGCTCAGCAACACTTCGTCTATATATTCTTTAAGTTTGAAACGTCTCTTTTCCTCAATAGACTGATCTACCGCAATCTGCTTAAAGCTGTTTATAAGGTCAGATGCTCTTTTCAAATTTAATGACAGTATTTTAATGGTCTCTAGGCTTGTTTCAAAATAACTTTGCATATCTGTACGTTTAAGTTTCCCGTCCATATACAACCCCATCAATTCTTCAGACCGCTCGCTCAAATAAGATGCAGCAGTGACACTGACGCCTATAGGCGTATTTATTTCATGTGCAATCCCAGCCACAAGTCCACCAAGTGCTATCATTTTTTCTGAGTTGATAAGTTGTTCCTGTGTCTGTTGAAGAGTAACAAGTGTCTTCTTTAGTTTTGAATTTGCCACTTCGCGGTCCATGGCATTCCCAAGCAAGTTGAATAATATTGTTGTATTGTCGTAAGCAAGCTGAGAACTGATTATATTTAACTTAGAAATATTTGAAAGGATTCCTAAATTCATCGTGGATGAAATAATAGGACGTATCCAAACAACTTCTTCACCATTTAGTTTATTTAGGTCAGGCAAAAAACTGCTGGGCGGAAAATCTTCAATTTCACACTTAATATGGGGATATAAATCTGATTTTAATTTAGGGTCAGCTATTTCATGTATATATAGCTCCATTTCATGGTTTATTCCTTCCTCCCAAAAAGCTGTACATTTCCACGAATAATTATCTTCAATTCTTGGAATCAGCTTTTTTATTCCATCAATCTGTGACGTCAATAGCTGTGTAGCCAGTGCGGCATATTTTTCTTGCAAACTTTCCAAAGAGCTAATAATTAAGTTTTTTGACCTAATAATATCTATTGTACCTTGCTCCTCACAATCTGCTTTAACTTTACAACCACAGGAGTTTCTAATCGCCAAATCTGATTTTATCAATATATTATTTCCGGACAAATTGCTTCCCTTTATCATCTTCAGTATATTTTCCACAGCCTTATATCCTTTTTCTACAACATTTTGGCCCATGCTCGTCAAACCGATAGGGTGATTAGCTGCATATATAGAGTTGTCATATCCTACCACAGCTACATCCTCAGGTACACGTAACCCAACTATATTAAGTCCTTCTATAGCCCCAATTGCAAGTTGATCGTTAGTGGCAAATAGTGCTGTAAAAGAAATTCCCGATCTTACTGCATCCATAGCAGCTTTTGATGCTACTGAAGTGGAAGTTGTAGGAACACATATAACCAAATTTTCATCAAACTCAATTCCATTTTTTGTAAGCGTCTGTTTATAACCCTCATACCTTTGAGACATGTCAAACACTTCAAACCATCCTATTAACAGTATCCGTTTATGTCCATGGTCAATCAGGTGCTGTACAGCTGTTTGTGCACCAAACAAATTATCTTCGTTTATCATACAGCATCCATCGCCGGTATATCCATCACTAATCAGTACAACCGGCTTTCCTGATTTACATAAAGCTTCTATATGTTCATTGCTCGCACCGTTTGCAAAAACAATCCACCCATCTATATGATTAGTTGCCAGAGGATAATAAACTGAAGCCTTACCTGGCTCCAAATTGAAGTTTCGAACCATAAATGTATTTATAACAAACATATTGCAATTTTCCTGGCAAAGCAATTTATGTATGGTTTCCAGTAGGACACCATAATAAAAATCCTGTTCACTCCTAGTAATTACTCCTATATTTAAACGGTGCGACATAGTTTTCACATCCAAATTGTAAATTTACTACTTTTTTTATCGGCAAACAACAATAAAATAATTAGTGTTGAACTCTATTTAATATCAATAAATTTACTTCGCTCATGAATTTTCTTGTTTTCCTATACTATTAAAAAGCCTGACTTCGATAAAACATCGAAATCAGGCTTTTTAAATAGATTGAACGCGATAAAGATTTTACATCGCGATTCAATTTCCTTAATACAATATCACGAAAATCAAATTTTCCAATATATAATCATTTTCGTGATTTATATAGATGAAACCTTAATTGTTTCTTGAATTTGATAATAAAAGCTATCACTACTTCGTCCTATATTTTAACTTTCTTCCTTTTTTTACTTTCAATCAACCTCACTATACCACCACAAATCAAAATTACTGGCACAGCTGCAGATACCAAGATAGAAGGTATTACTTCAGGACTACTTGAATACAAAACAGCTATGGCAGCTGGAATAGCAGAAATCAGGCCTAAAACTAAAAGAATAACAGGATGCTTGCCTAGGCTGCTTATCGGTTTTGGAACTCTTCCTGTTCCAATATAATAACCTGGATTGAATTGATTATTCTGCCACTCCTCTATGTCGGCTATTTCCTTCTCAAATTCATTAATATTTTCATTACACTCATTGCTATTCATAAACTTCCCCCTTCCGAGTACAACTTGCATCTTACAGGTTAACTCTCTACTATTATTTTACTATTTATCCAGTGACAATACAAGAACTAGTGCTTTTTAACATTACTAATATCTAGTCTTTCATTATGTTCAAAAGCACTAGTATGGTAATTTATATTGATCAACAGCCCTATTCTTATACAAAAAAGCATTTGCAGGACACTTGTGTATACATCTCTGGCATGAAATGCACTTGTTCTCAAAGCTTATACCATGTTTATCCATACTGATATTATTCACCGGACAGTATTTTTGGCATAATCCACATCTGGTACATTTACTATCATCAATTGAAAGTGATTTTTTTGCCCACTTTTTTGACCCAATCATAAACAACTTAAAAACCGGTTTTGCATAAAACATTCTTCCCCTTGCTGAATTGTAGAAAGTTTCGTTCTTTAAAAATTTATCTACAATTATTTCCGCCCTGGCTTTTGCTTTTTTCAATAGTTCTCTGGCTTCTTGCTCTGAGAATTTTCTAAACATAACAGTATAGTAGTTGTTTGGCATAAAAATGCATTCTTCTAAAATCACTTCAAAGCCAATCTTACTTAAATGGTCAGTTAAAATTGCAGGACCACAGGCTGATTTACTAGCTTGCGTCGAAAACACAATGCACTTTCTTCCTGAGCCTTTTGTTATGTTTTTCTTCACCCACTCAGTATAAAAAGCTGGGAATAATTCGGAATGAATAGGTGCACCAAAAACATAAAAATCGTAATTATCATTAATTTCATCTTTCTTAGAAACTTCAAAAATATCGCATTTTATGCCTTTATGCTCAAACTCTTTTTTTATAGCATTTGCAACATACTCGGTATTGCCTGTTGCCGAAAAGTAAACTATACATCCTCTCAAATCAAACCCCTCCCAAACTTAATCTTTACTATATATAATATAATTTATGAGCATTCCTAATGTATATTAGCACCAAAAGGAATCAACCCAAGTTTGGCAAGCTTAAAATGTTGAAGTCCAAATGGTATTCCTATAATAGTTGCACAGAATATTAAACCTGTAATAAAATGCGCTACGGCAAATTCCCAGCCAAAAAAAACGATCCAGATTATATTAAAAATCAATCCGCCCACTCCAAAATTGCCAATCTCGATTTCTTTTCCAAAAGGCCACAATACTAGTGCCGATATTTTCATACACTGAACACCAAACGGTATGCCTATAATTGTTATACATAAAATCAAACCTGCTACAAACCACCCAATAGCTGCAACTATACCTCCAAATAACAACCAGATAATATTACCTAAAAAACTCATAACTATACCCCCCTTTAAAAGCTAGTGCTGATTAACAAAATAAAATTCTAGAATTTAATTTTGTTAATTAGCAAAAAACATAGGATGTGCATTTTGCATAATTCATTTCCAGAAATGAATTATGTTCAAAAGCACTAGCTACTCACCTATTATTTTAATGAGAACCCGCTTTTGACGTTTGCCATCATATTCTCCATAAAATATTTGTTCCCATGTACCAAAGTCCAGTTTACCATTAGTTATAGCAGCCACAACTTCACGTCCCATAATCTGACGTTTCAGATGTGCATCAGCGTTATCTTCATATCCATTATGCCTGTATTGGCTATATGGCTTTTCTGGTGCCAAAGTTTCCAGCCATTTTTCAAAATCCTGATGAAGTCCTGATTCATCATCATTTACAAATACACTTGCTGTGATATTCATAGCATTAACTAATACCAATCCCTCTTTTATGCCACTCTCATCAATACATGCCTGAACCTGTGGTGTAATATTTACATATGCCCTTCTTGCAGGAAGGTTAAAATTCAGTTCTTTGCGGTATGATTTCATTTTGATTTCCTCCGTATATTGTGCTTTTTATTTGTGCCAGTAAAAAATCTCTTATACTTATGTATGGTTTGCAGTACTCTTTATATTACAAAAATTATACTGCAAAATCAAAAAAAATACTACAAAATATACTTTTGTCTCAAGCAAAACTCTCTATGATTCAATAAAAAGTATTGGCTATATTGCTTTATTACTTTTATATAAAAAACCCCGAAGCTTTTATTGATGATATGCTCGGGGTTTCTTATAAGTTGTAACCGATTATATATTGTACCGTCATCTGTTTGTGCCTCGTACGCTCTAGAAATTAATTCTGTTACGAGGCACAAGTTTTACTCCTTAATCTTGAACAAATCCCTATCTTTTATATACATTCGGTATAAAAATGAAGAAAAAGACTCCGCAATCCTATAAAAACCTGATAAATTCTTTCCTTCACAATAATAATAAATTGGCGGATCATCTCCTTCATCAAGCTTAAAAAAGCAAAACATGTAGCCTTGACTCATCCAGAAAACAAAATCATTTTCTGTCAACTTTGTTTGAAAGTTATTCTCATTTAATAGTTCTTCAGCCCATGATCTAAGGTTGAAAATTTCATTATGAAAACATGAGTGACCTCTTAAGAAGGCTACACCATTACCCATATGCTTATAGAACTCTGTATAAGCCTTTGGTATCTGTTTTTCACCAGCTATTTCTTGAATTTTTTCCAATTCCTCAGGTGTTGTGGGATTCATTGAAATCCCACTTCCCCTAATTTCTTCAATAGTACTATGCATACTACCAAATTCATTATTTTGTTTCAATCCGAACCACCTCAATGTTTTTAAAATCTGCTTGGAATTGATCCACTATGTCAATACAATTATCGCAGAAAGAACGTTCCGACACAAGCTCTATTCTTCCACTAACATTGGGATTATTTTTGTATGTGTCCCGTAAATGCTCAATAATTTTTTGTTCAGTATGATTTTCAAATCCTAAACGTCCATTATAATAACTCTCATCAGGTGGCATAAAGTTTCCTTTTTGTGCTTGGTTTGCAGCTGTAACTTCTCCACTTACCGATTCCAAATTGATGGCATCGTCACCAATACTACCTTTTGCATAAGCTACATTTCTTCCTGATCCTGCATTATATTTTGCTCGTAATGCATCAATGTTATCAATATCTGCCTGCACTGGTGACCTTGAAAGTCTCCTATCAATGGCATCTGCCAATGCCTCCGCAGACTCCTTATCTTTAATACGCAACGTATCATAGTCCGACGGTTTAACATTAAGTTCATCAAGCTTGTTAATCATGTTCGGATCAATTCCATTTTTTAATGCAGCTACAGCATCATCACCATGTTTGGCTATCACTTCACTTGCTGCCTCAAGTGCTTCTGTACCTCCACGTTTTGCTATGTTCTCCAACACGTCATCTGTAAGTCCCGATCCTTTCAGACCGTCAAGGATTTCATCAGCATGCTTCAATGCCTCTTCACCATTCATCTTGACAATAGCTTCAGTTATTTCATCACCATACTTAGCCTGGAATTCTATAACATCATCCATCTGTTTAAATAGACCTTTAAACAAATTTTCTATAGCAGGTGCAAATTTACCGATAAGTTTAAACAAGCCAAAAGTTGCCAGATTTATAAGCAGATCCAGTGCCAATGCCTTTGCATATTTATAGTCACCAGTCTCCCAATACATTATTATGTTGTTAATTGTATCAAACACCGCATATGTACTAAGCAGCAGCAAACCACCATACAGAAGCAACAACAATGGATTAGTAGCTGCAAGGAAAGCTCCAGCAATTGCAACCACGTCAATTATCCCCATAATCAGAGACGCCAGACCAATCAGAGTAACTACTACAGTCTTACCTATTGATCCCCCGGCAATTCCACCGCTTATCATGTAACCGGCAGCTCCAGTTTCAGGATCCATGACAATATATCCTGATCCGTACCAGTCGTAGTACTGGATTTCCTCTTTAGGAATGATTACAATTTTACCACTGTTTACAGAGTTCCTAATATCTGTCTTAACATATGATGAAACATTAAGTTCATTTATCTTGCCAATATCATCTTTAGCAATGCTATATACCGGAATACCTCTTGAATTAGCTTCTGCTAAAATCTTTATAGATGAAACAGACGGAACTTTGAATATCTGTTCATGTATTACATGTTCCATAGATGAACCGACTATACCACTGTTTAGCATATATGCAATTTCATTTTCTCTATTGTTATCAAGGCTTGTAACTCCGACAACATCGTGATCTACATCTATATAGAACGACCCTCCGCTAACTTCTACAGGAACACCAAACATGTATTTCACCGTAGGCTGATATCCTGTCATAGCTTCACTTACCTGACGTATTGCACTTACATTCATAGATCTTGCTATCACAGAGTTTATACCATCGAGTTGTGCAAAATAAGCTTTACCCACACTGTTTAATATTTCACCCATTACCTCGTCGGTATATATGCTCTCTTCTGTAGCAGTATCCTTAACCTTTTCTATTCTTTCCTGAATTACTTCCAATTCTTCTGCATCAATTTTTCCAAAATCAAAGGAAATGCTGTAAATACCTCCTGCAGTTACAGGATTAGTAACTAATTCTGCCGGTCTTCCAACATGCCCCATTGATATTGTGAATTGCTGCCTGTTTGCAAATCCAACTGCACTACCTTCTGCAACAACCTTGCCATCCACTTTGAGCTGAGGCTTTAACTGTATCATGTATGTTGGTGTTTTATACAACCCACCATAACTGTCAATAATATTTTTGTCTTCAGCAGTTGCTGGAACCCATAAAAGAGTAACTCTCTTTCCGTATAGTTCAACGGCTTTGAATTCAACATTAAATTGATCTGTTCCTCCATAGCTTAAATCGAAAAGTTCATTTCCACTTATTGAAAAACCTATTTTTTCACTGTCAGCTTTATGAATAGTATTTGTTTTTGCAAGAATTGTCAGTGCTTTATAAGGTAAGGAAAGCTGAAGTACTCCCAGATTTTCCGGCTTAATCCTTTTACCGCCTATCAAATCTTTTAAATCGGCTTCCTTATCTTTGTTATCCTTCATATACTTCTCGAGTTTCTCTGATACTCCGACAAAAAGTACATTCATTTTATCGAAATTTACATCTTTAATTACGTCTCCATCCTTAGATTTATCAGCATCAAGCTTAAATGCTTCTTTAATCTGGTCTTCTGTAACTCCTGTAATTTCTTTGATATCCAGTCCTTCAACCATTGTATACTGTTTAAAGCTTGGATCTAATGGAATCCATATCTTACTGCCTCTTCCAACACCTACTCTGTTATAGCTTTTATATGGTACATAAGCCTCTGCCCATACATGCTCGGTGCGAACTGCAACAACTTTCCCTCCTGAAACGATAGATACTGTACGATTTCCAAGTGCACCCAGAACTTTCACAGCTGCTTCCGGATTCTGAGTTCCTGTCCATTCCATCACCTGTTCTATTGGAAGTTCTATTGTTCCCTTTACATATCTTGCAGGTATACCTTTGTATCTGAGCATTGCAACCAGAAGTGAAGCCTGATCATAATCATTACCGCTCAACTGATTAAATGTACCAATAGCACCCTTTCTTGAACCGTAGTATGGCTCAAAGTCAATATTGTTACGTACATACTCATACACTTTTACAGGTGTATCAAAGGTATCAGCCAGTTTTTTAGCTTCCTCGGTTAAGGTTGTCTCCGGTGTCTCTGCCAAATCTCCCTCAACTGCTGTATAGGGCAATACTTCGTATGCTGCACTTCCACTTTTTCCTGCATATGAAGAGGAAGAATCATTTCCGATAATCGGTTCTTCCGGCTTCATGCTTGCATTACTGTGAGGAAGTGATTTCCCAAGTGGCTGAACTGGTTGCTCACGTGAAAGCTGTTCTTCGATCTCGTTAAGTTTTGTTTTCAGAAGTTCAGAGCTTACTTCCTCAAGGTTTTCAACACTCGCTAATGTTTCAAGTTCTTCAAACAACTTCATAAATGAATTAAGCTTGGCTTCAACCTGAGCTGTAAAAGCCTCATGTCTTGTCTTAGCAGAGCTTGCTTTCAGCTTATCAAGCCTGCTTTTATTACCGAGCAATTCTTTTGATATATCTTCAGTTATCTCTTTTAAACTGTTTGTAGTTGTCCCAAGCTCACTTCTGAATTGTGCCGTTTTATTATTCTCCAGACACTCCTTCAGACTGTTTATATGAGTAATCAGTCCATCTGCAAAAGCACCTAAATTAGTACTGATTTCAGGTTCCTCATATGGTATACTTGCTTCCTGAGTTTCCACACTTGCAACTGTAGCTTCTAAAGCAGCAACTTGCTGTAAAGGCAGCCCGAATGTGAAACAAAAAGCTACAAGAACAAATATTGCAATTATCTTTGTTGATCTTTTAAGCCCCATTAAAAATACCTCCATTTATAATAAATTCACCTTTTTTTAAGTTCCTTCTGCCGTTACGTATTCTGCATTCCTGAAAGTCTGCCAAAAAGCAAACTTTCAAGAATAACAACAATGATTCCGGCTAATGCTATCTTCTTTACTGCTTTGATACTATTACTTCATAATTGCTTTCATCCAGAGTGACCTCATGGTCTCTTGCAGCTTCTTCTACCTGGCTGAAGAACCAATCTGAAGTTTTTACATCTTTAAAAGTTGAAGCTTCTACTTTTAATGGTCCTCTAAAGAGCATCTTGTTAACCATAGTTACCGCTTCTGAACGCTTTATGTGTAACTGCGGCCTGAAACTTCCGTCTTCATACCCTTCAATCAGCTTAAACCTCATTATTTCCTCTATATAATTCTGTGCCCAGTGTCCTTTTATATCCTTATAATTTTCTTCAAAAGGAGTTACATCACCAAGCTGTAAATATTGGGCTATAGCTGTTGCAAACTCTGCCCTTGTGATTTTAGCTTCCGGTCGGAATATGCCATCTCCGTATCCCTCAAATATACCTGCTTCTGTCGCAGCCTCTATATATGAACAAGCCCAATGAGTAGCTCCAACATCCTTATAGGTATTCTTGACACTTGCAGAAGAATCCAGATTCATAATTTTTGCAAATATGGTGGCAGCTTCTGCTCTGGTAAGGTCATTTTCAGCTATAAATACTTCTCCCGGATAGCCTTTAATATACGCCTTGTGCATTATGTTACCTAACTTTGCAGTACGAGCCATAACTTTTATTGTTGAGGTATCATCCTCTGTATTTAACAAACCGCTGGCTCCAGCTATCTTGGCAGTATTCTGTATAAGCTTTTCACTCTTACCAAGTTCTCCGATTTTCACCTTATAAACCTTCTGAGCCGAGCTTTTCCCTAAGAATCCAGGTATTTCCCATGTAATTATGTTTCCATCAACTTTACCGTCTCCAGAATCTGATATTGTCGTACCTTCAGGTATCTCTGCAGTTATTTTTAAAGCTCCTGTTCCGGTTTCAAGTACGTTCCTGTACTTAACTGTAAATGTTATTTCTTCATTTTCCATGTACAATGTTTTATCTGCTGATATTGAAATTGCAACATCTGCTGGATTTGCCACTGGAATGGTTTCCGTTGGTATAACAACAGTTGCCGGTGTCGGAGTACTCTTATCTTCTTTTCGATGTGTCTTAACCGGAGTTGGTTTTGGTGTAGTCGCAGGTTTACCTTTAACCTTAAATCCGGTGCTTCCCAATACTATGACTGTTCCGTCAGTCAACTCGACCTGATAGGTTACAAGATAATCGCCCTCTTTAAGTAATGGTTTACTCCATGTTATTGAATCTGAAATTGTTTTTTCAAGTGGCAACGATACGACATCTGAAATTGTGTCAACTATATTTCCTGTAACAGGATTTTTAATTATTACTTCTCTTTTCACCGTATCAATATCTATGTTTCCTGTATTGCTCAAAGTACGGCTAAACACAACACTTCCATCAGGTGCAATTATTTTTGGTGCAGCCTCTATTTTACCGATTAACCCAAGCCTTGTGCCATCGGAAGGAAGAATTTCAAAAGCTGTAACACTGCTGCAAACAGCGGCATCATAATATACTTCTCCGTATACTGTTTCATATACCGATGATCTCACATTGTAATTACCGGGCTCAGTATCTTCTGTCATCCAGTTTTTACTGATTCTTGTCTTGTTGCCCGGCAGGAGTTCAACCAATAAAGTTTCATCGCTCCATATAGATTGACCCTTTGAATCTTCTATTCTTGTTTGTACGTACAAATCGCTAATAACCGCATTTTTACTTGTATTTGTAACGGTTTCAAGGATATTAACCCTTTCATTTGCATAATATGAAAGCTTATCAGTACTTACTGAGTTTTTCACCTGTCCATCGGGACTAACTGCAAATTCACAATAGGCTGAAAACTCATTTGCTCCGTTTGTCCAAGTAATTTTCACCTTATATCTGCCTGCGATAGTCTTACCTGTATTCCATTTAAAGTTCAAATCCTTTGTCTCATTTGCTTCCCAATGCATTTTTATATTATCTTCTATCCTATCAACGACTTTGCCGTTAGAATCAACAATTTCCACCTTACCGGTAAAATCTGCTTCGGTATTCGTAATGTTTTTTGACGATACTTTAATATCTACATTTCTGTCAGGCAAATATTGCCACTTGTCTGTGGAAATCACAGTACGAATTGCCGGAGCAACTTCATCTGTAACAACATCAATATTGAATTGATATGTAGCATACTTAACTCCGTTACCATCTATTGCATCCAAATAATAAGTATATAGACCTTTCTTTGTACCTAAAGGCACTTTGATAAAAGTATCAAAAGGAACTACAGTATTTGTCTTACCTGAATATGAATCAGGAGTAATCCGGTATATCCATTCCTCACCACCAACAGAAGGTACCAGCCTGAGATTATTCATGTCAGTAGATGTTAAACTATCAGTCACCGCTTTTACTACTTCATTAGCCATATTGGCAGAATTGGTATCATATAATTTACCACCAGTCAACCCAGCCCAGTAACCCCAGTAATTTCCGTAGTTTGCATAAGTCTGACATGCAAGAAGTTCAATGTTGTTTGCAGCCATTTCTGCGATAACTTCCTGAAGGTCAAGATCATCCTCCGTTCCCATCAAACCATCCCGTCCTAAATCTATACCTGTATTATAAACTCCTGTCACCCCGGGTACACCTTCATTCAGATTGTTATCATGGGGAATATGATCACCGAAGTTTACAAAGATTTTCTTTGAACCATTTCTCCAGCCAATATTTTTATCAGCATAACTTTCGTAGAGAACTCTTGTATAGGACTCCGGACCGTCACCTCCACTTCCAAGATACAATGAATTAATAGCGTCCGACACAGATGCGGTACTCTCAGTGAGTGTACAATTAAGCTTATACGGATAATCACCTCCAGAACCATAAGAACCATAAGGATAATCCATGTAAGATACAACTCCATAATTGATATCAACACCCAGTTTGTTGAGTTCGGTCATTATAGTTTTGGCTCTAGCCTTTGCAGTATTTAATATGCCTCCCATACTTCCTGTCAGGTCAAAGGAGAATATTACATCTGCTCTCGGCGGCAATTCCGGTATCACAACATTCAAGGTCTCCGAAACTTCCTCACCCTGCATAAGGGTATAGTCAAAAGTCTGTGAATCTGCCAATGGTAAAACCTTGAAAGTATCCTGCCCTTCAGCTATTTTTTCAGAACCGTCAAACACAAAGGATCTTATAATATAATCTCTTGCTACTGAAACATCAGGTTCAAATGAAATTGCACCTGATATAGGCATTGGATCTTCTGAGTTAAATAACACCATCTTGCTGGCATACTCAACTACTTTATCTTCACTGTAAACTGCCGTACAAACCTCAACCTGCTTGTCAATGTTTGAGAAATTTTCTACAGAAATCTCGGCATTAACCTTTACAGGCTTATCCACACGTGTAAAGTGAGGTCTTAAGGATACAACCACATTTCCAGTTCTGAATCCGGCATTGATTGTAAAACTCTTTTCAAGCCTTGCCATTACACGTCCTGTTGAATTATCCTTAACAATTGCTTCTACAAAATACTCCCCTGCAGGGTTATTAGCTGTATTCCATGATAAAGCACCATTTGAAGGCAATGAAACAGCTGTCCCATCAGTTTTTTTAATAAACACAAATAGTTTCGAGTCAATATTATCGGTTTTATTATCAACCTCAATCTCAAACGACTCATAAGGATTATAGCTGTAAGACTCAACTTTTTTCCCATCAGCCCCAACAGCATTAAGTTTTATATAATTAATTTGTGCAACCGGCAAAGTCCTTCTCTCTTTCAAGGCCTTTGCTGCAAGCATGGTTATGTACGCATCATCATACCAACTGCCGTTTTCGCTCTGGAGCCCAATTATAGTATCTTCTAACGTGCTCACAGGTCCGGTACCTACTGTAAGCAACACTGCTCTATAAGCTAAAAGAGTGTCTTCAATAGAATTCTCATCGATACCCCAAGTACCATCAGTACCCAGATTTGATTCGAGATATCCCCCAACTTTTAACATTGCTGCCTCAAGACTTGAAGAAGTAAGCCCTGTAACAGTGCTGAACTGATTTAATAGAATTGCCACCTCAGCAGTTAAAGCTATATTTCCATTGCTTTCCTCAACAACCGACCAGCTTCCGTCAGAGTTTTGCTTTTGCAGCAAATAGTCAATTCCAAGCTTTATGGAATTAATATCTGAATTTTGTTCTATGAGAGTTTCGAGGACTTTTATGGTATCTGGCACATCACTTTCATAATAGTCAGTTATGCCCCAACCACCATCCGGCTTTTGAGCCATAACTAAAGAATTGATAATTTCCTTGAGATAGTCTCCTTCCAACGTTCCTGCAAGTAGTGCAGCAAAATAGTTATTGTTTTTTTCCTCTTTAAGAGAACTTAAATAAGCTTCTGCTTTACTGACAGCATCTCCGGAGATACCCTCCTGCTTAAAATACCTGCTTATTTCAGACGTAAAGAACATGCTGTCTGTATAAAAATCAGCATTCCATTTCCCCTCCATGTCTTGAACTCCGGCAAGCCACATATTTGCTTTACTCACTGCATCAGTTAATTCGTCTGGCTCTGCAGCCATCACATTCAATACAGATGAAAGCACCATAAATACACATAGCATGACAGATATTATTTTTCTGCCACATTTTAATTTTTTGTACATAATTAAATTGTTCCCCCCTAATAATCTTGATTTTTTATATATAACCATTTTTACATATTTTGTATCTCTCGTCAAACTTCCTTTTTCTCACCAAATAGAGGCCAAACCCAAGTCACCGTAGTAACTCAGGGCTTCTCCACAGACATAATAAGCACTTCGTAAAAAATTCTTATAGTATTTGCATGGTTTTTTATGCAAAATATACAATTTTTTTTGTAATACGACAGTAAAATCAATACCATTTCCTTTCCTCATATTTATTTACTATCATAATAGATTCTTTTATTAAGCGTGCTGAAGTATTTACACGAGTTTAGGCATAAAAGAACAAGACGTTTTCATAATCGGTAAAAACATTAGAACTATATTATTAGAATTGTGTCTTTTGTAGATAATAAAAACTCCCCCTTGGCATTCCTATTTTAACTTTTGCCAAAGAGGAGTTCTAAATTTTAAGTATAAAACATTTTAAGCATCACTTTATATTACTGGTACACCTTTCTCTTGCAAGTATTTCTTTACTTGTCCTATACTAAATGTCCTATAATGAAATACAGAAGCTGCAAGAAGAATGTCTGCACCACCTTTAACAACAGCTTCGTAAAAGTGTTCTAATGTACCAGCTCCTCCAGAAGCAATGATTGGTAAATCAACAACATCAGAAATTGCTTTTATAAATTCCAAGTCATATCCAGCTCGGGTACCATCACCATCCATACTCGTTGGTAAAATTGTTCCAGCACCTAATTTCTGACACTCTTTAGCCCATTCAATAGCATCTTTTCCTGTGCATTTTGTCCCACCTGAAACAACTAATTCAAAACCTGATGGCATCTCCTTATTTCTTTTTGCATCAATTGCAACAACAATTTTATCAGAACCAAATTTCTGAGCACCCTGTTTAATTAAATCAGGATTTGCAACAGCAGCACTATTCATTGAAACTTTATTAGCTCCAGCTTCAAGAACCATTTCAATGTCATCAACTGAAGATATACCTCCTCCTACTGTTAATGGTATGCTTATTTCTGAAGAAACTTTTTTAACCCACTCCAACCTTGTAGAACGATTTTCCAGTGTAGCTGCAATATCTAACATTGCAAGTTCATCTGCACCCTCTTGTTGATAGAATATTGCATTTTCAACAGGGTCGCCAGCATCTTTTATATTTTCAAAATGTATCCCTTTTACTACTCTTCCGTCTTTCATATCAAGACATGGCATAATTTTTACAGTTTTCATAAATACCCCCTTAGCAATCCAATAATTACTTTTTTATTTTAGAAATTGATAGTATATAAAGTTATCCAAAAAAGCTTTCATCATACATCACATCTTTGTGTCAACTTTATGCAATACCAAGCAAATATTTTCTCAAAACTGCAAAATCTATTGAATTTATCTTTCCATCTGCATTTACATCTGCGGCTGCCATGTTTATTTCAGCATGGGCAATTCCCAATAATTCACACCTTAACAGTGCAAAGTCGATAGAGTTTATCTTTCCATCTTCATTTAAGTCACCATAAATAACACCAGTAGGCGTTGGGGTAGGCTTAACTGTAGGTGTAGGAGTTACTTCACCACCTGCAGGTTCTTCCCCCCAAAGCAGTACACCATTATCATATACTGGAATGTATGGGGTCATTCCTTCGAAGGATATGGCATCATAATCTGGTGGACCACTTAGGTTCTGGTAGGACCAGTCGTTTTTATTTGAGCCTATATTACTGTCTTTATATTTTATTGAAACATGGGCATCCTTTTCACACATTTCCCACTCAGCAGGCATTATCTGTGTTCCAGAAAAATCAACAGTAAAATAGTAAATATTGTCCTTGTGCTGCTTTAAACCAATAAGTTTCGCACCTTGGCTTTGTCCAAGTGTTATTTGTACGTCGTCCAAACCCTGCCCTGCTTCAAACAACTCCGAAAGATCCATATAGTAACGTACAGATAGTTTATCCTTCATTGTTGGCGGCCATGCTGAACGGTTGTTAACCTGAAACATGAGGTTTAACGCACCATAACCCTCGTACATTATCCAGCCACGGCAGAAGTATTCGGTCATATCATCTTCCGGTGCTCTGAAATCCTCAGGTTGAGGCCAATTCTTAAGTGGTTCACCACCATACATATCATACATTTTGGCAAGAGCACCTACAAATCCCGCATTGTAGTCAGTAGCTACTTCATTTAAAGTATAATTTGAAACATCATCTTCCCAACTATCATCAGAAGAAGGACCTCCAACCAGTGCACCATAAAGGATATGACGATGATAAGTCGGTGCTGTAAGCTGACTGGTCCATGAACCATGAGCAGTCCTGTGATGTGGATGCTCAGGAGCATTTTCACCAAATCCAACCACATAACTTCCTTCACGTGGATTATCTCCGAGTGCATAGTTTATTTGTCTTTCAGCAAACGCACGATATACCTCTTTTTTGGAAGAAGTTCCGACAGTATCGTCATCAGACCAAACAAAAGCTAAAAATGCAGCTGTTGATGCATAACGTAATGAGCCCCAAGGAGATAGCCATGCTAAACCACCTGGAGTATATTTTATTCCCCCGATTGGTTGCCAATAATCCAAATTCTTTTCAACCATAGCTGCATAAGCGTCGTCATGAGTAATTTGAGCTATTTTTACTGCTGCTCCATAACTGACGTCATCCCAACAATGTGTGTGTCCTCCTCCTAATTTAGTAGCAGGAAGAATTTCTTTTGCTTTGTCAAGGTAAGTGGAATCTCCGGTTTTTATGTATAACCACACGGCTCCCCATGCGAGATCATCAATATAGCCACCGGATGGGTATAAAACATCGAGAGGATTTATTCCTCTATATTTATCACCAAACGCAAAAATTTCCTTGGCATGTTTTAGGCAAGTTTCTGAATATTCAGGATCAGTTTCTTCGAATATAATTGAAGCAATAGCCAGACAAGCAGCAGTTTGACCTGCAACATCAGATCCGGGTGTTGCTGCATTGAGTACAAAGGATTTTCTGTCAGTCACATAATCAAGTAACTCATGAGGAACCCAAACCGAGTGGTCAGATTCGTTGTACCCACACATATAGTACAATACGTCAGGACTAGGATGTGCTTTAATAAAAAAGTCGGTAGCCCATTTGATTTCATCGAGAATATCATCAAGCTGCCCTGATTTTTCAAAGGCATCACGGTATTCATACACAGCCCATCCCAACTGACCGGCTGCATAAGACATAGGGTGAGTGAATTTTATTCCATCTCCCGCATCTGCCCAACCTCCGGTTAAATCAAGACCTACATCTTTACCGTCATCCATAGCTGCATCGTCACGGTAAGGTAAAATATAATCATCCGGCAGATCCCCAAGGCGGTTTGCCTTATAAAAAAGAATTGCTTTTTGCATGGCTTCACCGTAATTATAGTATGCATCCCCTGAACGTGGTGAAGCTGCTGCCTGTGTTTTCCGGTCAGGTACAAACAATGACGACATCAATGAAGTCACAAGTATTATCGCAATTGCTCGCGAAAACTTTTTGAATGTACTTTTCCCTCTTGTTTTTTTCATACATATCCTCCCCTTATAAATTTTTATATAAAAGATAATTTATAGATGAAAAACTCTAAAATAAAAATCAAAGGACATTTTTCATCTAAATTAGATAACGTTCGGGTGCTATGTAGATTTAACTTTAGTGTACGTTATCTATATACCTTATTGAACAAAATATTAAAAATATAAAAACAGCAATCTTTACTTTAATTATATAATGACAGCTAAAATCTGTACAGTTAATAAAAAGAAATAATATATTCTAAAAAATAATCCGATATTAAGTATAACAAGTACTTTCAAGGAATCTATATACGGGAGAGAATTATTATGAGAGAATTCAAAGAATACCTATATACAAATGCCGGTCTGGAAAACCTTACAGAAAACCTTGTATTTCAAGAATTATACGATTTTTCTCAAAAAGTCAGCAAATTAAATACTTCTGAATTTTGCAATTGCAGCATATGTCTGGCAGATGTAGCAGCCATTGTTCTTAATGATTTAAAACCCTATTATTGCTCAAATTTTCTGGACAAAGACAAAAGTAAAGAATATTATTTAAAATACAAGTCAGAAGTTCAACAAAAAATACTTAAAGCCTTTGATCTGGTTAAGAAGAATCCACATCACCAGAAATAATAAATTTCTTGCAAAAAATTTTTCTGAAAACTTTGCATTTTCCTTGGAAGCAACCAATATTTTTGTTGAGTTGCTTTCTTTTCGTACTCTCAAAAAAATTATTATACACCAAACATAATTATTGTATAATATACTTTATAACACACTATAGATGATCTAAATAAATTGTGTATGTAAAATTATAACATTAATTATTTAGTGCTGATTAACAAATTAAAATTCTAGAATTTAATTTTGTTAATCAGCAAAAAACATAGGATGTGCATTTTGCATAATTCATTTTTAGAAATGAATTATGTTCAAAAGCACTAGGAGGAGTTTATATGGATTTTAATGGTTTTACAACAGAAGCACTGAAATTCCTTTTTGAAAACAAACTTAATGATAACAAAAACTGGTATGAAAGTCATAAAGACATATATAAGCAATATGTTTATACCCCTTTCGTCCAACTTGTGACAGAGCTTGCTCCCACAATGACGGAAATAGACAGTCAGCTTTTAACCATTCCTTCAAAACTAATTTCCAGAGTTAGAAGGGATACCCGTTTTACAAAGGACAAGTCACTGTACAGAGATAACGCATGGATTACTTTCTTGCGTGATAAATCAAAAATGTCTTCATCTCCTTGCTTTTGGTTTGAAATAACCCAAAAAGGTTCGAGTTACGGTTTGGGCTATTATGGTGCTGATTCCTCTTCAATGGCCAAAATGCGTGAAATGATTCTAAACAACCATCCCGCATTTTTAAGTGCATTGAAATGCTATGAATCTCAGAATAAGTTCGTTATTGGCGGTGAAATGTATAAAAGGAGCAAGTTTCCTGAGCAACCTATGAACCTTAGATCATGGCTGGACAGAAAAAATATTTATTTTGAATGTGTACAAAATGATTTTAGTATTGCATTTTCAAAGGAATTGCCTGATATACTAAAAAAAGGCTTTATAACACTTAAACCCATTTATGAGTTTTTAACTGCTGTGGAGGCAAGCAATAAATAAACATGCTCTTGGCTCAAAAATAGAAATTAAAGGAGAATATTAATGGATTATTTACTTGTATGGGACATCGATGGAACACTAATTCAGGGAAAGGGAATTGGTAGAAGAGCAATGACAAAGGCCTTTAAGGACCTCTTTCAAATTGATGATGCTCTAAAAGATATTGAAATGGCAGGACGATTGGACTCATTAATAGTTAAGGATGCCTTCAAGCTGCATAAAATAAATATGGATAATTCAATATTTTTTGAAAGATATTTAGAGTGTCTAGACGAAGAAATCAAAATTCTAGATAAGCCCATCGAAGCTCCCGGAATAGTCAAGCTTCTTGAGATTCTAGAGAAAAAAAACAATTTTTACTGTGCTCTTGGAACAGGAAATATTGAAAAAGGAGCAAGAAAAAAGCTGGAAATTGCCAGTATGAATACATTTTTTCCTACTGGTGGATTTGGAGACAATGAAATGGAACGCTGGCAGGTTATTGAAAACAGTGTGATCAATTCAAAAAAATGTTACAACAAAGATTTTTCAACTGAAAGTATATACGTTATTGGAGATACACCAAGGGATGTCAATTGTGGCAGAAAGTTAAATTTTAAAACTATAGGTGTTGCAACAGGTATTTTTTCCGTTCAGGACCTTAAAGAAGCCGGTGCAGACTATGTTTTTCACAATTTTTTGGATACAGACAGCTTTTTTAGGATTTTTACTGCTTAATATGTGATTTGTACAAATCTTACCAAGCTCATAAAATCCACTTTTTGTTTATACAAATCCTACTGGTTTTGCAATAAAAAGTAGTATTATAAACGCAGCATAATAAAACAAGGCTGTTGCATATACAAAAGCCTTGTTTTTTATACTTTCAAGCAATATATAATTTACAAAATCTGATGGATGCATTTAATAATGTGAAGAAAAATACAAACCCAAATCTGAAGCCTTGATTATCTCAATTAGAAGGAATTATCCACACTTGGAATAACCACAATTTCTGCAAACCATACAACCGCCTTCGTGTTCTACAGCTTTGCCGCACTCCGGACAAGTTGATTTCTCATCCAAATTCACGGCTTCCTCTTCATCAAAAATCAGAGTACTTTCACATGCACTGCTTTCCTGATTACAATGCATTTTGGCTGTTGGACCGTGGAATTTCAAATCCTCTGAAACACTTAGTTCATCTGATGCAGCATTACTTCCGTTTTGAATTTTTGCTACCTTCTCTATAAGCCTTCCTATTGCATCAGGACATGACATTACTTTAAGCCCTTTCTGCCTGATTGTAGAAGGACATCTGATGCCTTTTAATTGTTCTACTATATGCTTATGGTCTACACCTGATCTGAGTGCAATAGAAACAAGTCTAGCTGTAGCTTCAGACTGTGAAGGACAGCCTCCTGCACGACCGGTATTGGTAAATACTTCGCATATGCCATTTTCATCATAGTTTACAGTAATATACAAATTCCCGCACCCAATCTTTACCTTTTCTGTAAACCCTGTAGCTATCTCCGGCCTCTGTCTTGGAGTTATACTCTTAACTGGTGTCTCAACTGCTTCAATGACACTTTCCTGTTCTTTGCCTTTAACCTTGCCAATATTAAGCACCTGTAAATCTCTGCTTCCATCTCTGTAAATAGTAACACCTTTGCAATAAGTTTTGTATGCCTGCCAGAACACGTCTGAAACATCCTCTTTAGTCGCTTCATTCCTAAGATTTACTGTTTTAGAAACAGCATTATCCGTATACTTTTGGAATGATGCCTGCATCTTTACATGCCATTCGGGTGAGATATCATGAGAAGTAACAAATACACTTTGTACAGACTTTGGTATCTCAGGAAACCCATGTATTGTTCCTTTATTTGCTATCCTTTTCATTAAATCGTCTGAGTAGAAACCGTCAATTACTGCAATTTGCTTGAACAGCGGATTAACTTCCAACAACTCATCATTGTCCATAACATTTCTAATGTATGATATTGCAAACAGTGGTTCTATTCCGCTTGATACTCCGGCAATTATGCTTAACGTACCCGTAGGTGCAATAGTTGTAGTTGTAGCATTACGTATCTTGATGCCAAGCTCCTTATAAATGCTCTTATCATAATATGGGAATACACCTTTCTTCTCAGCAAGTTCAATTGATGCTTTTCTTGATTCTTCCTGAATAAAATGCATTAATTTCTCAGCAAGCACAATTGCCTTCTGGGAGTTGTAAGCAATATTGAGCTTGCAAAGCATATCTGCCCATCCCATGACTCCAAGTCCAATTTTTCTTGTACCCCTTGTCATTTCATCAATTTCAGACAAAGGATATTTATTTACATCTATAACATTATCAAGGAAATGAACTGCTTTTCTTACTGTATTTCCTAACTTATTGTAATCAACTTCTGGAGAAGCGTCTGGGTTTTTTATCATCACACTTAAATTTATGGATCCAAGATTGCAAGCCTCATAGGGAAGTAAAGGCTGCTCTCCACAAGGATTGGTACTTTCTATATTACCAAGCTCAGGAGTAACGTTATCCTTATTCAATCTGTCAAGGAATATAATTCCCGGCTCCCCATTATTCCACGCCATGTCAATAATTATGTCAAATACATATCTTGCATTTAGTTTTCCTACCGTCTTTCCTGAATGAGGATCAATCAAATCATAATCCCCGGAATTTTCTACGGCACTCATAAACTTTTCAGTAATGCCAACACTGATATTAAAGTTCGTAATGTCCGAATTGTCCTTTTTGCATGATATAAACTCAAGAATATCCGGATGATCCACTCTGAGGATACCCATATTAGCACCTCTTCTGGTCCCACCCTGTTTTACTGCTTCCGTTGCTGCATTAAAAACCTTCATAAAACTTACCGGACCACTAGCTACTCCACCGGTTGAATTTACTGAAGCGCCTTTTTGACGTAACCTTGAAAAACTAAAACCTGTACCACCACCACTTTTATGTATTAAAGCAGCGTTCTTGATAGTCTCGAAAATCCCCTCCATAGTGTCTTCTATAGGAAGGACAAAACAGGCACTCAGTTGACCTAAGGGTCTTCCGGCATTCATAAGCGTTGGAGAATTGGGCAAAAACTCAAGATTTAGCATCATATCATAGAACTCCTGTTCTACTTCTTTGAGTTCTTTTGCTGATACATAGTCTTTATCTGCAAGTGCTACAGATTTTGCAACTCTCATAAACATGCCTCTGGGATCTTCTAGCAAACAACCGTTTTCATCTTTGGACAGGTACCTTTTTTCAAGGACTTTAATCGCGTTTTCAGTCAAATTCATATATTTATAAGCCCCCTCTTTTACTATATTTTGTATGCCGCTTTACCTGCGACACTGTATATTGTATCATTTATACTTTTTAAGTCAAGTAAAAAATGGCTTTATTTTTTAGTAATTAAGTCCTATTGAAAAATTCTGCATTTTATGAATTTTGCATATTTATATTACTGTATTAAAATTTTGACTATGTAAGTAAAATGAGGATTTGCTTACATAGTCACAGTCTTTATCGAAAAATTTCCCGCACAATTTTCATTAAAAATAAGTTTATTCAGCTTTTGCTTCTTCCTTTAGAAAAGCAGATTCAGTATATGTGTTACCGGCATCCCAGAATATCCACTCCTCGTATCCGGCATCATAAACCGCCTTTATCTGCTGTTTGATATCCTCAGGACCATATCCCTTGTAATTACCTTTACCTATCCACGAAGCAGTAAAGTCTTGCAAATAAGCTCTGATATCGGCATTATAACCTTCAACTTTAGAAATTCTGTCCTTCGCCTTTTTTAGACTGTTATATACTACTCCATAAGGATCAAGATCCGGCTTTGCAAAGGTAACTCCATTTACCGTCTGACCTAAAGCATAGTGTGAAGGATAAACCATTGGCGATAGATAATCTACATCCTTACCTACCAATTCAAGATATTGTCCTATACCTTCTGTATCTGCCGGACTTTCACAAATAATACCGAATACATCGGCTGAAATAACTACTCCAGGCAATTCTTTTTTTGCATACGCTAAAAATTCATTTATAGCTTCATATTTCTCTTTATTATAGCTGCTGAAATCTGTTACTTTCTTAATGCCATTAGGAAATCTTACATAGTCAAATTGTATTTCGTCAAACCCCTTATTTACAGCCTCTTTAGCTATGGATACCAGGTATTCCCAACTCTCCTTGTTATAAGGGTTAAGCCAGGAAGCAGTTTTCCCTCCTCCAAGCTTTTCTTTCCAGACAGTTCCGTCTGTTTTCTTTATAGCAAGACGGGTATTTTTTGCTGAGTAGACAGGATCCTTAAAACATACCAATCTACCAATAATATGGACATCATTGTCATGAAATGCCTTTAAAACCTTATCAACCTTGTACTTTTCCTGCCATGCCCCTGCTTCCTTTACAGCAGGTACATCAGATTTATAACCGACATAGCCGTCATCATCTTTTATATCAATTACATATGCGTTTATTTCTGTATTCTTTGCAAGCTCAATATAATGCTGAACTTTTGAGTCACTACCTGCAGTCCATCCCGTAAGGTATAATGCTTTTACCTTAATATCCTTTTTTACTGAATTATTGCCATCATTATTTTGCCCATCCAAAGAGGGACTTGTGCTTGTTCCAGGCATTGGGTCAGCTTCACCATCACCTGTATTTCCAGTACTATCTGGAGTTTGCACCCCAGAAGTGTTTGTAGGTGCCGGACTGTTCTCAGGTTGACCCTGCTTACCTCGGCATGCTGACATGGTAAATACCATTGAACCCACAAGAATAAGTAATAATGTTTTGTTCTTAATACCAACTACATTTGCTGCCCACTTTTTTAACATATTGACCTCCCACATTGTTGTTATTTTTTTACTTTATTAATAATTATCCATAATACTTAATTTGTAGAAATTAAGTTTTGTTAATCAGCACTAGCATTTTCTCACTGCATAAACTTTATAGAATAATATTTATTAGACGCATTCCTTTATCAAAAAGTTTTCATAAATTAAAATTTATCTAATTTAACCCAAACTTTTATTTTATTCTTTTTGGAACAAAGCTTCTTTATATCTGTTTCCTGCATCCCAAAATATCCATTCCTCATAACCAGCGTCGTAGACCGCTTGTATTTGCTGCCTGATTTGATCAGCTCCATAAACCTGATAATACCCTTTTGGCAGATAAGTTGCAGTAAAATACTGCAAATATGGTCTTACTTTTGCTTTATAACCGTCTACTTTTGATATTCTGTTTTTTGTTTTTAACAGAGCATTATTTACAACATCATAAGGTTTTAAATCTGGTGCTGTAAATAAAACATTATTTATACTCTGACCAACTCCGTTTCCCATCATTCCTTTTGAATTGTTCGCATAATGAGATGGATATATCATTGGCGATATATAATCTACGTCCATTCCAATCCTTTCTAGAACCTGTCCAATTCCTTCCCTGTCACCCGAACTTTCACATATTATTGCAAATACATCAGCCGATAATGGAATGTTTTTCTTATCAAATTCACCATCTGCAACTTTTAAAAAGCCTGCAATTGCATCAGCCTTTTCAGGTACCCCTTGACCATAGTTTACATTAGAAGCACTTACAGTAGGAAACCTCACATAGTCAAACTGAATTTCATCAAACCCCTTATCTATTGCTTCTTTTCCAATATCTATATTATAATTCCACACTTCTTTAAGATATGGATTAGTCCATGCTATTTTACCATTTTCCTTCCAGATGGATCCATCAGGCTTCTTTACAGCTAAATCAGGCCTTTTAAGAGCCATATGACTATCTCTGAAACAAACAACTCTTCCGATTACATATATCCCATTATCGTGTAAAGTCTTAATAACATAGTCAGGATCATAAAGCTGGTGATATGCTCCCATTTCTTTAACCTGAGGCACGTTTGACTTGTAATTTACTTTTCCGTCCTCTTTCACATCTATAACTACAGCATTTAATTCAGTATTGTTAATAATACTGATCATTTTATCTAAAAACACTTTATTTCCAGCGGAAGTTCCTGTAAGGTAAATTGCCTTCACCTTTACCTTTACATCCTTACCCTCAGGTGACTGTATTTCAACTGGGCTACCTGGCAATAATTCCGGAACATCCATGATATTATCTCCCTTATCAGTAGGAGAAGCACCAATTCTCTTATTATCAGGGCTTTGGTATTTGCTACCGTTATGCATATCATTGTTGTTATTAAAGTAGTTTACGGATAAGGCAACTGTAGAACCTGCTACTAATATAGATATAATCATTAGTATTATCTTACTGGTCTTCATATTCTTCCCCATTCTGATTATAGTATTTTAAATCAACCCATACAACACACTTGAAAAAAGCTATTTTCCTGATTTAAAGTGTTAACATGCCTGCTTTGATTTACGTTGCACTATATATGATCTTATAAGGAAGGATATTTAACAAACACCCTTAACAATTTATCAAAATTAACTCAATATGGCAACATAAATTCAAATATATTTATAAACTTATAAGAAATATTATGCACACTTTATTATCTTTCAAAACGGAAATAAATTTGGTTACATCAATAAGTCATGACTAATTTGGTGTATTTGTCCATTAAACTAGAGCTTTTGAACATGCAAAATGCACATCCTATGTTTTATGCTGATTAACAAAATAAAATTCTAGAATTTTATTTTGTTAATCAGCACCAGATAGTTTATATTGCACTAAAAGCTGCAATATAATTAATAGGCTCCGCTGCGGCAAACAACGGAACCATATCTTCTTAAAAATTTCTTAAAAAACAAGCTTTTAAATTAAAAGAATTGCATATTGCAAACCAAAAAAATTTGCTTAGCTCATTACCTAAAACCCTTGAGTTTCCGGTCTAGATTAGCGGTACTGCGATTTTGAACGTGTATGAAATGAAGGGAATACCTACTGTTTTCACTTTACTTTAATTTGGTTCGTTTTTATTTTATTTTAGTTGATTTATTGCTATAACTCTTTTAACATTAACAAAGCCCCGCAACATTCAGTTACGAGGCTTATGGCTCCTCAAGTAGGACTCGAACCTACGACCCTGCGGTTAACAGCCGCATGCTCTACCGACTGAGCTATTGAGGAATATAAATCTGGCAGCGACTTACTTTCCCAGGACGTCTCCATCCAAGTATCATCAGCACTGAGAAGCTTAACTACCGTGTTCGGAATGGGAACGGGTGTGACCTTCTCGTTATAACCACCAGAAAATTGTAAACTTTTTAAGGTACGATATTTTGCTGACGCAAAAATCAATAATTCCTGCGGAGCATTCATCAGTACGATATTTTGCTAAAGCAAAAATCGGATTGCACCTTCAAAAATATATAATGTTGGAATCAAGATAAGAAGCAGATTTAATTCATTAAGACTTCTAAAGACCTTTTCTACCTGTAAAATATTTGACTATCGGTGTGTTACACACACCTGTCGTCTTCGAATTTGGGTGAAACCCAAATTCCTTAGGTCAAGCCCTCGACC
>JAEWSG010000052.1 GCA_023398495.1 Bacillota bacterium
TGTGCTTTCTTGAAAATGAGGGGGAGGGATTTTCTCTTGACTCGCTACGTCAGGGACTTCAAAGATTTTATCTGCTCTCCGGCTGTGTCTTTCCATTCTTTAGTGTAATAATAAACTCTTAAGATTCAAAAACAAAAAAATCAAAAATGTATTGACAAAGAATTTACTTGACGGTATCGTGCGCACCGATATGAGAGCAGGCAGAGAGCCTGTATATGTTAAGGAGGTATTTTTTATGGTTCGTTTATCTGAGGTGTCGGCGTTCTGGATGGAGGAGGATTCTTCCTCTGTGGTGGTATCAGGTGCATGGCTTCGCAATTTTGGCTTTGAGCCCGGAAGAAAGATTATGGTTGATGTTACAAAAGGTCAGATAGTTATTAAGCTGGTAGAGACTGTTGACTGCGATGGCGTGGAGGTTGAAAGTTATGAGAAGGCATCATCATTATAGTACATATTACAGGAAGTATGGCAGTTTTGCCCTCTGCTTCCGTTTTACCCTTTATATTATTGAGTGGTTTAGAGGTCTTTAGATTTTATAAGTACGGAGGTTTTTTGTATGTCTAAGGTTAAGATTGTTACCAGTATTGACGAAGGGCTGTATGCTGCTGCAAAAGTTAGGGCTTCTATTGACGGTGTGAATGTTATCAATGGGATTATTGAAGATGCCCTAAGGTTATATTTTTCCTTTGATTCTGTTCAGGTATGGGAGAAAGAGCTTGAAGGCGGTTGGATGAATAAGCTGGTTGTTCGTCCGGGCAAGATCACTATTGAAAGTATCAGAAGTCGTAAAGTTATTAATGTTAATGATCCCAGGTATTACTCTGATAATACCCTTTTAGATAAGGGCTGGAAGAATGTCTGGAAGTTAAAGAGTAAGAGGGCTGTATAAGTCCTCCTCCTTCACTCTTAATTGGATTTTAATTGTGAAAGTACATTATAAATAAAAAGTGAGCTTTATACCATGAGTAAGGGCTGCTGATATTTGTGCGGGCTTCGGGCTTGCCTGATGCTAACGCTCTGCAGAGAATGCCCTTATTCTTGGTTTTGAAGTTTTTCTAAAGACTATATTTTTATCAATATAGTTTTTATAAAAGTTTTAAAACCTTGGCTTAGAAGTTGATGCGGGACTTTTTAATAAGGTCTAACGCTGTAATTAGGGATGCTTAAGGACAATTTTGCACCTTGAAATATGAATAATGAAAGGATGATTTTAATGATGCTACACCCAAAAATGCAACACATCTACATAGGCTGCGACATTCACAAACATCAGCACACAGCGGTTATTATCAATTGCTTTTTCGAAAAGCTTGGAGAATTAACATTTCCAAATAAAAAGCAGGACTTTCCCAAGTTGTTGAGTTTGATTAAAAAGCACACCTCCCAAGGAGTTACCCCTGTTTTCGCTCTGGAAGATGTACTGGGTAACGGCAGGGAATTGGCAGTGTTTCTACTGGAAAAGAATCATAAAGTCAAATATGTTAACCCTTCACTGTCACAGTCTGAAAGGAAAAACCAAGCCAACATAAATAAATCTGATTCCATAGATGCCCAATGTGTGGCAAATGTCCTTTTAAGTAAGCTTGATTCTCTTCCAGATGCAGCCCCAAATGACTTACACTGGGCTTTAAATGAGCTTGTATCAAAAAGAAATACTCTTGTTAAAAACAACGTAACCCTAAAAAATCAACTCCATACATATCTTGTTCACCATTATCCGAGTTACCGGAAATTCTTTTTCTCTCTGGATAGCAAGACAGCACTTGAATTCTTTAAAGAGTATCCGTCCCCGTCAAAGTTAAAAGCCGTTCCATTTCATGAGCTTGTAACCTTCCTTAGTGAAAAAAGTCATCACAACTGCTCAGAGAAAAAAGCACTTCAAATCCTTGAACATGTAGAAAAAGACGGAGATACAACAAATGAGTTTCAGGAACTGAGGGATTTTATTGTCACATCATCAATAAAGCAAATCAATGATAACTTAAACATTATAGCAAGTATTGAAGATAACCTTAAAAGCCTTATTCCCAAGTTTGGCTATAAGCTGGAGAGTATGAAAGGAATAAATACTGTGACAGCAGCTGGAATAATTGCAGAAATAGGTGATATATCAAGATTCCCAAATGCTGATGCTCTCGCTGCTTATGCAGGAATTAGTCCAATGCAATATGCCACAGGACAGACAAACAAAAATTTCAGCAACAAACTGGGTAATAGAAACCTATATCAAATATTCTTCCTGATAGCAGTCTCATTATTGAGTGACCCAAAGGGAAAGCCTACAAACCCATACTTTTTCCAGTATTACAAAAAGAAACTGTCAGAGGGTAAAACAAAAAAACAAAGTATCAAATGCATCATGCGTAAACTGGTAAATATAATTTATAAGATGATGCGAGATAAAACAGAATACAGGGAACCAGTCATTCCAATAGAATAGCGGAAATGATATAATAAATAGCATATGAAAATGGTGCTATTTTAACACTCATCAGGAAAGCTATTAAGGAATATCAGAGGTTCATCAAATAATTTTCCTATCCTCATGCGGGAATTGGTAATGGGGGCAATAAACTTAAACTATCCGATAAAGCTAGAGAACTTTACAATCAAGGTAAATACAGTGAAGCAATGGATGTTCATTATGAAGACTTAGTTAGGAATGCTACTGGTGGTAAAAGTATAGATGTAGAAATTAATGGTGTCGTTAGAGAAATTGATAGTGTAACAGATACCCAAGTAATCCCATATATAATCATCGGCACCTAATTCCGATCCGAGGATTCTGTCAATTTCCTCCCTTTTTGAAATAAAAAAGTAATTACCGAATGGTTAAGAAATAATTATGGATAGGGTACCGCCTACATTTCCGACAAAACCTACGTTAAGACAATAATTGGAAGTGAGTTGGCGGTTTTACCCACGCTAAGCTTAAAATCTTTAAATAGAAACATTTAGAGGTCTTAATTTGTCTTATAGAGATACGTTTCTCACATCAAAGTTATATTCACCAAGAAAAATTATATGTTCCCATCCAAGAGGGGCAATGTGCTTTAATAATTTTTCATTAAAACTATGATGGATGTCATACCAATAATATGATTATTGTCGATATTCGTCAAAAAATTGATGACATTTGTCTGAAAACTCATGACATATTACTTGTATAATTCCATGTAGAATAATTAGGGAACAAAATAGATAGGGGGGATTATATGTTTAAAAACTTAACAAAGGTTACAGGTTTGTTCATCTTTCTATGTACAGCCATATTTGTATTCTCGATGGTAGCATATGCTGCACCTGCGTGCCAGGACTGGCAAAATGCTGTCCAGCCTAATGGAGAAATGTTTCAATACAGGTTGCATGGAGATGAGTATTTCAATTGGGTTGAATCGGAAACAGGTGAGGCCATTGAACAAGGAGAGGATGACTATTGGTATTATAATGAGCTGAAGGATAACAAACTTCAGAGGAGTTCCATAAGGTATTCCAAAAAGCTGCCAAAGAAGGGACAGCTTAAATCCGACGATGTTTACCGTTGGAAAAAGGGCCTTCCTCTGACAGGCAAAGATGATACATCCGCATCTCTTACTGCACAGAAGACTAAGCAAGCAGCTAAATCCGAATATTCATCTCCCGCTGTAACGACTTTTACAGCCGCTGCTGCAACAACAACAGCTTTTTTAACTCACCCAAATGCTGCACCTAACCAAAAAGCATTGGTGGTACTGGTCAGCTTCAAAGACATGGCTTTAACTTACACAGATGCCCAGTGGAATAATCTCTTTTTTGGAACGTCCGGCAGCACCGTAAGAAATTTCTATGATGAAAATTCAGCAGGAAAGACTATTTTCGGACCTGTCGCAGAGACAAGTGGCACTGTCAACGATGGTGTTGTAAGGGTAAGTTTAGATAACAACCATCCCGGCATTAAGGACAAAACGAATGAGCAAATCCAGACTGATATCAAAGCATTGATTCCAGATATTATGAAGAAGGTAGATTCTGTAGTTAATTTTGCTCCCTTAGATACAAAAGGTGACGGAAAGCTTTCTTCCAACGAGCTCTGTATAAGTATTGTTTTTGCTGGCTATGAGAAAAGTACCGGCGATGGTAAGTATCCTCGTATGTGTGCAGAAGCGTGTAGTACAAAGATACAGGTATTAGACAGTATTAAATTGGAAAATACATTATATGCAATTGCAGGGGAAAAGCATGAATACCATATGGCAACAATTGGCGTTTTCTGCCACGAGATAGGGCATCTTTTTGGACTGCCCGATTTATATGACACTGATAACAGTACTTCTAAAGGAACAGGATTCCATAGTATTATGAGCGACAGTTGGGGTAAGTTGGAAGGTGAATATCGCGGAACTACTCCCGCACATTTTGACGCATATTCCAAAATTCAATTAAAGTATGCAACACCACAAATTGCAAACAGATCAGACCAATATACACTCAACACCTTTAATTATTCCGGCGGATATAATGTGCTACGTATAAACACAGTTGACCCGAAACAGTACTTTTTAATTGAAAACAGGCAAAAGAAAGGTTTTGATGCTTCCCTCAAAGTCAACTATGGAGGTATAGCCGTATGGCATATTGACGAAAGTATATTCAATAATAACAACGAAGCTCGTAAGAGGGTGGATCTTGAGGAGGCCAACGAAGGAACTCTAGGATATTCACAGTTGGACACTGGGAGACCTGGTGATATCAACCACTACTTTGCATCAGGCAGTGGATATACCCTCTTCAATTCAACAACTATCCCCAACAGCAAGCTTTATGATGGTACCGACACTCAATTTCAGCTAAATGTAACCAGTACACCTGGCGATAGCATGAGAGTAATGGTTTCGGCCCAGGAAATATATACAGACCAACAAGCAACAACCCCTGTAATTCAGTCATTTACAGCAAGTGCCAGAGTAATACGTGGTGGAAGCGTTAATGTAAAGGCTGTCATAGAAGGCAATCCATCCGATATAAGTAAAGTCACTTTTAGTGCATTTAGACCAGGAAGTCAAGTGGTAACGGATATTGAAGGAACATATGCAGGAAACAATACATGGGAGGTAACAGTCAATCCGCAGGATTATATTAGCGGAGAAGGAGATTGTCAGTTTAGTTTGACAGTCAGAAAAACTGGTGGAGGTGTTATATCGTGGAATGGTTATCCTGTTGTTGTAACCATAGACTATGATGCACCCAATGTTAATCTTGCACTCAATAAGACTGCAACAGCCAGCACACAGCTTTCCCATGAACCGGCAAGAAATGCAGTCAACGGCACGGTAAATGGTAGCTTTGATATCCATGATAAATGGTGTACGGGACTAGGCTATGGAAGAAATTCATGGCTCAAAGTTGACCTGGGCAGTGTCATGACTATAAACCGTTGGAAGGTAGTTCATGAAAAGGGTTCTGGTAGTTCTTACACAAATTTATTTACCAGTGACTTCCGCTTACAAACTAGTGTTGACGGTGTGAATAACTGGGAGGATGTGGATGTAGTAACAGGTAACACTCTTGGGGTTACTGACAGGTCTGTGGCACCGTTTAATGCAAGATATGTAAGACTTTATATAAACAATGCAGATGCAGACAACTGTGCGAGAATTTATCAGTTCGAGTTGTATAATGATATTATATCCGGGATTGCATTCGATTTTGATGGACGAAATGCTCCACAGACCAGCGGATTCACTCGTGTAGGTGGTGCACCCCATTACACCAATAACATCTACACACTTAAAAGTGTGACCGGATATGTAAGTGGTACTCAGCCTGAATGTAAAGTCAGGAGTAATGAATCATTCCATAGCGGTAATTCTGCATTGGTGTTGTCAGGTACCGACAATGCAGTTGACTTTTCATACGCTTATTATACCGTATATGATAATGTAAACCTAAAGATAACGGATACCACAACTTTATCCTATTGGATTATGCCACAGAACCAAAACTCAACGTTTATCGGTGTGGATCTGGAGTTTGACGATGGTACATTTCTAAGGAGCTATACTAATGCAGTGGATCAAAACGGAAGAGGTATGAAGCCCACGATAGCCCGCGGCACAGTAGGTACCTGGAACTTTATCAAATGCAATCTTGGACAGTGGTGTAATGGACGCACTATAAAGAAAATTATTTTAGCTTATCACCAAAATCCCGGCATCGGACAGTTTAAAGCATATGTGGATGATATAGTTATTCAGGAAGAGTATCCGGCAAAATATAAAGGTTTCAAGTATGACTTTGACGGGCTTAATCTGTCACGCCCGGATAAGTATTTAAAAGTTCTTGGGGTGCCTGATTATTCAAATACAATAGCATACAGCAGAAATGTTTCAGGTTTTACAAGTAGTAGTGCAAATCCAACTTGCTCTTTAGTGTATAATCAATCATATCATAGCGGGAACGGTGCTTTGCTTATAGAAGGGACGGATAACTACCAATATGAGAGTTCATACTGTTACTTCACAGTTTTTGACAATGTCAATATCACAGTCTCAGCATCAACAACACTTTCCTACTGGCTTCTTCCTGTAAACCAACACGGAAGATATATAGGCGTGGAACTGGAATTTACCGATGGTTCGGTACTGAGATCATCTAGTGCCGTTGATCAAAATGGGGTTAATATGCATCCTAACAGCGGACGTGGAGTGATAGGCCAATGGAACTTTATAACTTCCAATATAGGTCAGAAGTGTGAAGGTAAAGTCATCAAGCGAGTTTTGGTGGCTTATGACCAGCAAACAACATTTGGACAGTTTAAAGGTTATATAGATGATATCATTATTAAGAATTAAATTAATGATACCTTTCTAAACATGAACAAAGAGGTCTGACAAATAATTTGCAGTACCTCTTTGTTATTTATAAGGGCTTAAATATTACTCCCGATTGTATTTCAGCACTAATCAGAATCCGTATTATACCAGTTTATTCCGTACTGCGAACACTGCTAATTGGACACGGTCCTTAAAATTAAGTTTTTTTAGTAAAGTAGAAACGATATTGCGGACTGACCCTTCGGTAAGAAATAATTCTTTTGCTATCTGATTGTTGCTTTTTCCATCAACTACCATTTGGATTACTTTTATCTCTCTTTCATTCAATTTTGCCAGAATAGTACTTCCATCTTCGTTGTGTATATCATCCCCATCCAGTTTGTGCATCACTTTATCAAATATGTTTTTCTGGATAATATTATACCCTTGATATACACTCTTAATTGCATGTACCAGTTCTGTTGCACTGATATCTTTCAGAACATAGCTATCTGCCCCGTTTTTTAAGGAGCTGGATATATTTTCATCATCCTGAAAGGTGGTTAGAATAATGATTTTAATGTTGGGGAATTGCTGCTTGATAAGCTGCGTCCCTTTCACTCCATCACACTCCGGCATCATAATGTCCATAAGAACCAGGTCAACCTGTGTTTTTTTACACAATTCAAAAGCTTCAAAACCATTAGATGCTGCTCCAACTACTTCAATATCAGCGTCGTGGTCCAGCATATACTTCAATGTATCTCTGAATATACCCAAATCATCCACAATCATAACCTTGATCATCAGCCCTACCCCCTTTCCTTATTATTGATAATTCTCTTATAATATTTTACACTATATTACAACTTCCGATTGTCATTACTTTTATTAAAAGTCCTGCTGATTGTCATTAATTTCAGTAAATCCTCTTTTTTTCTATCCTATTGCAATGGAACCTCAATATGAATATTAAATCCCTTTTCCCCATCCGAGCCGAATATTATTTTTCCGGAAAGCTGCCCAACCCTTTCCTCCATGCCGGAAAGCCCATTCCCTTTCTTAATATCCCCACAGCCAATCCCATCATCAAATATAAAAAGTTTGACAGAGGATTTATTAAACACAAACATTATCTTCATATTACGGGCTTTACCATGTTTAATGGAATTGGTCACCGACTCCTGACAGATTTTTAAAAGGGCATCGGACACTTCCCGGCCAACGTATTCACTATTTCCCTCATAGGTAAAGTCAATATTTAATCCTGAATGACTAAACATCTCTGCCAATTCAGTAACTGCCTTTATAAGGTGATTGGCTTCTAAAGACTCCGGAATCATACCTGAAATTGAGAGCCTTAACTTATTCATTCCGTCCTTAGATATCTTCATCAAGTCTTTCATAATTTTTCTTGCATGGTTTTCATCTTCGTTATATGTTAAATTTAATGCTTCTGTAAGTGAAATTATGGATACAAGCATGTGCCCCAAAGTATCATGCACATCCCGGGCAATCCTGTTCCTTTCCTTTACGCTGGCCAGTTCTTCTACTTTTAGTGCGTATTCCGATTTCTGCCGGTTAAGTATAGTCAGCTCTTCGTTTTTATACTCCATTTCCTTCATTAAGTCCTTATATTCCTGAATATCATGAAAAGAAACCACTGTCCCGATAACTTGTCCTTTTGAAGTTAAAATAGGATTGATATTTACTCTAAGTGACTGTTCCCGTCCTTTCTTTAATATTATTTCACCACTAAAAGGCTGTTTAGCACCTAGTTTCAGATGCTGAATAATTGTCTCGGACTCTCCGGTCTTATGTACAATTCCCTCAAGGAACAGGGCTATGTCAGATGCCTTCTCTAGACTTGATAAAAATTCTGTATCGGGTAAAAAACGTTTGAATGCCTGATTATATTTTATTATTCTCAAATCTTTATCAAAAACATAAATTGCTTCCTGCATGGTATCGACATAATTCTTTAGTACCCTGGATTCGATATCCAAAAAACTGTATTTATAGGAAGCAATTAGAAACAAGATGGCTGAAATAATAAAGCTGAAGGGAGTAATTTCTATACTAAATTTGAAAATCAAAAACATTACATTGAAGATTAGCGGTACAACTGCTGAAAAAATAACTAATATCGTCTGATTTCTCTTTAAAGTATTGCTACTTACTGCATAACGGATCAATATAAATGTGCCTGCAATAACACATATATAGGAAAAAACAATAAGGACCCATAATAGTATTCCGAAATGCCTTCCGCTATCCGTACTATAATAAAAAAGGTGATGAAATTCGTTAGTGAGCAGAGAAAGGTATAGAAGAGTAGGTACAGCTGCTATAGAGAACATAACTTTTTTTCTGCGAAAAATTCTGGAGTTGGAATAGCAAAGACAGAATATTAACCAAGCCAACCCTGAATAACAAATCCCGATATAATAAAATTTTAATACACTGAACCCTTGTCTATTGGTAATACTCAATGCCTCAAACAACAACCCCAATGACCAAATAAAATTAGTTGCCAGAAGAAATACAAAACTATATAAAAGATTAGTTCGTTTTCCCTCCACAAGGACAAATACTATCAACGATAGTAATAGAACAATTGAAGTTAAATAAGTGAATACTGTGAATTGCAGACCAAACGCCATATACTGTATATACCTCTTTACTTACGATTTCCTACTCACAATTATATATTAATATTATCTAAATAAAAAGATAATTATTTGAAATCAAGTGGTGTAAATTGCTTCCTGCTTTCTTTCTTAATTTCTGCTAATGTGGTTGTCAAGGGCCAAAACCGGGCTTATCCTTGACAACCACATTCCGACATGCTCTCCTTCGCCAAAGAATTACAGGGTAATTTCCCGTGTACCTTCCCCTATTGTGCTTATATAAAAATCAGGTTTAAGGCCAATCATTCGGGTATAACTTTCACCAACCTTTTTGATGAATTTATCAGCACATACTGTTTCTACAAGGGCGATTGCACAGCCGCCAAACCCAGCCCCCGTCATCCTTGCCCCAATACACCCTTCGGTTTTTAATGCTTCCTCCACAATTGTATCAAGCTCAATGCCTGTCACCTCGAACAAATCCCTTAGTGAGCAGTGAGATTCAACCATAAGCTCCCCAAATTCTTTAAGTCTGTTTTCATTTAAGCATGCATATGCTTTTTTTACACGTTCATTTTCATATACAGCATGTTTTGATCTTTTTCTTGCTATTTCACTTTTAATGAATCCTTCAAACCGGCTGAATTCTTCAACTGACAGTTCACAAAGAGCTTTTATATCCCTGCCTGCTTTAAGGCATTCAAGAGCAGTTTCACACTCCAGCCTTCTCTCATTGTACTTGGACTCGTTCAGAGCTCTTCTTTTATTAGTATTCATAATGATGAGAGAGTATTTTCCCAGATAAACATCGGCATAACTATATTTGAGAGAATTGCAGTCAAGTAAGATAGCTTTATCCCGTTTTCCCATTCCAACGGCAAACTGGTCCATAATGCCACAATTGACTCCGATAAACTCATTCTCCACCTTTTGACACAACTTGACTAAATCAATTCTACCCATCGCACCGCCATTAAACAGAAGATTGATGATAACCGCAACCAGTACTTCAAGGGATGCTGATGATGAGAGCCCTGCACTATTGGGAATGTCTCCGCTGATAAGTATATCCATTCCCGAAATATGACAGCCCATGTCAATCATCGCTTTCACAACACCCTTGGGATAGTTGGCCCAGTTATCTGCCTCATCGTATTGGATATGATCTAAATCCAGCATTACTTTCAAATCAAAGTTCGTGGACACAAGACTTACTTTTTTGTCATTCCTCTTGCGTACACAGGCATAAGTTCCTAAATCCAGTGCACAAGGCAGAACAAATCCACCGTTGTAATCAATATGTTCGCCAATCAAATTAACCCTGCCGGGGGAATGAAAAACCCTTATATCCCCTTTGCCGTATAGCTCCGAAAATTGATCCGCAAGTCCTAGAATATTCATTGTATCACCCTATCCAATAGTAGTAGTATTGTTAAAACCTGCAAAATGCATAAACTTATGAAAACTTTTACTGCCTTCCCTGGTTTTCTTATAAACGCCGGCATCCATCAATACCTGCAGGAACTTACTTCCTACCTCCCTGCGAAGAATGTCCCTGGCTTCATCAATACTGCACCTGTTTCCGTATTTGCCAAGGAGTTCTCCAATCCAGTAAATATGTTTATACAATGGATGCTCTATATCGCCCTTTGCCTTTTTAAAAATATCCTGATTGCCTGCCAACACCATTGCGATTTCTTTAAGTTCATTATCCAGCCGACCCGGAAGGATGGCTAATCCCATTACCTCAATCAGGCCAATATTCTCCTTCTTTATGTGATGAAGTTCCCTGTGAGGATGGAATATACCGTCTGGATGCTCCTGGTCTGTTCTGTTGTTCCTGAGCACAATATCTATTTCGAACTCTCCCTTACTGTTTTTCCTCGCAATGGGTGTAACAGTGTTATGAGGAGTTTTTCCCCCTTCGTACTCTGTTGATGCAAGTATACCAGATTTCGGGTCACTATACTCAGACCATCTGTGGAATATTTCCATAGACAGTTCTATCAACTTCTCTTTATTCATCGATGATAAGCGGATTACCGATACAGGCCACCGGACAATTCCTGCCGTAACATCGCCGTATTTTTTATTTTCGAAGTAGGTTTCTATAGGGGCCTTCTCCATCGGTAATATATACCGTCCCCCCTGGTAGTGTTCATGATTCAGTATTGAACCACCAACAATGGGTAAATCCGCATTTGAACCAATAAAATAGTGCGGAAAACGGTCTATAAAATCCATCAGGCGTTCAAAGGTTTTCTCCGAAATCTTCATGGGAACATGTTCTTTATAAAATAATATACAATGCTCATTGTAATAAACATACGGGGAATATTGAAAGTACCACTGTTCCCCTCCTAATGTAACAGGTATGACCCTGTGGTTCTGTCTCGCAGGATGGTTTATATGCCCGGCAAATCCAATGTTCTCAAGACATAAAAGGCATTTTGGATAGGCGGACTGGGGCATTGACTTTAAAGCCGCAATCTCTTTCGGGTCCTTCTCGGGTTTCGACAGGTTTATCGTAATCTCCAGGTTGCCATATTCTGTTGCTGTATTCCAATACAGGTTCCTTGCGATTTTATCCATCTGTATATAGCCTGACACCTGCGACAATAAATAAAACTCATCGGTTGCCTCTCTGGCACCTTTTTCCGTATATGTCTTAGTAAAGCGGTTAATAATCACACTCTGTCCAGGGACTAAGTGTCCCATGACTCTTGTAGAAAATAAATCCCTGGATAAAGAGGTATCGTCCTGGATCAATCCGTATGCAGCAGCATACTCCGATAGATTATTAAGGATTTCTGCAGGGCTTTGCAAGTACTCCGAAGGGACCTCCCCTTCATAGGGTTCACGGATATTAAACAAATCCAGCAGCGCATTGCGGGCAATAATTGTGTCCAGGCCTTCAACCAACTTATTCCTTTGGGCAAATAAGAGAAGCCGTTCAATTTCTCTCTCAGGACATATATGATTCATATTTCCATTCTCCTTATAGAAAACCTTTTCTATCACATTAACTTTTCTTGTATAATAATCGTTTTTTTGTTTTCCTTAACTTCGCTGAGTTAGAAGGCTGCTCTAAGTATTTGCACTTTTAGCCTTTCCACAGCTGTCACGGACAATAAGACTGGTTTCCAAAAAATATTTAATTCTTGATTTGTTCCGGCTATCAATAATATCTATCAATTCCAAAGCTGCTCTCCTCCCGATTTCTCTTATATTTAAATCCACAGAGGACAGTTTGGGATGCGTAATCCCGGATATCAATGTATTGTCAAATCCTATCACAGATATCTCGCTGGGTATGGATATTCCCATCCTGTTACAAGCATTGACAACACCTACTGCCATCAGGTCATTACATGCAAAAAAAGCAGTAGGCCGTTCATTCTCAGTTAATAATTCTTCGATCTGCTCCCGGGTTCTTTCAACCACATCCATGCAATTCCCTTTTCCAACATGAAGGACCTTTTCATAATTCAAACCCTTACTTTTTACAATACTTTTATAGACTTTTTCCTTAATATCATAGGATAAACTTTTATTTCCCCTCACAAAAGCAATCTTTCTGTGTCCCAACTCCAGTAAGTACATAAATGCTTCACGAGCCCCAATCTCTTCATCATAGGAAACAAAATTGCATTGATAATTTCCGGGAAATCCATTGACCAGAATCATCGGAAGGGACCGGGAAATCTCATCAAAGTAACCGTTATCAAGGTTCTCCAACGAGGGATCAATCACAATCAAACCATCCACTTGCCTTGACATCATATGATTGATTAATTCTACTTCCTTCAAAGCCTCTCCACCTGTATTACAAAGAGATATGCTGTAACCGCTGCCGGTTAAAAATCCTTCTATCATCTCCACCAATGTGGGAAAAAACAGGTTTGTAATCCCCGGAACGATGATACCAATGACAGATGTCTTTCTTGTGATTAGGCTTCTGGCTGCTATATTCGGTTTATAGTTTAATTTTTCGATGGCCTTTTCAATCCTGATTCGGGTATCCTCTTTTACAGGATAATTATTGTTGAGCACTCTGGATACTGTACTGATTGAAACTCCAGCCTCTTTAGCAACATCATTGATAGTTACCGGCATGCTTTCACCCTTTTTTAAAAAACTTTTTATCATGGTTCTGTTTAGCACCTAAGTAATTATACCCCATTTCAACCTTTGTGAAAACATACCGATGGTCTTAGCACTGTGTAAAATTAAGCAGTACAGTGCTTGCTATTTCTGTATTTTATACTTTATTTTTTAGCCAGATATTTTCTAATATCAAATGCAACGGCAACCACAATAATAGCACCCTTTGCAACCCATTGCCAGTACGGACTTACACCTATAAATGTCAAACCGTAGTTTATGACTTCAAAAATAACAACGCCTGCCAGTACCCCAGGCACTGTTCCAACGCCTCCTGCAGTTGATACTCCTCCTACCACGCAGGCAGCTATCGCATCCAACTCATACATATTTCCATACGTATTAGAAGCACCACCGGATCTAGCAGCTACAAGTATTCCTCCAATAGAATAGAGAGCTCCTGCTATGGCATAAATACATATCAGGTTACGTCCTACGTTAATGCCGGAAACTTTTGCTGCATCTTTATTACATCCTATCGCATACATATTCTTTCCCAACCGTGTCTTGTTAAAAACAACCCATACGATAAGGGATATTATGACTGCCGTAATGATGATAACCGGTATGTTTAAGATATTGCCTGATCCTAAAAAGGTAAAATCTTTTCTTAATCCTCCTATGGGTTGTGAATTGTTAGGCGGAAGATCAAAATAGAGAGAATTTGCACCTAAAACAATAACCATTGTACCTAACGTTGCAATAAAGGGAGGCACACTAAACTTGGCAACAATAAGGCCGTTGATTAAACCTATAACAAGGCCTGCACCTAGAGCAATTAAAACAGGCAGAAAAATTGGCAACTGCGGCAAATTCGGAAAAAACCTTCTTGAGTATTCGGCTGTTTGGAGCATGGATGAAGAAAGAACTGCCGTAAGACCTACTACACGTCCCGCTGAAAGATCCGTCCCACCTGTTATTAATACAAAGGCGGCTCCCAGGGCAATAATAGCTCTTGGTGAGCATTGGAGCAAAATATCCCTAAAGCATGTTATTGACAAAAACCGAGTGTCCTTCACTGCAATTAACAATACAAGGATTATAAGTACTATAAAAATCGCATTCTGGAAGAAAAAACCCTTTATTTTCTTTGCATTTAAACGATTTACGCTCTTTACATCTAAACCATTCATTATAGTATTCCCTCTCTTCTCTATACAATAAACTGTGTAGCCAAACGCATGATTTCTTCCTGTGTTGCACTTTTGCCTTCAACAATTCCTGAAAGACGGCCTTGACACATAACCATAATACGGTCGGACATTCCAAGCAGTTCAGGCATTTCTGAAGAAATTATAATAATGCTTTTTCCCTGTTTGGCAAGTTCTGCAATCAGCGTATATATCTCATATTTAGCTCCCACATCGATACCCCGGGTAGGTTCATCCAGGAGCAGGATATCCGGTTCCGTAAGAAGCCAGCGGGCAATTAATACTTTCTGCTGGTTTCCACCCGAAAGATCCTTTATTAGAGTTCTGATAGAAGGTGTTTTTACCCTTAGTTTTCCCACGCTCTTTTCTGCATCTGCCTTCCTTTTCTTTTCATCCAGGAGAAAATAAGGTTTTATATAACGGCTGAGGTTTGCCACAACCGTATTTTCCAATACAGGTAAAACCGGAAATATCCCTGTTGCCCTTCGTTCTTCTGTCAACAGCGCCAGCTTATATCTTTTTGCATCCACCGGTGATTTGATTCTGACTTTTTCTCCATTGATGTAAATTCCGCCGTGTGCAATCGACCTTAATCCGAAAAGAGCCTCAATAAGCTCTGTACGCTGTGCCCCGACCAATCCCCCTATGCCCAGTATTTCACCCTTTTTAAGTTCAAAAGATACATTTTTAAAGGATTTGGGAAAGGGTGAAGTCAGATCTTCTGTTCTAAGTACAACTTCCCCGGGTACATTCGTCCTTTCAGGGAACCTGTTGGTCAAGTCACGTCCCACCATTCTGGATATGATTAAGTCGGTGGTGAGCTCAGTTGCTGCCCATGTACCAATGTGCTTTCCATCCCGCATAATGGTTACCTCATCGGCAATTTTCAAGATTTCTTCCATTTTATGGGAGATATAAATAATAGCTACACCTTTACTTTTAAGTTCCTCGATGATTTTAAAAAGATGTTCCACTTCATTTTCTGTTAAAGAAGAAGTAGGTTCATCCATGATAATCACTTTGGAGTTGTAGGAAGTGGCTTTGGCAATTTCCACGGATTGAAGTTTAGAAACCGACATATTTCCTGCGATGGAGAGTGGATTGATATCCATATTCAGATCCTTGAAAAGCTTCTGTGTGTCATTAAACATTTTTTTATGATCCACAAACTTAAAAGGTCCCAGTCCTTTAATCGGGAAACGTCCGAGCCAAATATTCTCCATTACACTTCTGAACCGGATAGCATGCAGTTCCTGATGAATCATGGAAATACCACAGTCAAGTGCAGTTTTAGAGTCATGAATTTCTACGTGTCTCCCATTTAGAATGATTTCACCATGGTCTGGCTTATATAACCCAAATAGGCATTTCATCAGAGTTGATTTGCCTGCACCGTTCTCTCCCATCAAAGCATGAACAGTTCCTGTACGCACTTTTAAAGTAACATCATCTAAGGCCTTGACTCCCGGAAACTCTTTTGAAATGTTGTTCATTTCAAGTAGAATTTTATTATCCATTATTAAGCCCCCTGCAAGCTGCTGTGAAGATTCAACATAGATTCAAAGCAGACTTGGTTTTATATAAAATAAGGAAGGGCAAAGGTGCAACATAAGTATACATTACCCTCTTGCCCTTATATTGTCTAAATGGACTTCATTGAACTTGAGGCATTATTTTGCTTCATTCAAATTGTCTTTTGTAATCTTCTTGTAAGCTACCCATATGCATTTTCCGTCAGCCCCATCAACAATGTCATAACCGATGTTGTCTTTACTTGGGGTCTGTCCCTGTCCAAGTACATAGGCCAGGTTGAATGTGGCCTTACCCTGGTTCTTTGCATCGTTTAATACAGTACCAAGAAGAGTGCCGTCCTCTAGAGCCTGAAGTGCAGGTGCAGTAGCATCAACACCGACTACCGGCATATACTTGTTATCTTTAAAGTAACCGTTTGCTTTTAATGCTTCAATCGCGCCAAGTGCCATATCGTCATTATTTGCAATTACTACTTCAATCTTGTCTCCTTTTGAACCAAGAAAAGCTGACATCTTTTCCTGACCTTTTACCCTATCCCACATTGCCGTGTCTTCTGCAAGCTTCTCAACCTTCATTCCAGCATCCTCGATTGCCTTGATGGAATATGTTGTACGTGATTCAGCATCCTGATGTCCGGGTTCACCCTTTAACATAACATACTGTATGACTCCGTCTTTATTCTTATCAGCCTCAGGATGGGCTTTAAAGTAGTCAACAACAATTTGACCTTCCATTGTTCCGGACTCTTCAGCCTTTGCTCCCACATAATAAACCTTATCCCATTTCTTCATGTCCTCAGCTAAGGGTTGACGATTGAAGAAAACAACGGGTATGTTGGCTGTTTTTGCCTTGTCAATGATTACGCCTGCAGCAGTACGATCAACAGGGTTGATGGCAAGAGAGTTGACTTTTTTGGTGATGAAAAGATCTACCTTTTCATTCTGAGTAGGCTGTAAATTCTGGCTGTCAACGATGTCAATCCCTGCTCCTTTTTCTTTTGCAGCATCTGAAATCGTGTTGCGGACACCGGTCATAAAAGTGTCATCAAATTTGTAGATTGCACAGCCGATATTCACTTTAGCCGATGAATTGTCACCTTCAGAATTGGCATCTGTTACATTCGATGCTTTGTTATCGCAACCGACCAGTAAGCTTACAGAAATAGCTGTTGCAGCAACGACAGAAATAATTTTTTTCATTTAAACACCCCCACAGTTAATTAGTATGTAATTATTTTGCAAGTAACAACATTAAATGATTTTTTGCCTTAAATCCCTTTAATGCTACACTTTCAAAAACTTGATTAAAGAAGCACAGTACCAAAATAATCAAAAATATTCTCTGATTTATATGATTTCATAATTCAAAAATATTCTAAATGATAAAAATAAATAAATGAATGCTGTAACTTTTATACCCCAAATTTATGTTTGGTATATGGTATCCTGATTGCAGATACGATTTGCTTGTGCATAGTCATATAGAAAACGTTTTCTATATGACTATAATTATAATTTTATTTTCTATTTGTGTCAATATGTAGAAAACCAACAAAGCAACCGTACATTAATTGTAACACTGGTGCATTGGTATTTCTATTTCACAAATGACTATGGGGTATATGTAATAAATGTGAAGAAAAGTATTTCAGAAACTTAAGTTTCGCAGTTTAGAGCCTGTAAATACTCCTCGGGGTCGAGCAAAACTCGCTTCGCTCAAACAATGCTCTCCCTTTCCTCGTCGCATTAACAGGCTCTACAACTTGCTTCACAATG
>JAEWSG010000053.1 GCA_023398495.1 Bacillota bacterium
ATTTTTTGAATTTAGATTTGGATTATTTATACTCAAAACCCATGGACAAAATTTCTAACTATATTTTGCCCATGAGTTTAAGTTTGAAATTGATGGAAAGAAGAACTAAGTTCTTAAATTAACTTAATATTTTATAAACTTGGAGGGATGACTTACCCAACCGTAGTCATCCCATGTAGAATGCAATTCTTATTCTGAAAGCTTGCTACACAAGTGTATAAACCCATATTGTTTGCAAACATCAGGTTATACTACCTTTTATCCTGGGAAAGAAGTTATAATACTTAATAAATACTGTCTTACCAATGCAAAGTCAATAGAGTTCACTTTGCCGTCTCCATTAACATCAGCATTTGAAAGATCCTTTCCTGTAAGAGGAGATGTACCAAGTAAATGCAGTCTTAATAATGCAAAATCTATCGAATTTACATTTCCATCACCATTTACATCACCTTTTTTTCCAGTAGGGGTTGGAGTAGGGGTTGATATTGGTGTTGGAGTAGGGGTGACTGAAGCAGTACTAAACTTCCACCAGTTCATATTAAATAGATAACCGCTGTCGCCTGTGAATTTTAAGTAAAGATCATGGGTATCGCTTGCACCGCTGACATTGCATGTCACATCAGTCCAGTTTTGCCAACCGCCAGTTCCAGTAACCTTACAAGTACCGACTAAAGGTCCGGTTATACTGTCAAGTCTTATCTCAATATTACCTCCTTCGGTGGCACTTGCTACTCTTGTCTTAAAACTTTTTGCACCGCTGCCAAAGTCTATATTGCTGAAAACAGCATAATCTCCGTTCTCAATAAAACCAATATTCTGGCCGCCTTCAGTACAATCTTCAGTTTGAATACCCGACTGCCTGCTATAACTTTCTGCTTCTATCTGCGTATAAGCTGAGAGCTTTTTGCTGCCAGAAATCCCCGCAAGATCCGCGAGTTGAAGAAAGTTCCACATTGCGGGTCTCCACACCTGGTCTGCCCAGTGCCCTGCTCCTGGGACTTCCCACGAGAAATGGGGAATGTTATTGGCGGTGGTATAGTTATTGCATGCCCTATTAGAGGCGACAATGCTCTCATAATCCACCCCTCCCCAAGAAATGAACAAACATTTCAATTTCTGCTTGGCCTCGGCACCGCCGTTGGGGAAAAGGGTGGTGTCAGGAAGTTTGTTGGGTGCTGCCGCAGTAGGGCTGATATAACGGAATACATCCAAGTTTTGGCACCCTACATTGAACGCATACCCGCCCCCCCAGGAATAGCCGAAAACGCCCCGATGATCAGCGTCAGCATAAGTGGAATAGTGTGAATCGACATATGGTATGGCATCTTTAATTGTCATATCGGCGACATTGCTGTTGTTGCCGTCGAATTGGTCGTCTAGTGCTACAATAATGACAGGCTTGATCTTTCCCTCTCCTATCAGATTGTCGCAAACGACATTGGCACGTATGGACCAATCAAGAAAGGTAGTGTCTGCACCGACACCGATGCCCTGATAGCAGTAAATAACACTGTACTTCTGTTTTGCGTTATAACCTGGCGGTGTATAAACGTGCATATTCAGATTGCGTTTTGCCACCGTCGAGTAATAGCTAACATTCCAATGAACCTTGCCAGCTGGGTGTTGACCGCTTTTGTCATATCCTGACGGCGGCATAGTCGGAAGCGAATTGGCCGAAGAAATGATTGTAGTAGTAAATACGGAAGTAATAAGTAACAGACCAAACAATAAAACACTCAGAACCTTTTTCATTTTAATTTTTCCTCCCCATTTTTTATCTTTTATGTTCTTTCTAAAAATGTTACAATTTTCTCTACTCAGAATATTTATTCGGAATAGACACCTTTTTTAAGTTCGAAATTTGATATAAAATTGTAAGCCGTAAAACTTAGCAAACTAATTATTCCTAAGTATTTAAAGTCTAAGGATTATTGTCATTTAAAAAACTATTGTGATAATTTCCTCTTACATGATTTTGCTTGGTCGAACTCTACGGAGAGTGGATAGGCTTTGTAAAGAAAGGTTGATATACTCTAACTAAAAAATAGAAAAGGAGTATAGCAGAAATGGAACTGGAATATTACGAAATTGATTTCAATAAGTGGGAAAGGGCACCACAATTTACGCTTTATACAAAGATGATTCCAACAGGATTCAACCTTTGTGTAGATTTGGATGTGACGATAATGCATACATACTTTAAAGAAAAGGGTTATAAATTTGCGGTAGGTTATCGTTATATTACAATTAAACTTATTAATAAAAGAGACTACTTCAGAGTAGCCTATAAAGATGGAAAACTTGGCTACTACAATCATCTTGTGCCAGCTTATGCTAATTTTCACGAGGATGACAAGAGTACCTCTGTAATGTGGGTAGAATATGAGGAATCTTTTGAAACGTTTAATAAGCAGTATTTGGGGGAAGAGGCGAAATATAAAGATGTTCATGGAATGATAGCAAAGCCTGAGATGCCGCCAGAGAATGGTTGTATGGTTGGTGTATTGCCTTGGATCTCATTTACAAGCTACTCACCAGTACCTTATGCTATGGGAACACAGTTTTTCCCAGTTTTAGAGTCGGGGAAATTCAAGAAGGTTGATGGCAAAATATTAATGCCGTTTTCTATAACGGTACATCATGCTGTAGTGGATGGTTATCAGGTAAGTAACTATTTAGAAGAGTTGCAAGCAGCAATAAATAAGCCAGAAGAGTGGGCAAAGTAAATAGAAACTTACCTTATAGCAAATTTTATTATTTAATGATAAAGTATATTGAACGCGATTAAGATTTTACATCGCACTTCAATATACTTGATTTATTATGGTGAAAATGAATTAACGAATGGATTGAGTGGTGTAGTCCAGAATTCACTTTAGCCAATATATGACGATATTTTCTTTTGTTCGGGAATATAACCCTTGATTAGATAAATTTATATGATAGAATTATTATCAAAGATGTTATAATGTAGACCGTTTTAAGGGGGGGATTTCTTGACACGTGGGCAATTTACATTAAGAATGTTCTTGCTTCTCATGCTTTCAATAGGTTACTATTTGCTGGCATTTTCGCTTGTGATTTTGTTACTTCTACTTTCTTATTTCCATTTGAAGTACTCAGATAGTGTCTATCCATATATTATTTTTGTTTCTGTATCAGGAGCATTTGTGATTTTATGGTCGACAATTCCAAGGAGTTCCAAATTTATTAAACCAGGTCCCTTGATATCCCCAAAAGATTATCCAAGTCTATTTAAAGAAATTGAATACATATCTAAAGTGGCTCAGCAAAAAGCCCCTGATGAAGTGTATTTAACTTTGGAAGTAAATGCTTGGGTTACAGAAAGAAGTAGTTTCTTTGGGTTTGGCACAAAAAGAGTAATGGGGGTTGGATTACCTCTTCTTCAATTACTTACAGTTTCTCAGTTGCGATCAATTTTAGCACATGAATTTGGTCATTACTATGGGGGTGACACTAAACTTTCACCAATAGCCTATAAGACCAGGATGCGAATTGAAAGAACTATTAAAATACTAACTCAGTTACAGTCGAACTTGGTAAATATTTTCTTGGCTTATGGCAGAATGTTTTTAAAAGTAACGGCTTCACTTTCAAGAACGCAGGAACTCAAAGCTGATACGTTTGCAGCCCAGATATCCGGTAGCCAGAATTTTATTAATGCCTTAAAGGTTGTTCATAGTGCTGGTGATATTCTGGACACATTCTGGAAAAATGAAATGGCACCTGTACTGCGTGCCGAATGTAAGCCTGTTCTTATGAAGTGTTTTAAAAGATATATTAACGCACAGCCTATTAAAGAGATTATGGATAAAAATCTTGATAATGAAATCCGTTATCCTCTGGTGAGTATATATAATACTCACCCTACTCTGAAAGAGCGAATAACAAATATTGAAGAACAAAATTTCGGGAGTGTTGATGAATTAAATTCAGCTGCTATATCTTTATTAGGAAACATAAATATTGCAGAGAACCAACTTCTCGAATTTTGCATTAACAAAACTAAATATGATAAATTAAAAGAAATCGATTGGAAGAATTTTGATGAAGCTTACATTGCTATATGGAAAGCTGATTTAATTAAGTTTCTGCCTGCACTTAATGGAGTAATTATTGATAGTCTACCAGCAGATTATATGGGCTTAGTTGAGTTTACTGCTAAAATAGCTAAATGTTTAGATATGGAAATTGAGTTTGAGCAAGGTAAGCTGTTATCAAACTCTATAATCGGTGAAGCGATTTCAGTTATTCTTTATAATTGGGGATGGCAATTAAAAGTAATGCCAGGAGATAAAGTAGTATTATGCTGTAATGGAAATGAAATAGAGCCATTTACTATATTATATAATTTATCTAAATGTAAATTGGATATGCAAGAGTGGGGTGGGTTTTGCAAAGACATCGGAGTTCATGGTATCGAATTAGGAGATCGTTCAGTTTTAAAAATTGATGAGAACTTAATTAGAATATAAACAGGCAGGAGGTATCCACATGGATAAAAAAGATACTGAAAAAGCGGATGCAGGCCTTTAATTATGGCGTGTGAAAGGAAGAAATTATTATGTATAATTTTAGATTGTTTAAAGATGGTGATATACAAGAAATTAGTAGGTTTTTAGGTGATATTGAAAACGCAAATATGGAATTAAGTAATAGTCGAAAGGTAGTATGGGATTGTTTTTCCAAGCATCCTTGCTTTCAAATGTTTCAACCAGAGAAAATTGGTATTTGGGAGAAAGATTCTGAAATTATTGGAGTAGTTCGGCTTGAGAGCCCTTGGGTTGGTGGTGTGATAATTGATCTGAACCCATACTGTTTTGAGGCTTTTAACGGTATGATAAATTATGCAGAAGAAATATTTAGTGGTACAGATGATAATGGCGAAAAATATTTGAATATATACTTACGCGACTCGGATAAGTTGCAGATTACTATGGCGAAAAAAGGATATTGTAAAGGTGAGGAAGGAAGAATGCTTGCCTTTTCATTGAATGAAACTATAACTAATATGGGGATTCCTACAGGATTTAGATTAAAATCTCTTGAAGAAATATATGATTTTGATAAGCTAAACAGTTTATTATGGAGAGCGTTCGATTATGAAGGAGAACCACCATCTTATAATGATGATGTCTATTTACCTATAAAACATGCGTGGTTAGATTACAATAGAGATATATGTGTTGTTGCAGAAGCACCAGACCTTAGTTATGCATCCTTTTGTGGTGTGTGGTTTGATGAATATACAAAATCAGCTTTTATTGAACCACTTGTTACAGCTCAAAGATATAGAGGGATGGGGCTTGCAAAAGCCTGTGTTTATGAATCAATGAAGAAGTGCAAGGCTATTGGAGCAGAAATAATCTATGTTGAACCGGATATAGATGTAGTAGAATGGTATAAAAAGATAGGATTTAAACAAGCATACAAAAGTTATTGCTGGAGCAAGCAAGGCACCCTACTCTAAGAGATGAATTTTATGATACCAAAGCCGGGATACCTCAGGTAGGGATCACCCCAAAAGATCCTTCAGTTTTGAAAAAATGATGAGAAATATAAACAGGTATGTGGCACATAAATAGAAAAGGATACTGGGCAAATAATCTATGTTGAACCGGTAAAGATGTGAGGGAGAAGCGATGAGTGAAAACGAGATTGTTTTGGAAGGTGGAAATCTTAATAAAATCATTCGAAATGGTGAAACTGTCAGAAGGCCATTAAAAAATTGGAGTCCTACAATACATAAATTATTGAAATATTTAGAAGAGAACCGATTTAAAGAAGCTCCTGTATTTTATGGTATTGATGAAAATAATCGTGAGATATTATCCTATATTCATGGAGAAACTGCAGTTGAATTTCCTCGACTAAAACCATATATGATGACAGATGAAGTTCTCATTGACGTTGCCCATATCTTAAAGAAGTTTCATGATTTATCATGTCGTTTTGAAAGAGATATAAATGATGAGTGGATGTTGTCATATCCGGGTACTCTGCCTGTAGAGGTTATTTGTCATAATGACTGGGCTCCTTATAACGTTGTTTTTTCAAATGGCAAGGTTAGTGGAATAATAGACTTTGACACTGCCTGCCCTGGGCCGCGTATATGGGATATAGCATATACATTGTATACATTTGTGCCACTAGGTAGATTTGCGTATGATCCGGTTTGCGATGTGTTAATGGATTATAAAACCAGTATACATGCAGACAACCGTAAAAAAAGAATTGAAAAATTTTTTAACGCTTATGGTTTCAACAAAACTGATGATTTGATTAATCAAATAGTGTTCAGATTACAAACTTTATGTAATACATTAATCACTAAAGCTAATGATGGTGATGAGGCGTTTAAAAAGATGGTGAGTGAAGGACATCTTCTGCATTATCAAAAGGATATTGAATTTATAAAATTGTATGGGCATGAGTGGGTTTAGAAATCAAGGTGTAAAAAGAAAAAAATGAAAAGTATAAACTCTATATCGGGAGAGATTAAGAGATGACAAGAATATATTTTGTGAGACATGCTCAACCAGAACATAAATGGGAAGATGATAGGACACGACCTCTGACAAGGGAAGGGCTGGAGGATAGTAAAAAAGTAACAGATGTTTTAAAAAGTATAAATGTTCATCATTTTTACTCTAGCCCTTATAAAAGAAGTTTTGATACAATAAAAGAAAGTGCAAAGCTACATGGAATTAATATCATTACAGATGAAAGGTTTCGAGAAAGGAGAAAGGGTTTAAACAGCAATGGTCATGAGTTGATTTATAAACGATGGAATGATTTTAATTTTCACGAAGTAGGTGGAGAATCGCTAAATATGGTCCAGAAGCGTAATGTTGAGGCACTTCTGGAAGTTCTGAACAAGCATATTAATGAAAACGTGGTAATTGGAACACATGGAACAGCACTCAGTACCATTTCGAATTATTTTGAGCATTCGTTTTGTTGCGATGATTTCTTCAGAATTATCGATTATATGCCATACATTATACGTCTTGATTTTAAAGGAATAGAATGTATTGGAAAAGAGGAATTGCTAATAGTTGAGAAGGAGTTTGAGAAGCTGTAAACCAAAAGTATTAATGTTTTGTGAAGAAGATACATGAAAGCTTTTATAACAAAAAGATTAAAATGGGGGATGTTTTAAGTGAATTATATAAGCTCAGTGATAATATTTATACTTGTTTCTGCATTGATGAAATATTTAATGGATAGTTCAAAAAAACAACCAACTATTAAAGAGGATGGTTTAGTTGTTCTGAAAATGAATAAAGCTTATGGAATAATAGGGTATATAGGTATAGTTTTCTCAGCCTTAATTGGTATTATTGCTAGTCAAGGAACTGTCAAATCAGTCAAAGATTTATTTATTGTTCTTGCTCTTGTTTTATTTTTTATGTTGCTAAGTGTACCCCTTGTTTTAGTATCAAAAAAAATGAAAGTGGAGGTAGATGAAGAAAAAGTAAAATACTACGGTGTAACAGGCAAAACAAGAGAAATTTTTTGGAAAGAAATAAAGGAAGTAAAGTTCAGTAAAACAATGCTTGAACTTGCTTTGAATACAGATAAAACGAGAATAAAGCTTCATATGCATCTTGTTGGTTTTCCGCAATTTGTTAATACCATGAAAGCGAAAGTTGAATATTCTTTGTATAGGGACGCTATTTCTGAAATAGAAACTATCAATGGTAGATTTTAAAGAGGTTATTTATGACTTTAGAATACACAAAATATACGTTTAAGAAATATAGGCTAAAATCTTCATCGCTTTCATTATAGATTCTTTTTCTACTTCGTAATTAAAAGGAGCTGTCTCTAATTAAAAGACAGCTCCTCTTGTTATTTTATTAATCTAAACGGTAAAATTGCTTATCATCCCAAGAAGGTACATTCTCATTACTGCAAAGTCTATTGAATTTATTTTGCCATCTCCATTAACATCTCCTGCTTTCAAATCATCATCAGCAGGGAAGTCTTTTATATTTCCAAGAAGATAACTTCTCATTAAAGCAAAGTCTATTGAGTTGATTGAACCATTTCCATCTACGTCGCCTGGTTTTACATCTGAAGGTGATGGGGTTGGTGTTATAACTTTGGTTGGAGTTGGTGTTACAACTTTGGTTGGAGTTGCTGTAGCTTTTGTTGGTGTAGGATCTACAACTGAACCGCCAGGTAATGGCACACCATTTTTTCCAAGTGGCACTTTGTGATCCAACCCCTGGAATTTACCATCTGCATTTTTCCAGAGAACAGGCAATAGATAATTGTCGTATTTATTATCATTCCACTTAAGATCTCTTCCACCAGGGAACGGCGTACCTTCGCCACGGGTGAACAAACCGCCTGTGTCTGCTGAGTCGATATTTATACACCATAGTGTATGATGCATTTTATATTTGTTTTCTAAAATGTAGTTTCTCATACACCTTAAATATTTCAGATTTGTGCTAAGTAATTTGTCTCCGCCTTCTGTAAGACCGCCCCATTCACCGATAAGAAGGGGAGAAATTCCTTCTTCCATGATAAATGCCCAGTTGTCTCTCCAGCATTCCTCATAAAGTATTTTTTGTGCGGTTTTATCATCAGCAGTAACAAAGTCTCCACTAAACCATGACTGTTCATAAACCAATGGTCCATAATCATGCGGAGAATAAACAAGCTGTTTCTGATATTGTCCAAGATTAATAGGGTAGTCTTTCACACCTCTTAAATTTCCACCCCACCAGTTTCCATAATAATCATTTGTACCTGTCCAAGGGCTTGTATCAAACGATTCATCATCCCAGATACCATCTTTAGGATACATCTCAACGCCTTCAACAAAAATCAGGGCATTTGGATGAACTTTCATTATTGCCAATGCGGTTTCCTGAGCTACTCGTTTCCAGTTGTTTTTATGATTGGAGTCATCCCAGATGGCACTCTCACTTTTCATTTTAAGAGTACCCACATTTGTATGAGGCTCATTTTTAAGGTCAAAACCTATAATCGTATCATCATTTTTGTAGTGGTTTGCTACCCATACCCAGGAAGATTTGAATACTTCTTCAGTTATGGAACCTTTATACCATAAAGGATGCGTGTGTCCCATATTGTCTGTTTGTGCACTATGTACATCAAGTATGATTTTGATTCCTACCCTTTTGAAATTCTCAAGCATAAAATTAAATAACTCAAAACTGTTTAATCCTTCTAAAGCAGGATTATTAAAGCTTGTATCGGTTGATTCCGGGTATTCACCTTTACTCCATGCGTACAATAAATCGGTTGCAATCGGTATTCTGACTACATTTATACCTTTGTCGGCAACAATCTCAATGTCGGCAACTATGTCACTGTGATAAGAATCTAAAAGCATTTTTTCACGGCAGTTAAATCCGAACCAGTTTGCACCAGTCAGCCATACCTTATTGCCGTTCTTGTCGACAATATTGGTACCTTCAACATGCAACCAGTCATCATTAGCTTCAGCAACATTTGTTTCGGCAGAAATCTGTGCAGCAGGTGATATTAATAACGTTGCAAGCGTTATTAATAAAATAGAAAAAATAACAGGTTTTTTCATTTTAGTCTCCTCCCAAAATAATTATTAAAAATTAATAATAAACTATTAACATTCTATATAATATAGGTTCGTAAGTTTATTGGAATTTAGTACTCAGATAATAGATATAAATCAGAAATTATTTTGTAGAGTTTGCATATTGATAAGTATGTTGCACTAAAAAATATATTTTGTAATATTGACTTTCCAACCACAAATAGCTTGAAAGTTGATAAATACATCTACTAAACTGTTAAAAAAATTTGGTTTATCTGTTTTTTATAATACCATAAAATTTGCATAATTACAATAAATCAATAATACTTAGACGCTTCTTCGCAAAGCGAGTTTTGCTGGATAAAATTAACTGTGATGAATAATGATTTTTTAAGTATAATGGAAACATGTTCTATTGAATTTATTATTTTGTTTGAAATTAGGGTTGAGATTTTCTGTTTAATTTTTTGTGATATTATGTTAGAATTTTAAAGTCATTTGACAAATAACCAATTAGAGATTTGGGGATGATTGTAATGAAAAAGAAAAAAATCAGGGAAATGGAAGTTTCATCTGAGAACACTTTACTTCATAAGTTAAAAATAAATTTTCAGGGTAATGTTAAAAACATTTTTATAATTATTGGACTGTCACTTGTGCTGTCAGTTATTGGAACTCTAGTTTCCTCCGATTTTTCTTTGGGAGTGCTTAATCTTTACTTAAAACAGCCAGTTTTATTTTTGCTAAATGCATTGCCTTTGACTCTGTTAATGCTCTTAACCTGCTTTTTGACATCGAGGGTTTGGATTTCTTATTTGGTTTCAGGTAGCTTTTATTTGCTTATTCAAATGGTTAACTATTTCAAAATCAGTCTTAGGCTAGAGCCGTTTGTTCCTGCTGACATAGTACTTGGCGGCGAGTCGACAAATGTAATTAGTATTAGTGATTTACCTATAAACACGGGTTTGATTTTTATGGCGGTTTTATTTTTGATTGGGGGACTAGGTGTATTTATATTCATAAAATCAAAGTCTACCGGATGGTTATTTAGAACAGTTGGTGTACTGTTATCAGTTTTACTGGCTGTAGTTTTATTTAATACCTGTTATAAAAATACAAAACTGTATGACAGCTTTAAGGTGCATGGAACAATTTACTCTTCTGTAGATATAGTAAGATCAAAGGGGTTTATTTATTCGTTTCTTGTTAAGGCAAATTCATTGAAATTATCGCCACCTGAAGGTTATTTAACTGAAAATGCTAAAAATATTCTTGGGAATTTTGAAGCTGAGAATGAATTGCAGGTCTCAAATGGTGTAGCTGATGATAATGAAATGCCACATGTTATTGCGATAATGAGCGAAGCGTTTTTTGATATTGATAAAATTCCGGGAGTTGAATTTGATGAATCAAATAACCCGTTAAAAAATTTTAACAGGATTTGTGAAGAAGCCTATCATGGAAGAATTGTCAATTCTGTTTATGGCGGAGGTACTGCAACTACCGAATTCCAGTTTCTTACAGGTGTGTCGACGAGCATAGCTAACTGGAGTGGAGATGCTTATTCGCTTTATATACGAAAAAATACCTTTTCGATTAACAATGTTTTTGAAAATAGAGGCTATAAAACAATGGCATTTCATCCTGGACACCCATGGTTTTACAACCGGTTTAACGTCTATGATTACTTTGGCTTTGACAAACGATATTTTGCCGATGATGTAACAGAAAAAACTCTTAAGACACATACGGGGTATATTGCCGATATTGACACATATAAACTTTTGCTCAATGATTTCGGAAGGCATTTAAATGAAAATCCGAGCAATCCATATTTTAATTTTACGGTTACTATCCAAAACCATGGTCCTTACGCAAATGCACCAATTGGCTATGCCCAAATTTTAAAGCACAATAGTTCAGTAAATGAAGAGTATTATCATCTGGTTAATAATTATATCGGCGGTCTTCAGCAAAACGATGAAGCTTTGGGATATCTTGTAGATCAGTTGGATAAGTCTGAAGAACCGGTCGTGCTGGCGTATTTTGGTGATCACCTGCCGTTCCTTGGTAAAGAGTTTGAGGGATTTAAGGCACTGAACTTTGGAATTGGGTTGTCAGGAAGTGCTGAGGAATATCTAAATACTTATGAAACTCCTTATTTTATCTGGAGCAATCAAGCGGCAAGAAAGCTTTTTAAACAGCAGGGCAAAGAGGTACCTGTGGGAGAAGCACCATTAATAAGTACAAACTATCTTGGCACCGAGCTACTCAATTATCTTGGCATAAAAGACTCTGTGTATTTTAACTACCTTAATGAGGTCAAGGCGTCATTGCCGGTGATAACCGGAAGGTTCTATAAAACCAGTGATGGTAAATTTGTTGAAAGTCTATCTGACAAGGAAAAGGAGATTATATCACAATATCGTAATTCGCAGTATTATATGCTGTTTGAAAATGAAATAAAATAGCTTGCCAAGGAAAAACGAAAAAATAACTTCCTACTCTTATATTTAAAAACATTATCAAATTAAGTTTTATCGTTATACGGAGTAGGAAATTAGAGTGATTGGGGGAATTGTATTGGAAAGGATAAAACTCTTCTGCTTGCCTTATGCAGGTGGTTCTGCTATGATTTATAAAAGTTGGAAAAGGTACTTGGATTCAAGAATTGATTTAAGGCCAGTGGAGCTAGCAGGTCGGGGGCTTAGATTCAAGGAACCTCTTTACTCAAATGCTGAAGAAGCAGTAAATGATCTCTGCAATAATATTATTGAGCAGTTGGATGAAGAACCCTTTGCCTTTTTTGGCCACAGCATGGGTACCATTCTTACGTATGAGCTGGTTCAAAAAGTTATAGCCCAAACAAAGAAGGTGCCTTTACATGTATTCTTCTCGGGACGTTATCCTCCCTTTGTAGATGTAAAAAATGAAAAAATTCACATGCTTCCTGATAAAGAGTTTCTCGCAGAGCTAAAGCATTTAGGAGGTATGGATAATGAGGTGCTTGAAAATAAAGAGATACTTGAACTCTTTCTTCCAATTTTAAGGTCTGATTACAAACTTGTTGATACGTATAGACACAACGGTAGCATTGCCAAATTTAATTGTGATATAACAGTTTTAAACGGGAATAGTGATAAGTATATTGAAGGGAAAGAGGTAAACAGGTGGAGGGAATGTACAATTAATAACTGCTGGTTTTATGAGTTTGATGATGGACATTTCTTTATAAATAAGTATAAGGAAGAGGTTGCAGCTGTTATTAACAAGATGTTGTTGAATTCCTAAACAAATTGATTATACCAAAAACTTACATGGGAATTAATACCGATATGCTTTTTCTTACGGAAGAATGGGTTTAACCAATATATTAAGTGATGACAAGCTGGGATTATTTATGGTATAATCTAAATACTATATAAATAAATGGAGTGTGTTCAATTATGAAAAAAATAATCAGTGGTTTGATTATTGGCGGGATTTTAGGAAGTTGTTTATTTGCCTCTGCAGAGACAACAAGTTGGTTAGCACAGAAGGCAACCTTTAAAGTAATGGTTCGTGGGGAAGAATTTGTTCCTGAGAATCCACCTATAGTAGTTGAAGGACGTACATATTTACCTTTAAGGTCATTAGGTGAAGCGTTAGGAGTAGATGTGTTCTGGAATGCTGAATTAAAGCAGGCTGAGGTAGGGATGTCAAATAATCCTGTTCCAGAAACAGGTTCTTCTGCAAAAGGACAAGCACAGGTTTCTACAGTAACAAGTTGGACTGCACAGAAGGCAACTTTTAAAGTAATGGTTCGTGGAGAAGAGTTTGTTTCAGAGAATCCCCCTATAGTTGTAGAGGGAAGAACGTATTTGCCGTTGAGGGCAATGGGAAATGCATTAGGCGTTAAAGTAGACTGGAATGCTGAATTAAAGCAGGCTGAAGTAGGAGATACAGTAACAGCAACTCCAACAGCTGCAGTAACACCTGCACCAACATCATCAGCAACACCTGCAACAACACCTGCACCTGAAGCGACAAAACCATCAACAGCTGTATCGGTTGCAGATACGATTAATTTCGATATAGCTTCTGTTGAAGCTAAGGCAGGGGAAACAGTTTCTATTCCTCTTACTATTTCCAACATTGCTGATATTGGAATTTCTACCAGTGACTTTCAAGTGGTTTATGATGCTGAAAATCTTGAGTATGTTGATGTAACAGCAGGTGATATTGTAAAGAACGCAAGCACGAATTTTGCTTGTAATCTTGAAGAAGATGGCAAGATCAAATTTTTATATTTGGATTATACTATGAAAAATGAGGCCATTACCACAAATGGCGTGTTTGCGACATTAAAATTTAAAGTGAAAGATAATGCTAAAGTTGGTGAATATCCTGTAGAAGTGTCTGGAGAACCTACTTTCGGAGATCAGGTATTATCCACTATGAAGGTTGAGTTTAAGTCTGGTGCTGTGACTGTAGCACAATAAAAGACCTAATTTTAAATGGATTAAAGTATTTAGTTAAGGCTGTCGGTTAGTTGACCGATAGCCTTAATTGATTGGAGAAGCTACCAGTTTAATAACTGTTTGAGCTTGTTTACCACAATATCTCCTTTTGGGTCAAAGATTTTCTGGATTTTATTAAAATCTGATTCGGTTAGTCTTCTTCTGAGTTCAGATAAATTGATATTTTGCTTTTTTAAAGCTTCCTTGTCAGTTTCAATAATTTTATTTATGATTAAGTTTTTGTTGATGGAATTCATTATCTCTGTAAGTTCATCGATATTAGCTTTTTTCAGAAAGAATATTAAGGTGTTAAGTCTACAATAAAGGTCACTTCTATTATAGTCACTGAATACCTCCTCAACTTTTTTTTTAAATAGGTTGTTAGACATTCTTCTTTCTCCTTTCGATATGCAAGACGATAATTCCTCAACTTGCAAGTTCGTGGCATATAGTTTGGTATACAACGCTTGGTTAACATAAAATTAGTATAATTAATAATATTCTGAAGTTTTAGAATGTGTTACTTGGGTATAACGAAAAATTAACATCTCATTATTTAGTGGTACCTTAAAATTATATAAACCACAAAAATAATTATACATAGGAAAAGTTAAAATTTATGAACTGTTGTTAAGATTTACAAATTGTGATAGGATAGTTTGGGAAGATAAAGCTATAATTATGTTTGAACCAGAGTTTGGAGGTCATCAAAATTCTGGCTTTAAAAGAAAATATATAAAAGGGTTAAGAATTAAATTTAGAGGGAGGATAATGAATGAGTAAACTAAATTTTAGGAGAGTAACAGCATTATTTTCAACAGCAGCTTTCTTGGTTACAAGTTACACAACAGTGACTTTTGCAGCTTCTGAAACGGTTCAGTCATATTGTACAAAAGAAGTTAGGCCCGTTGTTTCTGTTAATTTAGGTGGATCACAGGAAACAGATGTTGACGGTGTTAACTTCAGGAGTGAAAATTCACTCAGTAATCTATCTATATCTGTTGGAGGACCTTCAAAAGATGTGATTCCGGCGTCTTCAGTAAATGCTCTGTCAAGAATTGAGGCAGAATCTTTAGTGGAAAACCATGGTTTGGCAGTCGAAAGTTGTCCCGATGAAGGAGGTACGGAAAATCTGGCGTACATTGATAATGGGGATTATGCAGCTTATGAAAATGTTTATTTTGCAAGAGGTACCAGAGGATTCATGGCTAGAGTGTCAAGTGACACAGAAGGTGGATATATACAGTTGAGATTAGACTCTCCCTCCGGTGAAATAATTGGAGAAGCAAAGGTAGAGAGAACTGGAGGATGGCAGAACTATCAGGATGTTTTTTGCGAGCTTGATAGAAGCGTTGAAGGATTACACCGTTTGTATTTAGGATGTGTTGGAGAACGGACGGGCATGTATAATATTAATTGGTTCCGCTTCTTAAGGGGGCCTTTTGATCCGATTGATGCAAAGCACTATGATGAAGCAAGGGATGACTATTACTTGTACAGGCAGGTGCAATTTGGTGACACCCGCAGTTTGGATAAGTTTAAAATGCACATTTTTAAAGGCATTAGTGGTACGGTTGACGTAAGACTTGATAGTCCTACTGGTGCAATTATTGGATCAATTACTACAGATGGCAGTGAGGCCGTTTATGAGGACACACTTCGCAATGATGTTACAGGTGTACATGATTTGTATTTAACCGATGATAAAAATGGTTCTTTGATTTCTAAAGTTGACTGGTTTGCTTTTGATTCAGAACAGCAAAATTTGGGTTCAGTTGATCAGGATTTAAGAACGCTTCTTTCTTCAAATATAAGAGGATATAATATTGATTTAAACTTTTCCCTTGAGAAAAATACCCTATACGAGTTTTATTTGTACTCAGCAGAGTACCAGAAAGAGAACAGGCAAGTGTTTGATCTTGTTGCAAACGGAGCAGTTTTGGATACAATCAACCTGGAAAAGTCAGATGAAAACTGGTTGAAAAGCGGCCCCTACCTTGCGAAGGTTTTAGAAGACGGAAAACTTTCAATTGAGTGTAAGTCAAAAAGCGGTATAGTAACTGTTGCAGGCATTGAGTTAAATAAAGTTACATATTCCAAGGCATTTAAAGATGTCAAAATAAAAGATTGGTTTTATATTCCGGTTATGGAACTTGCAAGCCAGGGAGTAATTTTCGGTAAAGGAACCGACCTCTATATGCCGGCAGATCATATTATTGGAGAGCACGCAGCGTATATGCTTTTTGGAGTTATGAAAAGGTCTATTGCTGAGAGTGACAGCAGCTTTATTCCGGAAAGATTCAGAAAACTTTCAGATGTACCACCGGATTTTTGGGCCTATCACTATATGAGTGCTTACTATAATTACTTTTATAAGGAAAAAATGTTAAGATATGACGTTAATACAAAAGCTACATATACTGCGAAACAGTATGAAGAAAAGAAAAAGGTAAGACGTGAAGAATTCGCAATGGCAATAATCGGTACAAGACGATTGGATTATAATGAGGACGGTAAGGTTTTTGCCCTAGATCCTGAGAGGGAATCATCAGCAAAATTAAATAACTACAAGGATAACGATGCCGCAAAGGTAACTGATAGCTTTAGGTATTTTGTAGAGCTTGCGTTAGAGAACAACTTAATGAAGGGTGATCAATTAGGTAACCTTAATCCGAAGAGCCCTGTTACAAGAGGTGAAGCAGCTGCATTTATCTATAACGCATTAAGACTTGAAAAAAATAATTACGTAAAACCTAAGGGTAACGAAATATTGCCTGTACCTAGAATTACAGCAAAGAAAAGAAATGTTAATGTAGGAATATTGATATTACCTGCACCCGCAAGAGACACAATAAACAATATTGATGTAAATGATCCGAATCCTGACTTTACAATAATGGAGCTTTTAGACAGAAATATAAACAAACCTATGGACTGGGTACTTGTAAATCCGCATCCACCTGTATTTAACAAGAGTGAATTTAAGGATGTTATGCAATACAGTTCATCAGAAGTTAAGGGAATTGATAATAAAAATTATAATGATTTCTGCAACTATTTCACAGATTTAAGAAGTGTAGCCAAGGCACAGACAGATCTTGAGGCTGATATGACAGATACCGGAGTTGTCGGTGACAAGGAAAATATGAAAAAGTCCAAATTCTTTAAGTATTGGGAGGTATCTATCAACGATGATACTCTTACTCCCCAGAAAATTGCAAAGGACTATGACGTTTTGTTCCAGACCTCTCATGGTAGTATAACATATCCAAAAGATGTTCAGGACAAGGTAAAAGCATTCTTAAATGCAGGCGGCCAGTTGTGGTGGGAAAATTGTCTTGGATTGGAGATTAAAGCCGGAGATGGTTTTACCGATGAGGTTGGTTTTGTTTCGTTGAATCCAGGAAACAACTACAAGTTTCCTCAAGTGCCAGTGTTAGATTCGGACGGAAAGATGCATCCTCTGTTTGACAATATTTATACAATTGATCGGGAAAAGACGACACGAGTATTTGCACCGGGGCTTATCAACAAAAACACTGAAATATCCATGCTTGGAGATGGTGAAGAGTGGTTAAATGATGACAACCGTTATCTTTCAAATATTTTGCCTACGGATATAGTTTTATTAAACATTGAAGACCCAGAGACAGGTATAAAGCGTCCGAATATTGTTACAAGAAGTGTTAAGAATGAGAGTGGTCCAGAAGGCAGAATTGTAATTACTACCAGTGACATTGGGTGTGGTATTTCCAAATTTGTAGATCGTGGTGGTGGCAAAGCCGTTGAAGACTATAAATTCTGCTACAACCTTTTCGGATGGATGTCAAAAATAGGGGTCAGCTTTGACGAGACTACAGCTAATTCATGGGATGGAAGCAATGTATATGCTGTTGAAGCAACAGTTACAAACTATGGGGCAAAAACCCAGACTTATGATCTTAGCTCATATAGTGACGCAAAGCTTTGGGATTTGTCTAATACAACAGACTATGCAAAATACAAGGAAAAGTATCCGTGGATTAAGAGTATTGACGCAAAGGGATATCCGAATAAAATAGAACTTAAGCCCAACCAGTCTGAAGTTATTACTTACAGGTTTAATATAAAAACTGCCGACATAAGATATTATGAATTCATGCTGAAAGCTTCTGAGTACGGCGTGTTAAATCCACGTGATTCTGTTGAAACTACATACAGGTTAAATAATGTAAGAGTTCCAAAGCCAGTGATGTCAAATGTAGTAAACCATAATGATAATAGTTCATTCGATGTGGTTTTAAATGCTCCTGACGAAATAGACAATGACTTAAGACCGGAGACCTATGAATTTAATATTAAGTTTAAGGGCAGTAAGGGTTATATTAATCCGGAAACAATCTTTGACAGAATTCAGCTCGATACTTCGGTTAATACACCTGGGTTAGTGGTTGTCTCACAGAATTATGTTTCTGATGCCAAAGATGTAGTATACTTAAAGATAAAAATCGAGAATGTAGTGTTTACGAGTGAGAACCAGAAAATTAAACTAAGTGTTGTGCTAAAGAATGTTAATTCCTATGGAGGGATTGAGATGATAGGCAAGACAGAGGTTTACGATCCGATTTCACTTCAAAGACTTGCGTTCTCAAATGAGTCTGTTCTTAGGAAATAGGCTAATAAAGCAAGGAGTGTCGCAGAATAAAAGCGGCACTCCTTTTTGATTAAGGAAATTTTGAAAATGATTTACTTTTCAAGTATAAAGGCATTAGGCAGAAAATCACTAAGACTATAAACTTTGTACTCACTTTTGTTGTTGCTGCACAGTATAACAAGATTGCTGTCTGCAAATTCCGATATGACCTGCCTGCATATACCGCAAGGAAATGTATAGTCTTTTGAATCGCTTGCAATTGCAATGGCTTTAATGCTTTTTTCACCTTCAGAGACAGCTTTGCATATAGCTGTTCTTTCGGCACAAATAGTTGCGCCGTAGGAGGTGTTTTCAACATTCACTCCAGTATAAATGTTGCCCGAGCTGCCAATTAATGCAGCTCCAACATGAAAGTTGGAATATGGAGCATAAGCATTTTTCTTGATATCATTTGCCAGTTTGACTAAATTCTCATAATCCATAAAGGTAATCCTCCATATAATTGTATGTTTTAATTAGCTTTAGCCAGTAGTGTTTTAATTATATCATAATAAAAATACAAAAATAGGGTTAAAAGAATTTAAATTTGCACCCCGTCGCCAGGGTTTAAGCATTTAATAGTTTGTTGCTTATTAATTTGAGCTTGTGATATAATTAGCCTTGTTATAGATGAAAAACACTAAAACTAAAATTAAAGTACGTTTTTCATCTGAATTAGATAACGTTTGGATGCTGTATAAATTAACTTTAGTGCACGTTATCTGTAGTATTAATTGATTTAAGGGGATAAAATAATGAAAAATGCTTTTAAAGTGCTCATAGAAATCTGCTTTGTTATGGTTTTGGTTTTTGTTTTTTCATCTGTTTCATTTGCATTACCAGCTAATGACTACTATAATGAAGGAATTTCACTGATGGAAACGGGAGACTACAGTGAAGCAATACAGAAATTTAATAAAGCTATTGATATTAATCCTAATTATTCTAAATTTTATTACAGTAAGGCGATATGTTTTTCTAACCTTGGAAAATATAGTGATGCCATTGAACTTTATGATCATGCATTACAGCTGAATCCTGGCCTGCTAAATGCCATTATAAATAAAGCGACCTGTCTGATGGAAGCTAATAGACTTGAAGAAGCCCTTGAAACAATAGACCATTTTATAGATGAAAATCCAGAAGATTCCGACGCATACCTTTTAAAGAGTAATATTTTGTTGAAAATGAAACGCTATACTGATGTGATTGATGTATCTGACAAGTTAATTGTTACTATAAAGGGCCAAAAAAAAGTGTTATCTTTGGCATATTCAAACAAGGGCAAGGCTTTTTCCTTTCTTGGCAGGATAACAGAAGCTATTAGTGCAAGCAATAGGTCTTTAGACCTTGACAGCACAAATGTAGAGGCATATGTAGCTATGAGTTATGCGTTCAATTATGAGAAAAAATACGAAGATGCGGTTGAAATGTGTGACAAAATTATTTCAACCCAGCTCAATTCTATTGACGCGTATATAAATAAAGCGTATTTCCTGTTGAATGATGAGAAATATGAAGAAGCTATTGATTGCTGTTACAAGGCATTAGAGCTAAACATTCCTAAGACCCATAATAACCGCTCGGATATTTTTACATACAAGTCCGGTGCTTTATACGGACTTGGAAACTATAGCGAGGCTCTTGAAGATGCAGAAAAAGCAATTGAGTTTAATCCTCAGGCTGCCAAGGCATATTCAAACAAAGGAAGTGCCCTTGGGCAACTTGGTAAATATGAAGAGTCTATTGCTGCATGCGATAAAGCTCTTCAAATTGACGCTGAACTTATTGCAGCATACGTTTCAAAAGCTTTCTCATTGAACGGGCTCAAAAGCTATGATGAAGCATTAGAGGTATGCAAAAGGGCTATTGAAAAAAGCTCTCAAGACGAGAAACTTCGTATATTGGCATATTCATATATGGGAACAGCACTAGGAGGGAAGGAAAAGTATGAAGACGCTTTGGCAAGTTTTGAAAGGGCCTTGGAATACAACCCTGAAGATTCCTTTGCCTTAAGATATATATATACAAATAAAGCAAATGTATTAAACGGTTTGCAAAAATACGAGGAGTCCCTTGAGTGCAGCGAGAAATCTATTGAAATTGATCAAAAAAATTATGAGGCATACATATATAAAAGCATTGCCCTGATAGGTCTTTCAAAGTACGATGAAGTTATAGAGTGTTGTGATAAAGTTATTGAATCAAAAATTGAAGATTACAGGATATATGCCAACAAAGGGTTAGCTTTAAAAAACAAAGGCAAACTTAAAGAGGCATTAATAGCTTTTGATAAAAGTCTGGAATTAGAACCCGATAATGATGTAGCAAAGGAAAACATATCGGGTATTTCTAAGAAAATGAATGCCAAAAAGGTTGGAATAATTTCTGGTATTGTTATTATGGCAGTTGCAATTGCATTCATCGCATTTAAGTTTTTTAGCAAAAAGAAGAGAAAGGATTTCAGACTTGAGGATATATATACAGGTTTAGATTATTAAGTTTGTGGAGGTTTTGCCTTTGCAATATAATTGAATTTATTTACGAAAGGGGTATAATATGGGTGTGTTTAAAAGAAGTTTCAAGAAAATTGTTACGCTGTCTTTGTGTACCGTACTGTTATCTACTTCAATTGTTACTACATCTGTCAAAGTTTCAGCAGCAGGATATGACTATTCCGCGGCACTAAAAAACTCTATTCTTTTCTATGATGCAAATAAATGCGGCAAGGATGTTGCTATAGACAATGTATTTTCATGGAGGAGTGCTTGCCATACTTCCGATGGCAGTGATGTAGGAGCAGATTTGACCGGTGGTTATCATGATGCCGGTGACCATGTGAAATTTGGTTTGCCACAGGCATATACAGCTTCAGTACTTGGGTGGTCTTTATATGAGTATGATGAGGTGTTTGAAGCAACGGGCAACAAGACTAAGATGCTCCAACAGTTGAAGTATTTTACCGATTATTTTTTAAAAAGTCATACAGATGCCAATACATTTTACTATCAGATAGGTGACGGAGAACTTGATCATCAGTATTGGGGCTCCCCTGAACTGCAGACAGGGTCAAGGCCTGCCAAATGTGTTGCAAATGCAAGTAAGCCAGCGAGTGACATTTTAGGGGAAACAGCGGCAGCTCTTGCACTTATGTATCTCAACTACAAAGATGTAGATCTTACATATGCAAATAAATGCCTTAATGCAGCAAAAGAACTTTATTCAATGGGAATATCCAATAAAGATCGTGGAGATGGACAGTATTTCTATGCTTCCACCAGCATTTACGATGATTTGTCATGGGGAGCGGTCTGGCTTCATATCGCAACAGGCCAGAGCTCTTATCTTAACGATGCAAAGACCTATTGTTTAAATAAGAATGTTAACGGAGATAATCCCTTGCAGCATAGATGGACAATGTGCTGGGATGATATGTATATACCTGTGTTTGTAAAACTTTCAGAACTAACCGGAGATGAAACATATAAGGGAGCAGTAGAGTACAACCTGAATTACTGGCTTAATACTCTTGAGACAACTCCTGGAGGCTTGAAATACCTTCATTACTGGGGTTGCCTGAGATATGCAGCAGCATCTTCAATGGTTGCAGCTATTTATTACAAACAGAATCCAGACCCAAAATACATTGATATGCTGAAAACTCAGATTGATTATATTCTAGGTGATAATCCTGCAAATATTTCCTATGTTGTAGGAATGGGCAATAAGTGGTCACAACACCCACATCACAGAGCAGCACAAGGTGGACAGGGATATGCCAATAATGCCAACACAACTCCTGCGAAGTATGTTTTGCTTGGTGCTTTGATAGGTGGCCCGGATGTAAAGGATAGATTTATTGACAGCGTAGTTGAATATCAGTATACTGAAGTTGCTCTTGACTACAATGCTGGTTTTGTAGGAGCCTTGGCAGCTGTTGTGAAGCATCAGGGTGGTATCTCAATACCTTCACCGACAAAGACCGCATCTAATCCTACTCCAACGCCGTCAAAAGTTGTATTAGGGGACTTGAATTCCGATGGACGTTTTAATTCCATTGATTTTGGCTTATTAAGGGCATATCTTCTGAAGATGACTCTTATACCTATTGATATGACTGCGGCAGATGTAGATGGAAACGGTTCAGTAAATTCTATTGATTTTGCATACATGAGGCAAAAGCTTCTTGGAATAATTTCAAAGTTTCCGAATGAATGATAAAGGTAATTTAGCTGCCATGAAGGGCTTTGTGCCCCTTGTGGCAGCTTTTTGGTGTGCCCGGTGGGCACACGTTCTAACGGGTGAAAGTCCCCAATCCGCCCGACAGTGGGAAGGATACAGCCGAAGCCAAGGGTGTCCAGTGTGAACTGGAATCTGAAGAAAGGATTAGGCAAAAC
>JAEWSG010000084.1 GCA_023398495.1 Bacillota bacterium
CTTATCAGGTAGCCAAGGAAATCGGAGCAATGAGCACCGTATTAAAGGGTGATGTTGATGCAATTATTCTTACCGGAGGTATAGCTCATGGCAAGTGGTTTGTAAATCAGGTTATTGAACGTGTCTACAAGATTGCACCCGTACATGTTTATCCCGGTGAGGATGAAATGAGGGCTCTTGCATTAAATGGTCTCATGGCTTTGAAAGGCGAAATAGAAGTCAAAGAATATAAGTAGTCTCCATAGAAAACTGTTTATAAACCCGGCTAAGGCCGGGTTTTTTATTTATAGTGCATGAGGATATTCATTATCGCTTATCTATTTGTATATTTGATAAAATTCATTAGTAATTGGCCCTCAGGATCACCAAGGCTTTCGTTTTTGTTAGTGCCACTCTGATATTAATCACTCTGGTAGCATTTCATTTTTGTAACAAATACGAGAATCCTTATGAACACGGTACATTCAGCGATCAGAATTCGAGCATTCATAGATTGTTAAAAGTCATTGACAGTTCATATTGGGATAATCCTCACAAAAGCCTTGATTCACTTAACATCCTTATCAGCCTCTCAGAAAGAGCAAGTAATAATGAAGCTCTTGCAATGGCTTATTATTACAAAGCAGCTTGTTATATCATCCTTGAGCGTTATGATAGTGCATACATTCTTTGCTTAAATGCACTTTCTTTTGCTGAGAAACAAAATAATGATGTGGTAGCCGGAAAAATGAAAATCGTATTGGCAAATTACCATATCGCCAAAAATGAATTTAAGGATGCAAACAAATGCCTGCTAGACGCTCTTGAAATTTTTGAAAGAAAGGATTCAGTTAAAGATCTTATGAATGTCCTGAACGGATTCGGATTATTATATTACAATTTAAAAGAGTTCGAGAAAGCAATAACCTATTATACCAGGGTAATAGCTTTATCCAAAGGTTCTGAATATAAACGTCAGGAATCGGTGGCATACCTTAATATATCAAACTGCTATTTGTATAAATTGGATTATGACCGGACTATTTATTTCCTTGATAAAGCACTTTCTGGTTTTCGCGAACTTAATGATTCGGTTTATATCATGATGTGCCACATGAACCTGGGTATTGTATCAATAGACAAGGGCGACGAGGATAAAGGGCTTTCTTACTATTTTTCAGTCAGTGACTTTTCAAGGCGGACAGACAAAAAATTATTGCTAGCACATACTCTGTTCAATATTGCCACTGTATATTACGATAATAACAATGTTGATCTGGCCGAGAAATATTACTTTGAAAGTATTGATGTTTATAGAAGTATATCAAATAAGAGTGGTGAAAAAGATGTATTAAATCAACTCTCAAAAATTGAGTTAAGTAGTAACAACTGGAAACAGGCTTATGAATATTACGACAGCTACATTGTTATCAAAGACAGTATTCTTAATGCTGATTTGCTAAAAAATATTAACGACCTGCAATGGAAATACGATTTTCAGAAACAGGAAAATGAAACACAGGCAATAAAAAAGAGATTTGAATTAAAGCAAAAAGAAACGGCAATTCTAATTATATCCTTCATTTTCGTTTTTATTGTTGTACTGTTGTTTATCGCAGTCATAAGACTTGCAAACAAGAATCTCAAGAAATCAGACAAGCTAAAGGAATTGCGAATAATTCATTTGCAGGGGCAAATGATTGCAGATGAAAAAATTAACCATCTTGAAAAATTAAAGTTAAGAGCTGAAATCGAAGCCAAGAACAAAGAACTTACTACAACTTCCCTGCAGTTAATATTAAAAAATGACGTTCTGAATAATGTTTCAGGAATAGCTGAAAATTATTTTCAGAAAAAATCAATGAACGAGGAATGTTACAACAGATTGAAAATTGTTCTGAAAGAGAACCTCGATCAGGATAAAGACTGGGAGCACTTTAAGAATCTGTTTGAAGGGGTTCACCATGATTTCTTTAAAAACATTAAGCGAAACTGTCCTGAAATAACTGAAAATGAATTGCGTCTTTGTGCCTATCTTAAGATTAACTTACACAATAAGGAAATTGCAAAACTGCTAAATATAACACCCGATAGCCTTAAAACTTTAAGATATCGTATCCGCAAGAAGTTCCATCTGGAAAAGGACACAATCCTCGAAGATTACATCAGAGATATGTAGTTTGCCCCGGGGGCATCGTTTACTCAAACGCTCATTTAAAAACTCTGAATAAATGTTTGAAGTTATTACATACTCACTGATTCACAGTGTGTTACCTATTTATATTTATTTCTTGTTGTTCACCATTTGTTTACCGTAAAAATTAGGAATAGCTCACTACTGAAATTAAATTTGTATGAGGGTGAGATGATTATTAGCGTCTTTACCTGCGAAACCATTCTCTAATCTATTTAATATACCGTTAGTTATGAAAAAGCTTTACCAACTCTTTCTCCCGGGAATAATGCTGTCAATGGCACTTAATGCCCAGCACTCATCAACTATACTCAATTCAATACAGAAACATACCATACAGTTATCCACAAAAGAAAACTCAATGGTATCTGGAGTTATGAAACCACAGCAGCCTATGTCCCCTTTGTTTGTTTTCGATTCTCTTAATGTTACGTATCAGGGATCCTGGGGATTTGGACAAAGTTTTTCTATGGCAAGCAATGCATCAGGAACCATTCATTTCGTTGGTTCAGGTGCCGGTGTGATTATCCTTGATGTAACTGATCCGACTAATCCATTAAAGCTCTCAGAATTGAGTACAAGAGGATTGGTTGATGCTATCTTTTATGATGAAACTACCGGCTACTTGTATGTGACTTCATATTTTGCCGGTTTCGAAATATGGGATCTGGGTGTTATTTCTTCACCTGTCAGGATTGGTGGAAGCCCGGTTGATGGATTACCAAGAGGAGGCATCTATGCTGATGGTAATTATGTTTATGTTGTTACAGTGGTGGATGGAATACAGATATTCGATGTTACAGTTCCATCTTCACCACAGAATGTTGGCAATTGCCCACTTGATCCCAATAATTTGTGCTGGTCGTCAGCGAAATCGGGTGAATATATCTATGCAACAATGAATGAAGGAGGGATGGCGATAGTAGATGTAACAATTCCGCAATCTCCTTTAGTAGTCACCACATACAATGATGTGGTTTATGGGGCAGCTGTTGAGGAAGGTTTAGCCTACCTGGTTTCTTATAATTTCGGACTCAGAATCCTTGATATCAGCGATCCTTTGAACATCATTATAAAAGGCAGCTGCAGCATTCCCGGATTCCCATTCAGAGTGCAGATAGCAGGTGATTACGCCTACGTAAGTAATACCGATTATTCAGGTGACGGAGGTGTGAATGTTGTTGATATTTCAGATCCGGAAAACCCGGCATTAATTACTACTTATCCCGGATATGCTGAATATATCGCTGCAAAAGGAAACTCATTAGGCTTCACCGGAACAAATATGGCATGTACTATACTTGATATCTCAAATCCTGCACAACCGGTGCAGGGAAATACATACTCCATTCCCAACTTTATAGGAGATATTTATGTAGATGGTGATTATGCATATACCGGTAATAATGGTTTCAGAGTTTTCGATATAAGCGATAAAACTAATCCTGTCCAGGTGGGATATAATGTCACTGATGGCTCTATAGTTCGCACTGCAGGCAATAAAGCAGTCTATATCCGCGAAAGCATGTCATCTAATAACCCTGTCATGATTATGGATATCAGTGATCCAACTAATCCTTCATTAGTAGGACAATATATGTCGCCTGTCATGACCAATGACCTTGAAATTAAAGACCATTATGCATTTGTTTCGTGCTGGTGGGATGGATTAAGGATAATAGATTTTCAGGATGCTATTAATCCCGTGTTAGTGGCTCATAGTATGGGGTGGGCATCAGGTGGCGTACCGGGCGTTACCTACTGCTATGCTCAAGCCCTTGATGTAGAGGGTAATTACCTTTACATTCTCGACTATGGTCCTTTCTCTGAGGAAAATACAAAAGGGCTATATATTTTAGATATCTCCGACATCCTAAATCCGGTTCTGATAAAACACTTTACGGATTTCACAAGTCTTGGTTATGATCTGCATGTTGTAGGTAATAGTGTCTATATAGCCGACAATTCAGGAGGTTTGGAAATCATTGATGTTACTGATAAATCAAATCCAATCACCCGTGGATACTGTGATTTACCTGATGGAGCAAACTCTCTGGTTGTTACTGAAAATATGGCTTTTGTAGCCGACTACATAAATGGAGGATTACAAGTAGTTAACGTTTCTGATCCTGACAATCCATTCATAGCAGGATATTACGCTCCTACAGGTTGCTTTGCCATTGGAGTGGAGGTTGAAGGAACAAATATATTCCTTGCTGATGGTGCGGGAGGATTCCAGATCTACAATACTTCGTTGATTACCAATACAGAATACACTCCAAAAACCCCAACAACAGCAACGATTTCTTGGCCAAATCCTTTTAAAGATCATTTGAAGATTAAGGTTAACTCACCTTCCTCTATCAGTAATATTCTTTTTATCTACGATGCTGCAGGAAGCAAAATTGCAACACTCACTCCGAAAGAAATTCACGATGACTGCTTAATCTATGAATGGACGGGAAGGACTAGTGAGGGCATTGCCGTAAAACCAGGATTTTATTATTTTAAGTCAGGTGATGGAAGTTCCTCCGGGAAAATAGTAAGGCTTTAGTTGTATCATCTCTACGTGAACTCTAAGTGAAAACTAAGTGAACCCTAAGTCATCTCTCCCTTTTACACAGAGATGTCATAGGGTTCACTGATTTCTGACTTATGATTGGCATAACTATGTATTTAAGGGATGTCAAACCATGCTGTTGGGAGTGAAGAAAGTCCTTCTTGCGAGTTTCTCTATACAATGTAATTTCTTAGAGTATTATACCGGTCGTAGAGTACTATTTCTAAACATTTAGCTTTTTAATATGTTTCAGATAGCTGAAAGCTCAAAATAGTTTTCATCTATCACCAAAACTTATTTACCGTGTATCGGATTGAATCAAAAATCAACACGTCTTCGACTGAATTCCGGCAAAATCAGGAAGCTTTTAAAAGCTTAATGGAGGAATATAATCAGCGAATGGACCTGGTTACTTCAGGAGGGTCAATATCAGCTGTTGAGAAACATAAGGGCCGTGGAAAACTGCTCGCACGTGAAAGAATCAATTTGCTGGTTGATTCAAACACTCCTTTTCTCGAACTATCACCAATGGCTGCCTGGGATATGCATAATAATGAGTTTCCCGGTGCCGGCATAGTCACAGGGATAGGCGTTGTGCATAACAGAGAAGTTATTATTGTTGCAAATGATGCTACAGTTAAAGGTGGCACATACATGGAACAGTCCATAAGAAAGCACGTCAGGGCTCAGGAAATTGCTATGCAAAATCATCTACCATGTATTTATATGGTCGATTCGGGAGGTGTTTTCCTTCCGGAGCAATCAAAAGTGTTCGCTGACAGATTTGATTTCGGAAGATTCTTTTACA
>JAEWSG010000098.1 GCA_023398495.1 Bacillota bacterium
TTTGCCTAATCCTTTCTTCAGATTCCAGTTCACACTGGACACCCTTGGCTTCGGCTGTATCCTTCCCACTGTCGGGTGGATTGGGGACTTTCACCCGTTAGAACGTGTGCTCACTGGGCACACCAAAATTAAAGGTCTGATTCCTAAAATATGAATCAAACCTTTATACACTAACTTTTTTAATTTACACTTTATTACCACAATCAGGACAAAATTTAGTTCCTGGTGACAACTTAGTTCCACACTTGCTACAAGCAAGTTCCTGAGATGCACCACATTCAGGGCAAAACTTCGTACCCGGAGCAATTTGACCGTTACACTTTACGCAAAGTACTTTCTGCTGTGCTGTGCTCTGTCCACAATTAGGGCAAAATTTTACTCCCTGCTGAACTGGCGTATTGCAATTAGGGCATGGAGAAGTTTGCTGATTCTGTACAGGCTGCTGGCCTTGCTGGTTGTTGCTGAACATTTGACCCATCATGTTGCCAATTGCTGCCCCTGCTCCCATTCCTGCTCCCATTCCTGCAAAAGAGCCATTACCCTGATTTTCAGCTGCTGAATTTATAGCATCAAGTGCACGTATCTTCGAATAAGTATCCATACCGCCCATAAGACCAATTTTCGATCCCTGCATGTAAGCCTCACGAAGCTCTTCGGGAAGCGAAAGATCCTCAATTGTAAGGTCAACTATTTCAAGTCCGAACTGTTCAAACTTTTCCATGACATTTTCTTTAACCTTCTGGCTGAACTCAATGAGCTGAGTTTGAAGTTCAAAGAACGAAAGCTTTGCTTCCGCTATTGTATCCTTCAAATATTGTACCAGATATGTTCTGAAGGTATTTGTAATATCCTCCGTCTTGTAGCTTGCACGTGTGCCAAATAATTCACGCATAAACTTTGTGGGATCAACCACCCTGAATGAATACAGCCCTCTGGCTCTGATTTCCACCTGCCCGAATTTGGGGTCAGGTATTGGAACCGGGTTTTGTGTTCCCCATTTTTGATCTATAAACTGTTTGGTGTTTACAAAATACACCTCTGCTTTAAAAGGTGAATTAAAGCCGTATTTCCAAGATTTCAATTTTGTAAGCACAGGCATGTTTTCTGTGGCCAACTCATAAAGTCCAGGGTAAAAAACGTCTGCAAGAATACCTTCATTTACAAATACAGCAGCCTGTGACTCCCTTACGGTCAACATAGCTCCCATTTTTATTTCTTTATTGGCTACCGGAAACCTGTACACTATAGTGTCAGAACTCGAGTCTGTCCATTCTATTACTTCAATCAGCTGCCCCTTGATAAAATCCATTATTCCCATTCTAAAACACCCCTCTTTTCTAATATTAAACTACCTATTATTAAAGCCCCAAAAGCACTTCGACTATCAATCTCAGTTTATATAGTTTATTTATAGACTAACATATTTTATTATAATTTAAAACATTTTTTATTTCAACCTGCCTCATACGGACAAAACGGGCAAACTCCTCAACCCATTTTATTGGCTGTTGGAGTTTCTCCAAATTTTAAAAAGTTTTAGAAAAAATTCAGCAGAAAAGTCCCCTTATACTTTGAATTGATGCATTGCATTTTTAATGCCCTCTGATGCTGTATCCAGCTTTCTTGTCAAGTTTTCCATCTCACCGATTACCTTGAGATGTTCTTCAAGATTCTTGTCAAGATTTCCACCTGTTGCACAAGCATAACTTGCAGATTTATTGATATCATCCACCACTTTTACAAGCTGATCGGTTGTATCGGTCTGCCTGTATGCTTCTTCTGCTGTTGCCTTGATTGAATCAACTACATATCTTATGGTCTCTATAACTTCAGCGATACTTGTCTTTACATTACTTATTTTTTCCACTCCTTCTTCAACTCCAATAAGTCCGTTACCCATAAAGTCCACAGATACCTGTATTCTTCCTTGAATTTCCTTGATAAGTTTCTTGATTTCCCCGGCAGCATTGTTGCTTCGTTCTGCCAACTTCCGGATTTCTTCAGCCAATACAGCAAAACCTTTTCCCTGCTGACCCGATCTAGCCGCCTCGATAGCAGCATTTAGGGCTAAGAGATTTGTTCTTGAAGCTATCTCTGTTATAGTGTTTGTTACTTCTCCAATCTTGCCAGATGATTCTTCAAGCTGCGAAATTGAACCTGCAATATTCTGAACAGTATCCGTAACCTTTTTTATAACTTCTTCCGCCTCTTCAACCGCTTTACCTCCGGAGGAAGCAACCTCTATCGCCTTCCTTCCGTCATCAAGTACTTTCGAAGTAGCCTCCGACATATTTTTAGCACCCTGTGCTATGCCACTGATCTCAGGAAGTCTTGAACCCGTGCCGGAAACACCGTTCTTCATATGTTCAAAAACGTTCTTAAATCCTGCTGAAATCTTACCGGCGTTATCTTTACTCTTATTGAATATATCTGAAAAAACAAACTTAAAAGAGTTTATTTCTTCAGTAGTACTGCTCATTTCATTGTATAAACGCTGCCGGCTGTCTAAGAACCTGTTCATCTTTTCTCCAAGCTGGCCTATTTCATCTTTCCCACCAACTTCTGCCCTTGCTGACAATTCTCCACTTTCAGCCTTTCCAAGTAAGTTTATCATATTCCTTATGGGATTAATCACCTTGTTGGAAAACAGGAAAACCACCAACATTCCCAGACCAACCGAAAGTAAAGTTACTGCAAGAAGGATAATGATAATCCAGTTTTTTATGCTATTCGAAGCATTAATGTCACCTTGAAGATAATTCTTGAAGGAAGCCTCCAATGCTTCGGCTACAACGTTGCAACTCTCAATTAGCTCCAGAGATTTCTGATAATCAGACATAAGCTCTTTTCCATTAATTCTTTTTATCTCCGCTTTGAGTTTATCTATATTGCTGTCCAATTCCTGATTTAAGACCTTAACACTGTTAATTAATTGCTTGTCCTCTCCTAATGCACTGGCAAATATTTTACTGACGAGATTGTCGATTTCTTTTGAAAAACTCTCATATTGACTTGTATCTTCTTTTAAGAGAGCAGCCGTTTCGTTAAATAAACTTCGCTTTTGCATGGTGAAAGAAATAATACGATTTACAGCATTTAATATTTCAAGGTCTGATTCCACTTTTCCGGTACCAAGACCAAGTATTGAATCATTTAACTGCTTAGAATTCTTTCCTGTCAAAGTAACCTTATTCCGTATATTGACAATATCTGCTCTTAAGATTCCTATCTTTTTATTCAGTGAATCAATCTTCCCCTGGTTAAACGCATCAGTATCAAGCCCTTGAAGTGTCTTCACCTCAGCTTCAAAGCCAGCAAGCTTATCCGACAAATCATTAATCTGCGATTTACCTGCATCTGAAAGTTTACTCACTGTACCAATTTTTATATTAATCAGATTTATCTCCTGTTGTAAACGGTTTAAAACATTATTCCGCAATGCCGTCTCTGCTTTGATAAGCTCATCACATTTTTGAGACACTGTACTAAGAATTTTTCCCATTTCTCCTTTGTTGTCTTCTTCAATATGATGCAGAATTTTATCATTATAGAGACTTTTATATTCTCCATTTACCTTTTGGAGTATATCAAGTTGTTTTACATCCTCTTCACTCAATCTGCTTTTTCCGTCACTGTTCATAGCTTTAAGACTTTCTATGCTCTTATCTGCTTGGCCGTTAATTTCTGTAAATTTTTCTCTTGAAGATGTATCACGGCTCATTATGCTGTTTGAAATCAGCTCTTGCTCCTGTATTAGTAAGCTTCTTATTTTACTCAGGCCATCACTAAGATCATGCCTGTTATTTATACTGTTGACCTTTGAAATGACTAAATTATACCCCCAGAAGGATATTCCGAAAGAGACTACTGAAACTGCTATTATGCTTACAAGTACCAATAACAACTTATTTCCTAAGTTTTTCATCGGTTTCATCCTCACTTAAGATTAGTGTATATCCTCATTCTTATATTTTGAAAACACTATCAAATCAAGTTTTTTCGTTATCCGGTGTAATAAATTATATTTAGTCGTACCTTAAGGACAAAATTTGTCAATAATATATAATAAGTCTTATTAATAATCGGTTATAATTAACAAAAATTTAACTGTATTTTAAGTATACTTTTATTTTTTTTAAGTCAATGATATAATTAATTTCGAATGTAAAGGGATAACGAAGAATTCTCTTCCTATTTTTATACTATGAGAATGGAATTTAATCAAATTTTTTCGTTATCCAAAGTTAGAACTTGATTTATAGTTCTACTTAATAATGGAAAAGGCGGTAAATATGAGAATGTCAAGTAAAACAAAACATAGCAAGTATTTATCAATTATACTGGTACCTCATTCGACCAATAAAATTAAAACTATTAAAATCTCTTCAATACGATATAAACTCTGCATTTTATCTACAATAGCTATGACAACTGTAATCTGCTTTGGATTATATTTCGGATTTTTAGTTTACGACAATAACAGGTTAAAAAATGAAATTGTGCAGGTACATAGCATCAACCAAAAACAAGCCGAAATGTTAGTTGAAAAAGATGAGAAGATTTCAGCCATGATTGAAAAACAGGATGAGTATACAAAAACCATATCGGAATTCAGCAATAAGTATAAACAAATGACCGAAAATTACGTTGATGACAATATGAATAGCATAACCGCAAGCAGGGGAGCTAGTAGCCGGTCTTTCATAAATGACGTAAGCGAACTCAAAGGCATCTTGAAGAATCTCCAGCAAATCAACGATTCAGACGATACTATTGTCAACGACTTATCTGAAACAGAAACCAAACTGCAAACATACATAGATACTATTCCAACTCTATGGCCAACAAGCGGAAGAATCAGTTCTTACTTTGGAACAAGGTCAGACCCCTTCAACTTCACAGAAAAAAAACATGAAGGAATTGACATAGCAGCTGCAAAAGGTACCAGTATAAAAGCAGCTGCAGATGGTACAGTTACATATTCGGATACAAATGGCAATTATGGAGAATGTGTAATTATCAATCACGGCAACGGTATTTCAACTTTGTATGGACATGCTTCCAAGCTTCTTGTAAAAGTTGGTCAGAAGGTAAAAAAGGGTGACCTAATTGCCAAAGTGGGCAACACCGGCAGAAGTACAGGACCTCACCTTCATTTTGAAGTGAGGGTTAATGGCACTCAGGTCAACCCCCTGGACTATCTTGACAAGAAATAATTCTCAATAATTATATATATAAATCAAGGAAATTGAAATGCTATGCAAAATCTTTACCGCGTTCAATATAGGTGCCATGTATCAACAGGAATAAATGAAAGTCAAAATATTGAAAGTCTAAGGAGTGATAAATTATGTTCAGCAAAGGCAATTCCGGAGCCTCAGGCTCTTTTGATACAATTGTCGGAATCAATTCCATATTTGAAGGTAATATTCAAACCGAAGGAACAATCCGGATTGATGGCAGGATAATTGGTGATCTAAGGATTAATGGAGATGTTTATGTAGGAAAAGACGCATCAATATCAGGAAATATTTACGCAAACAATGTTTATATTTCCGGTAAAGTAGAAGGAAACATTGAAGCTAAAGGTGTTCTGAAAGTACATGCTTCGGCAAAATTATGTGGAGATATTGCAGTCCATAGCCTTGTAACAGAAGAGGGCAGTTTGTTTGAGGGCAAATGTAAAATGTTAGCAGTTGCTCCTGTGGAAGAAGTGTCAACTGCAAACAATTCCAAAAAATCAAAAAACAGTGGTAAATCGTCTATTGCAGAATAGTTGATCATTTTTAGTTGATTTAATCGTCACTTTTACCATCTCAAAGAGTTGTACTCAGAATAATGGCAGTTATAAGCCTTTTAGGCATTACTATTAATTGCCAAAATCTATGTAATAATCAGGTACATCTCCAACTATTACTGTTTCTGCAACGGGCAAACTGGTTGCGATAACAGTTTTTTTTTCAACAAACGGCACCACTAATCCTACTTCTGTATTTACTAAAAGATAAATCCTATGTCTTGTCTGGTTTATCCCTGCACTGGTAAATTCCGACTTAAAATCCATTTCGACACTTCCGGCAGGAATTATTTTTATGTTTATTCCAGGACCTCTTGCTGCAAATATCGAATTACCAAATATTGCTCCTAAAGGTATGGAAATTTTTTCATCCTCCAGGCTGTACATTTGTTCCTGAATCCCAAGCGATACATTGGCAAATATTCTGTTGAGCTTAGCAACTTCTGTCTGAATAGATGTAATTTTTCCATTTTCATCTTTGCTTATTGTAACTATATCACTATAATCTATGTTCTCTGGAAAATTTTCATTAACAGCATTTCCAACCACTCTCGTTACTATGGACTTTACTCTGTATTCCGAAATTTCTGTCATGCAGACCCTCAACCGATTTTCTGCAAAGGAAAGAAACAACATTAAAATAACCACTATTAATACAATAACTACGTAAGATTCAATTTTTCTGTTATGCCTGACATACCATAAACGGTGATACAGATTGGTCTTTCTACGCATAAAAAAACCTCCTAATGGATAACGAAAAAACAACATTCCTATTCTTATATTTTGACAACGTTATCAAGTCAAATTTTTCGTTATCCAGAGTAGGAACTTATATTTTAGTTATCCCTTAACATCATAGTATGACTAAAGAAGGTTATTTGTGAATTCTATTAAGGTACGTCTAAACAACATCATTTATAGTCTGAAAAGCCATGTATCGCTTTAATGTTGTCTCTATCTGTATATATATATCCTCGAGAAACATTTCATACAGGGATTTATTTTCAATAAGATACTTACAGTCCAGTGATTTGTCAATAATATTGCACACCTTTTTCAATACATCCTTATCCTCTAAAACCTTGTAATTTCTATCTTTTGCAATAATCAACTTAAGCAGTGAAGGCATCCTGACACTTGAATTTTCGTTAGTGCCTTCAAGGCCTAAAAGCATATCAATATCAATTTCAAGCTCTTTAATTATCTTAAGTACTATTTCAAGATTAGGGTTAGCTTTGCGTCCATTCTCCAATTGTGAAAGATATCCTGCAGATATTCCGACAACCTTTGCAAAATCCATGAGGGAATAACACTTTTCCTCGCGTTTTGCCTTGATTATTTCACCAAATTTGATCTCCACGCACATACCCCCTTATTCTTTTATTTATTTATATTCTATAAAATGCTCAGAGATTTTACAACAGGAAAATGCTAAACAATATTAACCGGGTGCATATAACAAATATGAAGAAAAATATTCCAGAAACTTAAGTTTCGCAGTCTAGAGCTTGTAAATACTCCTCGGGGTCGAGCAAAACTCGCTTCGCTCAAACAATGCTCTCCCTTTCCTCGT